>DATHRM010000359.1:0-6587 GCA_035465295.1 Woeseiaceae bacterium | reverse complement strand
TCCATGAGCTTGCAGATCTTTTCGGCGTGGGCCTCGGACAGCGAGCCGCCGAAAACGGTGAAATCCTGGCTGAAGACGAAAACGAGCCGGCCGTTGAGCATGCCGGTCCCGGTGACCACGCCGTCGCCGGGGATCTTCTTGTCAGCCATGCCGAAATCGTTGCAGCGGTGTTCGACGAAGGCGTCCCATTCCTCGAAGCTGCCTTCGTCGAGCAACAACTCGATGCGCTCGCGCGCGGTGAGCTTGCCGCGGCTGTGTTGAACGTCGATCCGTTTCTGGCCACCCCCCAGTGCGGCCGCCTGGCGTTTCTTCTCTAGTTCTTCGATTACTTCCTGCATGAGCCAACCTTTTTGCGCGGTTTGCCGCGACGATCCACTTGTTGTTTATGCCGGCGCCTTACGCGGCGCGCTGGCGCTTCTCGATGATCTCCATTACTGCATCTGCGGCTTCCAGGATATTGGTGCCCGGGGCGAACACGGCGGAAACGCCGCCGCTCAGCAACGCCTCGACGTCCTGCGGCGGGATGACGCCGCCGCAGACGACGACGATGTCGTCCGCGCCTTCCTGCTCAAGGCCTGCCAGAACCTGCGGAACCAGTGTCTTGTGACCGGCGGCCTGGGACGAGATGCCGATGATGTGAACGTCGTTTTCGATCGCTTCGCGAACGGCTTCGTCCGGCGTTTGAAACAGCGGCCCGATGTCCACGTCGAAACCGATATCGGCGAAGGCGGTCGCGATCACCTTCGCGCCGCGATCGTGCCCGTCCTGCCCGAGCTTGCAGATCAGCATGCGCGGGCGGCGGCCTTCCGTTTTTTCGAATTCGGCGACGCGCCGCCGCAGCGCCGCGAAGTCATCATCATCCTCGTACACGGCGCCATAGACTCCTGAAATCGACCGGGTGACGGCGCGATGCCGCCCGTAGACCTTTTCGAGCGCGTCGGAAATCTCGCCGACCGTGGCGCGCGTCCGCGCGGCGTCGACGGCGAGCGCGAGCAGGTTGCCGGTATTTTCCTCCGCCGCCCGGGTCAGGGCGAGCAGGGCCTTTTCGCATTCCGTTTCGTCCCGGCTGCCGCGCACTTTCTCGAGCCGGCGGATCTGCGACTCGCGCACGGCCGCATTGTCGATATCGAGAATGTCGATCTGCGATTCTTCCGCCTGCCGGTACTTGTTGACGCCGACGATCGTCTCCTCGCCGCGGTCGATGCGTGCCTGGCGCTGGGCGGCTGACTCCTCGATGCGTAATTTCGGCATGCCGGTTTCGACAGCCCTGGTCATGCCGCCCATCTCCTCGACCTCGTCGATGAGCGCGCGGGCCGCGTCGGCGAGATCGCTCGTCAGCCGTTCCACGTAGTAGGAACCCGCCAGCGGATCCACCACTTTGGTGATACCGGTTTCTTCCTGCAGGACGAGCTGGGTATTGCGTGCGATGCGGGCCGAAAACTCGGTGGGGAGCGCGAGCGCTTCGTCGAACGAGTTCGTGTGCAGTGACTGCGTGCCCCCGAAAGCGGCCGCCATGGCCTCGACCGCGGTCCGCACGATATTCGTGTGCGGGCTCCTGGCGGTGAGACTGACGCCGGAGGTCTGGCAATGTGTGCGCAGCATCAGCGAACGCGGGTCTTTCGGCGAGAACTTCTCGGCCATGAGTGTCGACCACAACAGCCGCGCGGCCCGCAGTTTCGCCACTTCCATGAAGAAGTTCATGCCGATCGCGAAGAAAAACGACAGTCGCGGCGCAAAAGCATCCACATCGAGGCCGCTGTCGATCGCCGCGCGTACATACTCGATGCCGTCGGCGATCGTGTACGCCAGTTCCTGGGCGCAGGTCGCACCGGCTTCCTGCATGTGGTACCCGGAAATGGAGATGGAATTGAAGCGGGGCATGTTCGAGGACGTGTACGCAATAATATCGGACACGATGCGCATGGACGGCGCGGGCGGGTAGATATAGGTATTGCGAACCATGAACTCTTTCAGGATATCGTTCTGCAACGTGCCGGCCAGTTGCTCCGGTGTGACGCCTTGTTCTTCGCCGGCAACGATGTACATCGCCATGATCGGCAATGCCGCGCCGTTCATCGTCATGGAAACCGACATCTTGTCGAGCGGTATACCGTCGAACAGGATTTTCATGTCCTCGACGCTGTCGATCGCGACACCGGCCTTGCCGACGTCGCCTACCACGCGCGGGTGATCCGAGTCGTAACCTCGATGGGTCGCGAGATCGAAAGCGACCGAGAGCCCGGTCTGGCCGGCTTCCAGGTTCTTCCGGTAAAAGGCGTTGGACTCCTCGGCCGTGGAGAAACCAGCATACTGGCGCACGGTCCACGGACGGCCCGCATACATGGTGGCCCTCGGCCCGCGGACGAAAGGCGCCATGCCGGGGAGCGAGTCGAGATGTTCGATGCCTTCGAGGTCGTCCGCGGTGTACAGCGGTTTTACCGGGATCCCCTCGGGCGTATTCCAGGCCAGCTCATCCGGTGACCGGCCCTTGCATTCCTTGCTCGCGAGTTCGCGCCAGTCATCGATCGATTTCTTTGGAAACTTCGTCATCTTGCCCCCGTTCTCCCTGACCTGGCTGTGTAAGCCGCTTATTTTTGATGTTCAGGAGACCCCAAAGTATATGACAGAACGCAAACCGCTGTAATGGCTTCAATTGCAAGGGAATTGAACGTAGGCTGTGGTGCGATACAGGCGGCACGACCGGGATCTGCTCCAGTGATTACCAGAATCGTCAGAATGCATTTCAGGCCGGGAGAACGACAGGCTTTCCTGGATATATTCAATTCATCCAAACACCTGATCCGGCAGTTCGATGGCTGCCGGCACCTGGGCCTTTACAACGAAGCCGGCGACCCGGACGTCTTTTTCACATTCAGTATCTGGGCATCGGCCGCGGATCTCGATGCCTACCGGAATTCGGACCTGTTCAAAAAGACCTGGAAGGAGACGAAGGCGCTTTTCGCGGACAAGCCGCGGGCGTGGTCGATGGAGGAGTTGGAAACGGTCTAACCATAGAGTCCGGGAGCCGGCAGGATCCCAACGAGCCGTGAGCAAATTGTGACATTTGCGTGAATGTGCCGTGACATTCGCTCTGTATTGTCTGCCTCAACGATACACACCGTATCGGATCACTTTATTTGAAGCAGCAATCGACAGAGGAGATCAGAATGAACGCACGGACGATAACCCTGATAGTCAGCAGCATGCTGTTAACCATGGCCGGCCTGGCAAGTGCTGCGCCCGGGGCGCCGAATTTCAGCCCCGCGATCTATGGCGACGGGGAAGTATGGGGTACGAAAGGTACAACGCCGCTTCCTGCGCCCAATGCACATAATTTGCAGTCATTCGACAATCTCTACGTTTTTACCAACGCCAACGATCCGGATGGCATCCAGCTTCCCGTCTCTGAAGCTGCGCCGGGGAATCCGAAATACAACGGCGGTCGCTGGTCCGTCCAGACCGTGACGTGGTTGCCGGCGGGATTCATGGCTTACGGCGGCTATGCGCCGATACTGACATCGGAAGACGACATCCTGTACAACGAGCAGGCCGGTTACCTGGAAATCGAAATCGCACACAACTATTTTCAGTGTCCGCTGTTGCCGGTGAAATAGGCGGCAAACAAAACTCCGATCACAGGGCCGGTAATACTTACCGGCCCTTTTTCATGGCGTCGATCCAGGTCGCCCGCCCGACTTCGTTATATCCCGTATAATCCGTCAATGCCCCCGGCAGGACGCGGATTTGAGTAACCTCATCGAAGAACTGAAGCGACGTAACGTCATACGCGTCGGTCTCGCGTATCTCGTCGCGGCCTGGGTGGTGCTGCAGATTGCCGATCTCGTGCTGGAGAATATCGGCGCCCCCGGCTGGGTCATGCAGACCCTGATGCTGGTGCTCGCACTCGGTTTCCCGCTGGTGCTGCTGTTTTCCTGGGCATTCGAGCTGACGCCCGAAGGTCTCAAGCGGGAAAAGGACGTTGCCCGCGGCGAATCCATTACCCGGCATACGGCACACAAGCTCGACCGGATGACGGTCGGGCTGCTCTTCGTCGTGGTACTGCTTGTCGTTGTCGAACGGATGGTACCGGGGGAGGTTGCACCCGAGCCCGGCCCCGAGCCGGAGGCGGCTGCAGCAACGGTCACCGAAAAATCCATTGCCGTACTGGCCTTCGAGGATCTTTCTCCTGAGGGTGACCAGGAGTATTTTGCCGAGGGCATCTCCGAAGAACTGTTGAACGTGCTCGCACAGATCCCCGATCTCAAGGTGGCCGGCCGCACGTCTTCGTTCGCGTTCAAGGACCAGAAGCGCGATCTCCGGGAGATCGGCGAGATCCTGGAAGTGGCGCACATCCTCGAAGGTTCCGTCCGAACCTCCGGCGACCGCATTCGTGTTACCGCGCAGCTGGTCAAGGCGGACGACGGGTTCCACCTGTTCTCCAGGAACTACGACAGGAAGCTGACCGACATCTTCGAGGTCCAGGACGATATCGCCCGGGAGATCGCTACGGCGCTGCGTTCCGCGATCCTGGGAGAGCGGCCGGTCGAGAAGTCCGTGCCCACCCCGGTTCAGGCCTACGAGAAATACCTGCAGGCCCGGCAATGGATTCACAGCCGCGACCGACACCTGATGGAGGAAGCTTCCGTTTTGCTGGACGAGGCACTGGCCATCGATCCGAACTATGCGCCCGCCCTGGCGCAGAAGGCACTGGCCATCATGTTGCTGTCGAACTCTGACGGGGCATACGGCGATATTCCGCTCGACGTGGCGTTACGGGAAAGTCGGCCGTTGATCGACAAAGCTCTGGAACTGGACCCGAACCTGGCCGAGGCACACGCCATCCTCGGGCTGTGGTATTCGAATGGCAGCCGGACCAGTAGTGAGCAGGCCATCACGAGTTTGCGCAAATCACTGGCGATCAATCCAACCAATGCCAATGCCAACAACTGGCTCGCAGGCGAGCTTGCCGGAGCGGAAAGCTTTAACGAATCACTGCGCCTGTACGAGGCGGTGGTCGACCGCGATCCGCTGTACCGGCCGGCGTTCAATAACGTGATCTTCCACTACCTGCAGATACGCAGCATGGACCGCGCAGAGGCACTGGTACGACGCGTCGAGCGCATTACCGGAGAGTCGCCGAACATCCTTTTTGCCCGCGGCGCGCTGTCCCTGGCAAACGGTCAGCTGGCCGCGGCGACCGAGGAACTGGGGCGTGCCTATGCCTTCAACCCGAGCTCGAGCGTCCCCCAGCTCTGGTACAGCCAAGCACTCCAGAGCCTGGGTGACTTCGATGCCGCAGCGGACGTTGCCAGGACGACCGGCAAGTTGGTGCCCCTGGAACTGGCAGGCCGGTCCGAGGAAGCACGCGAACTGTTCGAGTCCCTCGAGGGCCTGCTATACGACGAATTCGAGTTGACGGGCATCGGTCAATGGATGCTGTTAAGGGGGCGTCCCGATGAATTGACCACGTTCCTCGAGGAACTTGCAGGTGAGGGAACGGACTGGCTCGCCGAGCAGCCCCGCCCCGACCAGCTCTGGGGCGCGGGCCACCTGACGAACGTCGCCTATGCCTTGCAGGCAACCGATCGAACCGAGGAAGCCGAACGAATACTCGCTGAAACGCGGGAAATACTGGATACGCAGGCCGACTATGGCGCGAATAACATGTTTTACTGGTGGAACGTAGCCGAATACGCCGCCCTGACCGGGGATGTCGACGCAATGCTGAACAGCCTGCGCAAGAGCATCGCGACGGGCCTGTATACAACCGCCGGCTTTTTCTCGGCGCCGTTCAACCCGTATCGCGATGATCCCCGGTTCAAAGAGCTGGAGCAGGAGGCGATCCAGCGGGCCAACCAGGAACGCCGCAAGCTGGGCATGCTGGAAACCTGATTGATGCGGGCAGGCTTATGAGCCCGTTCAACCGAACCCGGCGGCGGTTTCTCCAGGCAGCCGGCGCCACGACTGTGGCCACCGTCTTTGGCGGCACGATGCCTGGCACGATTCGAACTGCAGGAGCGCAATCCGTGAAAACACTTCGCTGGGGCATCGTCGGCACGGGCGGTATCGCAAACTTGATGGTGCCCATGATACGGATGGCGGACGCTTCCGAAACAAGCGCCGTATCGAGCCGCCGCATGGAAACCGCACGGGCATTCGCGAACGGCCACGATGTGCCGAACGCCTTTGATTCCTGGCAGGACATGATCGAGTCGGACGTTGTCGACGCGATCTATGTCGCGACGCCGACCAGCGTGCGCGAGGAAATCTGTCTTGCGGCCGCGAAGGCGGGCAAACACGTACTTGGCGAAAAACCGTTTGCCAGCCTGGCGTCGGTGGAACGGATTACGGCGGCGTGCCGCGACAACAACGTGGCATTCATGGACGCCACTCACTTTGTCCACCATCCGCGCACCCTCGATATCAAGCGCCAGCGGAAGGCTCGGCTCGGCTTCGTCTGGTCGGTCGCGTCGGCATTCCAGTTCGATCTCGGGGACCGCGGCAATATTCGTTACAACCCGGAGCTCGAACCCATGGGCGCCATTGGCGATGCCGGCTGGTACAACATGCGTGCCGCGGTGGAATAC
>DATHRM010000358.1:0-14825 GCA_035465295.1 Woeseiaceae bacterium | reverse complement strand
GCCGGCAGTATCAGTTCGTCGGAATACGCGAACCCGGTTTTTTCACCGCTTACGGCACGCACGCCGACCCCCTGGTCGAGACTGAAGCTGCCTTCGCGGATGATGCCGTCCTCGAGCGACCAGCTTTCCTGCCGCGACACCTGGAAATACAGGTCGGCATAATCGATGCCGCCGCGCAGCACGCTGCCGAGCGTCCTGCTGAGGTGGCGTTCTTCCAGCCCGACCGGGGCCAGCATGTCGGCCATGACCGAGTCGATGGGATTTGCAGCGTTGTTCAAGTAGGACTCCTATAAGCGCCGGTTCGAGAGGGCCGGGAAGCTCTCGCGGAGCTTTTCCGGGGCCCGGGGGTCGATGTCAGCGATAACCGCGCAGTTGCCGGACGGCTGTTCGGCCAGTATGCGTCCCCAGGGATCCACGATGAGCGAATGACCCCAGGTTTCACGGTTGTCCGGGTGCGTGCCGTACTGTCCCGGGGCGATGACGTATCCGAGGTTTTCGATCGCCCGCGCGCGCAACAGCGTATGCCAGTGCGCGGCGCCCGTTACCGCCGTGAAGGCCGATGGAACGGTGAACACGGTCGCGCCGTCGCCGACGAGGGTCCGGTACAGCTCGGGAAAGCGTACATCGTAGCAGATCGTCAACCCGACGCGCCCGGCCGGCGTGTCCACGGTGACCGGCTCGTCGCCGGCATACATCGAGTGCGACTCGCGGTAGGACTCCTCCCGGTCCGGCAGGTCGACGTCGAACAGGTGGATCTTCCGGTAGATGGCCCTGACGTCGCCACGATCGTCCACGACGACGCTGGCGCCGTACACGCGTTCCGGCTCCGGTGACTCCAGCGGCATGCTGCCGCCGACGATCCAGATGCCGTGCTTTGCCGCGGTTTCGGCCAGGAAGTCCTGTATCGGACCGGCGCCGGGCTGTTCCGCATGCGCAGACTTGTCCCGCCCGCGTTCCGGCATCAGCGCGAAATTCTCGGGCAGCACCGCGAGGACGCAGTCATCCCGCGCCGCGTCCGCCAGCAACTTTCCGGCCAGCTCGAGGTTCCGGCCCCGATCGGCACCGCTGTTCATCTGTATGGCTGCTACTCGCACGGCGGGCTCCCCGTCCTTCAGTTCCCGTGGCAAAGGATACTATTCCGACTCCAGGATGCACCCTGCCAGTTCGGCGCGCGATGCGAAAGCCGCGGCGCCGGTGCTCTCGATCTCCGGGTCGTCCCATGGCCCGTCGATGGCGTAATACACCTGTCCCATTTCCTGCAGCGGCTTCTTGAAGATCTGCGAGAAAATCAGCAGCGCGGCCGCGACCTGCGGCCCTGCGACGACGGCACCCACAACGGGCAGCGTATTGCCGAAGTTGGCGGCCACGACCGCCGCCTGCTCGTATTCGCGTTCCGTGAGACTGGCCCGGCCGATGATGGCGATGTTGGCCGCCGGCCCCTCGAGCGACAGGTTGCACGTGTAGGCTTCGCCATCGACGATGCGGAACGTGCCGTCGAGCTTGTCGAAGCCGAAGCCCTTGTCGAACACGTCGGTGAAATCCAGCGACAGGCGGCGCGGCAGCGCGACGATACTCATCAGCCCGAAGAGGCGTCCCGCGCCCGGTTCGATTTCGTCGAGCTGGCCGGCGCCGAAGCGCACCTGCACGTCGCCGTCGAGGGTCTCGAACACGTCGGTTCGCGGCCCGCCGGACCAGCTCACGTCGAATAGCAGGGTCATGTCGTCACCGACGATACCGGGCGCATAATCGAGCCGCTGCATCGTTGCCTTGACGTCCGTGCTCGTAAGCGTGGCCATGAGATGACTGCGGTAGCCGGTGGGGTCGGCAGCGTCGGCAACCCAGCGGGCGTTGCCGACGACCTCGAAGCTAGGGTCACGGGCAATGAACGATTCCGCCTCCAGGCCCCTGCCCGTGCGGGCGAGCTGCGTTTCAATGGCCCCCAGGAAGCGTTTACCCAGCGCGAACTCGCCAGCCTTGAGCGTGATCGGCGGCAGCGTCCTCGGATCGATTTGCGGGCCGTCGGCAGTGTCCGCCTGCGCGGCGTCGTCGCCGGGCAAAACCAGGCGCTCCATGTCGAGAACCACGGCGCGATCCGACCCGAAGTCATAGGGCACGAATACCGAACCCTTCACCTGTTCCCCGTCGACCTGCACCAGCCAGTCGCGGGCGCTGCGATCGACCCGCACCCGGTGATCCCGCAGGTGCTGGCCCAGCAGGCGCAGGCTGTCGACGTTTACATCGATGGAGCGGATGCGATCGGCCGTGCCCGTGCGTTGCTCGTCGTCGCGTGACAGCCGCAGCCACTCGTCGAGCCTGACGCTCGCGACATCGCCGCGTATGTGCAGTCCGCGGGTTTCGGCAGCCGCAAGCTCGGCGCCGCCGAGTGCCAGCATGCCGCGTTCGAAGTCCCAGGCGTCGCCGTCACGTGCGAACGTCACATCCCAGCTCACGCCGCCATGGGCCTCTCCGCGGCTCTCGATGCGCTGCCCGCCCGGCATGAATGCAATATCGCCGGAAATGCTCGCGTTCTCGTCGGCCGGCTTCAGGAAAGGTCGTGGAAGGTCGACCGTCAGGCCGACGAGATCGCTCGCGACGCGCACCGTGAATGGCGTGGGCTGCACGTTCCCGCCGCGCGGAAACAACAATTCGGCGGTGTAATCCGTCGCCCCGTCGACCAGGCCCGCAACCGGCAACCCGAGGCCTCCCGTGAGGCCCTGGGCGTCCACGCTGCCCCGGGCGCGCGCAATGACCTGGAAGTCCGGCAGTTCGCCGGGCGCATTTTCCACGTCGATCTGCACCGGCCGGCCGAGAAAGGTCCCTCCCAGCGCCTCGCTGGTGACGCTGTTGCGCTCGATGGTCACTACGCCGTTCAATCCCGTCACCGGGGGGTCGAAACCTTCGACCTGCAGGCTGCCGTCGTTGGCAATGATGCGCGCCGTGATCGTGAAATTCCGCCGGTCCGTTATCGGCACCATGAGGTCGAGATCCAACGCGGCATTTCCGGACACCCTTACGCGATTCAGGTGGCCGCCGAATACTTTCGCGACGGGACTGCTCTGCACGTAGTTGTGCAGCGATTCCAGCGTGCCGGTCGAATAGGAATCGATCGTCAGAACGGGTTTGCGCAGATCGTCGATTTCGACTATTGCATCCACCACTTCCCGGCCCCGGTTGATCGAACGATTGCGTTCCGTATACAGCCGCGAATTGTCGAGCACCACCTCCATCTCGATGATCTCGGCCGCCGGCCAGTCAGGCAGGAATTTGAAGGTCGTGTCACGCACGTTCGCTTCCAGCAGGAAGCGCCCTTCCCCGCCATCGAACGGGAATTTGTCGAGCGGGCCGTAAAGCCGGGTCGTACCACTCGGAATGCTGCCCGATACCAGCGCGTTCTGGAACCAGTCGTACAGGTTTCGGTGCATGAGCTGTTCGGGAATAAAGCGCTTGGCGGAACCTATGTCGGTGATGCTCCACCGGGACACGAGGTCGATGACCGGCGCTTCGCCCTCGTCCAGGATGACCTGCACGTTGCTCTGGCTGTCGAGGTCGGCATTGCTGATCGCAATGTTGTCGGACAGCACGGTGACTCGCTCACCGCTGCGGCGCCAGATCACCGTGCCGCTGGCGCTGTCGACCGGTATCGGCTCGGTCAGCTGGCTGGCAAGGTCCACGACCATGTCCCGGGAGCGGATTTCGAGCCGGCCGCCCGACCAGTCTGCCCGCAACCGCCCCGTGAACCCGCGCACGCCGGGCCGGTCGTCGTACACGGCAATACCGGCATTCTCGAGCTCCGCCGATAGCGCGTAGCGTGGCGCGTCCGTGTGCATGTCGGAGAGCGTCGCGACGAGATTGCGGACGATGCCGTCGGGCGCTAAACCGTTGAGCATGTCCTTCTGCTCGTCCGGGAGCAACGGCGCAAACCGCTGCAGGTCGGCAAGGTCCAGGTAGTCGCCGCGGGCATCGAGCATCACGACGGAACCGTCGCGATCGATACTCGTCTCCAGCTTGAGCGACGACTCGGGCCAACTCCCCGCCGTGGAGGTGATCCGGAAATCGTCCGCCACGGCGAGCCAGCCATCGGCGTCACGGTGGTACTCGAGGCGCCCCTGCATGGAGAACGGCTCTCCCGGGCCGATGCTCAGCTGGTCCAGCGAAAACTCCGCCGCGGCGCTTTGTACGCGGCCGCCGATCCAGGCGAGCGACGCATCGATATCGCCGCTGCCGGACGATATGGGCCAGCTGCGCGACGGGTCCAGCGCCGCGACGCCCTCGAGGACGAGGTCGCTTGCATCCACCGTGACATCCCAGCCGCCGCCATTGCCGCGTCCGTCGAACAACTGTGTCGCGCCGATGTGCAACTGCGCGCCCAGCGACTCCGGCAGCGCGACCATGCCATCGAGCGTAAGCCGTTGTTCCTCGCTGCGCACACTCACGCGGCTGATCTCGAACGCCTTGGGCTCCTCGTCGCCGGGCAGGATGAGATTAAGGGCAACCTCCTCGGCGATGACTTCTATATCGGCCAGGTTGTCGGCGGCGCCCGGCTGCTCGATCGGCAGGTCCTTCAGCGCGATGCCCTGGATCCACCATTCGCCGTTCGGCAACTGGCGCACTTCCAGGTCCGTATTGCGAACAACCACGCGATTGACGACCAGGGTCCTGTCGGCGAGGAGCCGCGCCAGTGCGATGCCTATGCTCACCTGCTCCGCCGCAATGACGCGTGCCACGGGCGCGCCGCCGGTCAGCTCGGCGTCGTAAAACTCGAGTTGCGGGCCGCTGAGGCCCCAGCGCGCGTCCATACCCGAAAAATTCACCTGCATGCCGATAGCCGCACTCGCCCAGGCCTTGATCTCGTCCTGGTACTCGGGAAGCCGCGGCAGGAACAGCCGGAACAAACCGACCGCGACGGCGAGCAGGATCACGACGCCCGCCGCCAGGTAGGCGAGGTACTTCAACAGGCGCTGCAGAAAACTCTTCATCCGAATCCGTGTGCCGGGCTACATCAATACGACGTCGAACTGATCCTGCAGGTAGAGCGACTCTGTCTGCAGCCTGATCGATTTGCCGGTCTGTTCACTGAGGACCGCGAGACTCTGCGCCTGCTCGTCGAGCAGCAGGTCGATGACGTCCTGGTGCGCGAGCACCAGGGCTCCGTCGAATTCGAACTGGCGCGCCTGGCGGATGACTTCGCGAAAAATCTCGAAACAGACCGTCTCCGCCGTCAGGACGAAGCCGCGGCCTTCGCACCCCGGACAATCCTCGCACAGTATGTGCTGCAGGCTCTCACGTGTGCGCTTGCGCGTCATCTCCACGAGCCCGAGCGGCGACACCGGGGTGATCTGGTGGCGCGCGTGATCGCCCGCGAGCGACTGCTCGAGCAGGGCAAGCACGTTTTCGCGGTGCGCCTCCTCTTCCATGTCGATGAAATCGATGATGATGATCCCGCCGAGGTTGCGCAGCCTGAGCTGCCGGGCAATCGCCATCGCCGCCTCGAGATTCGTCTTGTAGATCGTCTCCTCGAGGTTCCGGTGCCCGACGTACGCTCCCGTGTTCACGTCGATCGTCGTCATCGCCTCCGTCTGGTCGAAAATCAGGTAACCGCCCGATTTGAGCGGGATGTTCCTGTCCAGCGCCTTGCGAATCTCGTCCTCGATTCCGTGCAGGTCGAAGATCGGGCGCCTGCGCTTGTAGTGTTCCAGGCGCGTCTCGACGCCCGGCAGGAATGTCGCGGCGAACTCGTGCATTGCTTCGAAGTCCGCTCTCGAGTCGACCAATATCGCTTCCACGTCGCTGGTAACGAGGTCGCGCAGCACGCGCAGCGGCAACGACAGGTCCTCGTTTACCAGGTGTTTTACATCACCGTTCCTGCACCGTTCCTGAATGACATCCCACAGCCTGACGAGGTAGTCGAGATCGGCTTCGAGGGCTTCCCGGGTCGCACCCTCCGCCACCGTGCGGACGATCGCCCCGCACTCCAGGCCGTGCTCCTCGAGCAATTCCTCGACCAGCAGCCGCAGTCGCTCCCGTTCACCGTCCTGGTCGATACGCGCCGATATGCCGACGCTGGTGCTGCGCGGCAGCAGCACGAGATGGCGCGACGGCAACGTTACGAAGGTCGTCAGCCGCGCGCCCTTGTTGCCGAGCGGATCCTTGACGACCTGCACGAGAAGGCGGTCTCCCTCCCTGACGAGGGCGCGTATGTCCGGCAGGTCGTCCGCCGCCGCATCGCCGGTCCCGCCGTTTCGCGCGATATCCGACGCGTGCAGGAACGCCGTGCGCTCGAGGCCGATTTCCACGAACGCGGCCTGCATGCCGGGCAGCACGCGCGACACCCGGCCGTTGTAAATATTGCTGATCAACCCGCGGCGCGCCGTGCGTTCGATGAAGACTTCCTGCAGAACCCCGTTCTCGAGCAGTGCCGCCCGCGTTTCCGATGGCGTCACGTTGATCAGGATCTCTTCTTTTAGCGACTCGTCGCTCATAACGCGTCCTTCAGTTCGGCAGGCACTTCGATGCCGGCCGACCGCAACAGTTCCGCGGTCTCGTAAATCGGCAGGCCGACCACGCCTGTGTAGCTTCCCGCGATCGACTCCACGAAAGCCCCGCCAAGCCCCTGTATCGCATAGGCGCCGGCCTTGCCGCGAGGCTCCCCACTTTGCCAGTAGTCGAGCGCCTCGTCAGGACCGATCTCGCGAAATGTCACCTCGGTCACGGAAAGCGCATGTTGCGTCGCGCCGGCCGCCCTCATGGCCACGCCCGTCATGACCTGGTGACAACGTCCCGATAGCCTGGCCAGCATGTGCAGGGCCTCGGCCTGGCCGGCCGGCTTGCCGAATACCTCGCCGTCGAGCACGACAGCCGTATCGGCACCCAGGACCACGGTGCCGGGATCCGCCGCCACCGCGGCGGCTTTTTCCACGGCGAGCCGCACGACCATGATATCCGCGGCTTCACCCGGCTGCTGGCGTTCCTCGATATCGACCCCCGCGGCCGTGAACTCGAGGCCCATGCGCTGCAGGATCCGGCTGCGCCGGGGAGACGAAGAAGCGAGATGGAGCCTGGGAACCGACACGGGTGACTGGGCCGGTGGTCAGGAACGATGATAGGGGTGGCCCGACAGGAGCGACCACGCGCGGTACATCTGTTCCGCAAAGATCACCCGCGCGAGCCCGTGAGGCAGCGTCAGGTTCGACAATGACCAGACGAACCCTGCGCGCGCGTGACAGTTCTTCGAAACACCGTCAGGGCCGCCAATGACAAAGCAGAGATCCCGGCCGTCGGCCTGCCATGCCGACAGCTGCCCGGCCAGTGCCTGGCTGGTCGGCTGCTTGCCTGTTTCATCGAGCAGCACGACCTGCTCGCCCGCGTCGATCCTCGCGAGCAGTTGTTCGCTTTCGGTTTCGATGGCGCGTTGCGCATCGTCGGACTTGCTTCGCTTTGCCGTCGCGACGACGTCCAGCCTGAATTTCCATTGCGGCGGGAAACGCCCGGCATAATTCCGGAACGCATCGTCGACCCAGGGAGGCTGGCGCTCGCCGACCGCCAGCAGCCGGATATGCACGGCAGAATACGCCCGGAACTCTTGCTGGATTCGCCTTACCGTTCCGTCGCGGCAAGGTCTCCGGCCGGACGCAGCGACCAGAGTTTTTCCAGGTTATAAAACTCACGCACTTTGGGCAGCATGACATGCACGAGCGCATCCTGCAGGTCGAGCAATACCCACTCGCCGCCGCTCTCGCCTTCCACGCCGATCGGCTTGTGGCCGGCTTCCGACGCCTTCTCGATCACGTTGTCGACGAGCGCCTGCACGTGGCGCGTCGACGTCCCGCTCGCGACGATCATGTAGTCGGTGACGGTCGTCATATCGCGAACATCGAGCTCGACAATGTCTTTTGCCTTCACGTCCTCGAGTGCTTCGACGACGAGGTCTCTCAATCGCTCGCTATTCATGCGTGCTGCTCATCTTCATGCGTTATCGGCCTCCTCTGTTACTGGCTGGCTTTTTGTGTAACACGAATTTTCCATTATCACCGCGCGAACGGAATCGGGCATCAGGTAACGCGGATCGTAGCCTGCAGCCACGAGGCTCCTGATTTCAGTCGACGCAATCTCCAGCTGTGTCACGGCGTGAATGTAGACACCTCCATGAAGCGCCTCGTGGAGATCGCCGGCCCGCCGAACCCTGCGTTCTCGCAGGAGGGCCCCCAGCGCGCCTTCGTCGGGAGCCCGCCATCCCGGCCTGTGGGCAACCACTATGTGGGCAAAATCCAGGATTTCATCCCACCTGTGCCAGGTGGGCAACCCGAGAAATGCGTCCATGCCTGTCATGAGACACAACGAGCGGCCCGGAAATTCCTCGCGCAGGCTCGCCAGCGTGTCGATGGTCCAGGACGGCCCGTCCCGCTTGAGCTCGCGATCGTCGAGCACGAAACCCGGCTCGTTCCGCGTTGCCAGTCGAACCATGTCCAGCCGCAGCGCTGCCGGGGCGAATGTCACGCCGCGGTGCGGCGGGTCACCGCAGGGGATAAATCGCACCTCGTCGAAATCGAGCATTTGCAGCACCTCGAATGCCGTTCGCAGGTGCCCATAGTGAATCGGATCGAACGTGCCACCGAAAATGCCGATCGGCCTCATCGGCGCACGGCTCATGCCGCCTTCTTGCCGGCAAAGGCAAGACCGAGCACGATATCGTTCGCAAGCTGCCACGGGTCGGCGCGCAGCTGCCCTTTCGCCGCCGCATCGCCCTGGCCGACGGCTTTCAGCAGGCGATAAAAGGCGCCGGCCGGCGCGCGACTGACGCAGCTCCTGACGAGCCCCTGCCGGTTTCGCCAGACCCTGGCCTTCTGCATGGCCGAGCCGAGGTCGACGCGCTGCCGAACCGCATCCGACAGGCCGGCGAGCAGCCGCAGCTCCCGGCCGAGCGCCCAGAAAACGATGACGGGTTCCACGCCTTCGGCCCGCAACCCGCCGAGAATCCTGATGGCGCGCCGCGCATCGCCCGCCAGGGCGGCATCCACGAGCTTGTAGACATCGTAGCGGCTGCTGTTTGCCACCGCGTTTGCGACGTCTTCGGCGGTGATAGGCCCTTCGCCGAGCAACAGGCGCAGCTTCTCGATTTCCTGGTTCGCGGCGAGCAGGTTGCCTTCGACCCTGTCGGCGATCAGGCCGGCCGCCGTCCGATCCGGCTGCAGCCCCGCCGCGCGCATGCGGGCGGCGATCCATCCCGGCAGCTCCCTGACGCCAACCGGCCAGACGGGCAGGAAGACGCCGCGTGCGTCGATGGCTTTTACCCACCTGGACGATGTGGCGCTCTTGTCGAGCCTCGGCGCGCTGACGATGAGCATGAGTTCGGGACCGAGCCGGTCCAGCAGTTCGACGATCGCGGCGCTGCCCGCCCTGCCCGGTTTGCCGGTCGGCAGCCGCAACTCGATAATGCGCTGCTCCGCGAACAACGACAGGTTGGAACTCGACGCAGACAGGCTTGCCCAGTCGAACCACTGGGTTGCGACATGCGACTCTCGTTGCGTAAAGCCTTTTTCCCTTGCGGCGGCCCGGATACTGTCCAGCGCTTCCGCGACCAGCAGGTGCTCGTCGCCCGTAACGAGGTAGCAGGGCGCCAGGCTGTTCTTGAGGTAGGAAGAGAGCTGGTTTGCCTGGATTTTCACGCAATCAGTCGTTGCCGCTATTGCATTCGATCATACAGGGGCGCGACCCGATGGCAAGCGCGCCGCGGGCCTCAGTCGACCTGGTCCAGGCTGATCGATTCGCCCTCGAGCAGCACCGGGATGCCGTTTTTGACCGGGTAGGCGAGTTTCCCGTCGTCGGTCACGAGCGCTTCGTCGAGAGAGTCGGACACCACGCTGCCGTCGCGATTGGCCAGCCCGCCGGACTCGATCGCACCGTTGATGCGGGCGAGCACGTCGCTCTTTGCCAGGTTGAGCCCTTTGTGTGTCACCGGGCAACGAAGAATGGTCAGCAGGCGTTTGTCCATGGAGTCCTCGAAAACGGCATTACCGGGATGCCAGGTTACTGTTTTTACAGGTCCTTGCCGTCAGTATTGTTATACTATATCATTTCGTTTCTGCAGCACTCGGTGCGCATCGCACCAGCATAACGGCATACCCTGATGAATCAAACACCCGCGAAATCGACGGACTGGCTCGACAGCGCCGCAATCGGGCTCTCCGGCCTGTGCCTGCTGCACTGCCTCGCGCTGCCGTTTTTCATGGGCGCCCTGCCGATGCTGATGCCGTTCACGGACAGCCACCTGCATGCACAGATGCTGTTTTTCGCCGTGCCGCTTAGCGTCGTCGCAATCGGAATCGGCTATGCACGCCATCGCGATCCGCGTGTCGTGCTCGCCGCGGTCGCGGGACTCGGCCTGCTCGTTGCCGGCGCGACCGTTGCTCACGGCAGCCTCGGCATCGTCGCGGACCGCCTCTTTTCCGTGAGTGGCGCGCTCATTCTCGCGGCTGCGCACCTCTGGAACGGCTTGTTGTCCCGCCGGCATCGCTGCCTCAGCGTTTGCGACTGAGCGCCGCGGCAAGCTCGGAGTTCCCGCAGGCCCGTGCCGCCTCGATAGCCTGCGGCAGGTCCGCGCCCAGCGGCCGAAACGACTCGTCCGCCAGCCGGCAGCGCAGCATCAGTTTCACGGCGCCGACCCGGTCGCCGGCTTCGAGCAGGCGGCCGAGATACTGTTGCGCCAGCAGCAATCCCGGGTAAGGGTCCTCCCAGCGCAGCATCTGCGCGAAAAACCACGGCCACGCGTCGTCGGGCTCGGGGTCGCGCGCGAGCCACCGGTAGATGTGCTCGAGCCCGCCGTCGCGATTACCGCGGCTGACGAAACCGTACGCATGATCGAGAACCTGCGCCCGCTTGCGTTCCAGCCCGCGTCGCAGTTTTTCCTCGTCGACCCCGGCCGTGCCGGGCAGGTCGATATCCGTATACAGGATCGTACCCCGGGTGACCGCCCCCGCCACCGCGAACAAGGCGTCGACCAGGTACACCTCGATGAGATTCACCACCGTCGCCGGCAGGAACCCGAGCATCGCCGGCAGCAGCACGGCCAGCATCGCCGCGGCCGGCGCATACCAGTAGCTGTTGCCGCAACGGCGGACAAAGCGATACAGCGCACGGGGATCGATGCTCTGTAATGGCGAGTGCGTTATGACCAGTACCGAGACGTGGGCGGGAAACAGCACCGCAAATACGGCGGCCACGATTGTCGCGGCCACATCGCCGTACGCGCTGCCGGTGGCGCCGACCAGCCTGGCCACGACGAAAACCGGGATTACCGGGAACAGCGTCCAGAGGTTGCCGACGAGCGTGAAGTACTCGATGCCCGGCGGCGACGCATCGCGGCCCTGCGCGCGCGCTTCCGCGATCATCGTGAGGTAGCGCAGAAACGCGATAACCGTCACCACGGCGAGCCAGATGCCGAGCATCCCGGCCGCCCGCGCGAGCGCGATGAGAACGACGAAGGTGATCAGCGCAATGAGCGCACTGGCAGACCTGACCGGGTAGGCCAGTTCGTCGAGGAATTCACGGGGCGTCATGATCGTCGTGCCGGTCGCCCGGTACGGGATCGTAGCCGCTCCCTCCCCACGGGTGACAGCGGCCGATGCGTTTCGCGGCGAGCCACGAGCCTTTGAAAAGGCCGTGTTTCTTCAGCGCCTCGATCGCGTATTCGGAGCACGTCGGCTGGAAACGGCAGTTCATGCCCAGCCAGGGAGAGAGGGTCACGCGATACAGCTTGACCAGGCCGATCAGCGGCCACGACAGTGCCCGGCTGAGCGCGCTGGCCATCAGTTCGCCTGCACGGCCCCGGTCGCGAAATCGCGGATGGCCTTCAGCATCGACGCGAGGCCGTTGCTGCGAGTCGGGCTCAGGTGCGCTTCGAGCTGCAGCGCCTCGACGAATTCCGGCGGCGTGTCGAGGATGTCCTGCGGCTTCTTGCCGCTGTAGATGCGCAGCAACACCGCGATGAGCCCCGACACGATCGCCGCGTCGCTGATCGCCGTGAATTCGAGCCGGCCGTCTCGCTCCTCCGCCACGAACCAGACCTGCGACTGGCAGCCGCGGATCTTGTTGGCGTCGACGCGTTCCGTCTCCGGAAACTCGGGCAGGCGCCGGCCGAGATCGATGAGGTACTGGTAACGATCCATCCAGTTGTCGAAGAACCGGAATTCCTCGATGAGTTCCTGCTGTGCCTCTGCGACTTCGCTGCTCATCGCCCGTTCATGCCCTGCGCCACGTCGTGCCGTCCGGGCCGTCTTCGATCTGGATTCCGGCGGCAGCCAGCTCATCGCGCAACGCATCCGCGGTCGCGAAATCCTTCGCGGCGCGCGCGGCATTGCGCTTCTCTATCATCTCGCCGATGGCCTCGGCGGACAACTCGCCATCGGCGGCCCCCGCAAACCATGCGTCCGGGGCCTGCTGCAACAGGCCGAGCAGGTCGCCCGTCGCGTACATGGTCGCCGCGAGTTGCTGCTGCTCGCCGGGCGCTGTCGCCTTGTTGAGCTCCCTGGCGAGGCCGAAAAACTCGGCCATCGCCTTCGGCGTGTTCAGGTCGTCCTCGAGCGCTGCGACGACGGACGGCAGCGGCTTCGCGGCAGCGCGCGATGCCCCGGGCACGTCGATGCCGCGAACGGCCCCGTACAGGCGATCCAGCATCCGGCGCGCCGATTCCACGGTCTCGTCGGACCAGTCCAGCGGCTGGCGATAATGCGCGCTCAGCAATGCGAGCCGGATCACTTCGCCGGGGATCTTCTCGATGAGCTTGTGCACCAGCAGCACGTTGCCGAGCGACTTCGACATCTTCTCGTGGTCGATGGACAGGAAGCCGTTATGCACCCAGTAGCGCGCGAAATCCCGGCCGTCGTGGGCGCAACAGCTTTGCGCCAGTTCGTTCTCGTGATGCGGAAAGATGAGGTCCTGGCCGCCGGCGTGAATGTCGATCGTCGTGCCGAGGTGTTTCTCCGCCATCGCGGAGCACTCGATGTGCCAGCCGGGGCGCCCGCGTCCCCACGGCGAATCCCAGCCCGGCAGTTCCGGCGTGGACGGTTTCCACAGGACGAAGTCGTGGGCATTTCTCTTGTAGTCGGCAACTTCGACGCGCGCACCGGCGATCATCTCCCGCAGGCTGCGCTTCGACAGCGCGCCGTAGTCGTCGTAGGCGGAAACGTCGAAGAGCACGTGCCCCTCGGATTCGTAGGCGTAACCTTTCTCGATCAACGCAGCGATCATCGCGATCATCTCGGCGATGTGCTCGGTGGCGCGCGGCTCGACGTCGGGCGGCAACACGCCGAGGGCGGCCATGTCCTCGTTGTAGATACGCATGAACTTCTCGGTGATCTCACCGATCGGTTTGCCCGTCTCCAGCGACGCCGCGTTGATCTTGTCGTCGACGTCGGTGAAGTTGCGCGCGAACCTGAGATCGTAACGGCGCCGAAGGACGCGGGCCAGCAGGTCGAACACGACCGCGGGCCGCGCATTGCCGATGTGCGCATAGTTGTAGACGGTCGGACCGCACAGATACATGGTCACCCTGTCGTCATCGACGGGCTCGAAGGCGATTTTCCTGCCCAGTCGGGTATCGTGCAGTTTGATGGTCATAACTCGTCGGTCTGTGGCGGGGGCTGCGCGCTGCGGGCGGTGCCGTGGCGGCGCCCAAAGACGTCAATGATAGCAATATTGCCGAGTGCGGCAGACCCCTGTAACCTGCCGTTCCCCCGGAACAACCCGAAGGAGCCGGCCATGTCGGGCACAGACGTCAGGTTTCAGCCTCGCGAATCGATCGAACAGGTCGAGGAAGGCAACGATCTTGCGCCGAAATTCGACGACCGCGGATTGATCACGGTGGTGACGACTGACGCAGACTCCGGCGAATTGCTCATGCAGGGGTACATGAATGCCGAGGCGCTGGCACGGACCATCGAGACCGGCGAAGCGCATTATTTCAGCCGCAGCCGCCAGGTCCTCTGGCACAAGGGCGCTACCAGCGGATTCGTGCAGCGCGTCCGGGAAATGCTCGTCGACGACGACCAGGACTGCGTCTGGCTGCGAGTCGACGTCGAGGGCGGCGCCAGCTGTCATGTGGGCTACCGCAGCTGCTTTTACCGTCGCGTGCCGACGGGCGAGGAATTCACCGCGACCGAGGTCGATGGCCACGTCGATCTCGTCTGGACCGACACCGAGAAAGTCTTCGATCCCGACGAGGTCTACGGCGACGCGCCGAACCCGACGATCCTGTAACGCCTGCCGCGATCCTGTGGCTCAGTCCCTGGCCCTGTAGCTCGAATAATAGTTGACCAGAGCGTCGAAGTCGTCAGGGTCCAACTGCTGTATCTCGTGCGCCATCGCGTCCAGCAGCGGCTCGCGCCGGCCGCTAGAATAGGCGCCGAGCGCGTAGCGGATATAGTCCGACCGCTGCCCGTGCAGCGGGATACCGATGGCATAGTCGACGTTGTCATCGTGCGGCGGCAGGTGACAGGCCCCGCAATGCCGTTCATGCAGGACAGCGCCTCTCTCGGCGAGCTCTTCGTCGTATTCCTCGAGATTGTAGTTCCGCTCCTGCGCGGCGAAGTACTCGGCGGCCGCGGCCACTTCGGACTCGGTCAATCCGGCGACAGTCTCGCACATGATGGGTTCTATCACGCACTGGCGCGCGCCGTCGATATACGCATAGCTCGCCTCTTCGATATGGGGTGCCGGCATGCCCGCGATGACCGGAATCATCGGGTCCGCGTTGCCCATGCCGTCGGCGCCGTGACAACCGAAACAGGCCTGCAGGGCTGCCTCCGCGGCAACGAGCGGCGTTGCGGCGATGA
>DATHRM010000357.1:0-15787 GCA_035465295.1 Woeseiaceae bacterium | reverse complement strand
TGTACGTGAAGGAAGGCCACCTGCCGCCGCCCGGAAATGCCCGTCAGTAAACGTCCTCCACGGTGTTATAGATATTGAACTTGCCGGTCGGCGTGATGACCTCCGGCCCCTTGATGACGTGCTTCAGCTTGCGCGTCTTGTCGTCGACGACCACGATTGCCGATTCCTCTTCCTGCCCGCTCCAGACGGAGAACCAGACTTCGTCGCCCGCCTTGTTGAATTCGGGCTGGACGACGCGTTTCGGACCCGGGCCGAGATCGGCCCATTCGGCGATCGGCAGGACCTCGTAGCCGGCATCGAGATTTTCGATGTCGAACACCGCCACGCTCTGGCTGATCGCTTCTTCCGGGTTCAGCGGCGAATCCACCCACAGGTTCGTCGATTCCGGATGCGACTTGACGAACAGCGATCCGCCGCCCTGGCCGTGCAGGACGCGCACGACCTTCCAGGCTTGGTCGGGGTGTCCTTCGGGATCCGTGCCCAGGAACGTCACCTTGTCGTTACCGAGGGCGCTGGTGACCCACACGGGCCCGAACTCCGGATCGTCGATGTTCGCACCGCGGCCCGGGTGCGGGATCTTGTCCACGTCGACGAGTGCTTCGAGATCCCGGTCACGCGAATCCACGATCGCGATCTTGTTGGACTGGTTCGCGGCCGTGAGAAAGTACCGCTTGCTGCGATCCCAGCCGCCGTCGTGGAGGAATCGCGCGGCGCCGATGTCGGTCACGGTGAGGTTGTCGATGTCGCTGTAGTCGACCAGCAGGATGTGCCCGGTCTCCTTCACGTTGACGATGAACTCCGGGTTTTCGTGCGACGCGACAATGGCTGCGACACGCGGTTCCGGGTGATATTCCTGTGTGTCGACTGTCATGCCGCGGGTCGATACCACCTTGATGGGCTCCAGCGTATCGCCCTTCATAATGACGAACTGCGGTGGCCAGTAAGCCCCGGCGATCGCGTATTTGTCCTCGTAGCCCTTGTACTTTGAGGTCTCTACCGAGCGGGCCTCGAGGCCCACTTTCAGCTCGGCGACGATCTGTGGCGGATCCATCCACAGGTCGATCATGTCGACCTTTGCATCGCGCCCGATCGTGTAGACGTAGCGGCCGGATGCCGAGGGCCGGGAGATGTGCACCGCGTAACCCGTGGGCAGCACACTGACGATCTCCTTGGTATCGCCGTCAATGATCGCTACCTGGCCGCTGTCGCGGAGCGTAACCGAGAAGAAGTTGTCGATGTCACGATCGTGCTGCGGCTTCTTCGGACGGTCTTCCGGTGCGACCAGGACCTTCCACGTCGCTTTCATGTCCGCCAGTCCGAACTCGGGCGGCTCGGGCGGCTCCTGCTGCAGGAAGCGCGCCATGATGTCCACCTCTTCCGGGCTGAGTTCGCCCGACGTGCCCCAGTTCGGCATGCCGGCGGGCGAACCGTAGGTGATCAATGCCTTGAGATACTCCGTGCCGCGTTCTCGCGTAATGTCCGGCGTCAGCGGCTTGCCGGTCGCGCCTTTGCGGAGCACGCCATGGCAGCCGGCGCAGCGCTCGAAATACAGCTGCGTTGCGGTTGCGTACTGCTCATCGGTGAGTGCCGGACCTTCCGCGGTCTGCAGCTGTCGGGTCTCATCCGCGGGAATCGGCGAGGGCGTTCCTCGATAGCGCATCTCGCCTTCCGTGGCCCCGGTATGGCGCTGGCCCTCGGCGCGGTCCTCGTGGCCGAGTTTTGTGCGCAGTGCGGCCACTTCCGACGCCGATACCGCGGCCAGCGAGTTGCCCCACGAATTGAATACGTAGGTCAGCGCCGCGGCCAGGTCCTCGTCTTTCAGGTGGCCCATGCTCGGCATGACGCCGTTGTATTGCTGGCCGTTGACGGTAATCGGGCCGGACAGGCCGAACAGCGCGACCGCGAGTACGTCCTCACGGTCTCCCTGCAGGAAATCAGATTCCGCGAGCGGCGGGAACGCGCCCGGAAGGCCCTTGCCGTTGGGCTGGTGACAGGCGCCGCAATTGGCCTCGTAGATTTTCTTGCCGGCCGCCATCAGTTCGTCGAGCGACCCGGCAGCGGTCTCTGCGGCATGAACCTCGGCGGTGCCCGTGCGGTCGTCAGCCTGCGAACAGGCCACGATCAGCATCGAGCCGGCGAGGGCGGCGACGACGCGCCTGAATTGCATTGCAAATCTCATTGTCTTCATGCTCCTGGGTGGTGTGTGCATGTGATCCTCTACCAGTTCATTTCGATGCCGACGGACAGGCTGCGGCCCGGCCGTGACAGGTAGGGAATCACGGGATCATCGGGGGCCAGGCCGCGCACGTCGGTCCAGGCCCAGTAGGTTTTGTCGGTCAGGTTCGTTGCACCGGCCCGCAGTGTCAGCGCGGTGCCGAGCCGGAAGGCGACATAGAGATCGAAAACAGCGTATCCCGGCGCTTCGAAAAGCTCGCCGCCGGTCTCGTCCCGCGCGTTCCAGTCGTCGGTGAACGTGCCCCGCAGCGAGGCCCGCCAACGGCCTCCCGGCGCCTGCCAGTTGAGGCTTGCCACGGCCTGCGGCGGCCCCACCGAGTTCAGCGGCCGGCCGGTGTCGAGATTTTCGCTGCGCGCGAGGAACAGGCCACCCTGAAGGGTTACGCCTTCGCCCAGGAAGGCCATGTCCACGTCTGCGCCCGCCTCGAGACCTTCGATGACGGCGCTCGCGATATTCTGCGACTGGAACAGGATCCGGCCGCTGACCGGGTCCGGGCCGAGGCGCACCTTCGACTCGATGAAGTCCGTGTATTCCGTGCGAAAGACGGAGAGATAGGCGCTGCCGGTGGTGCCGCGCCAGCGTGCACCGAGATCGAAGCCGTCCGACCGTTCCGAGCGCAAGTCCGGATTGGGCACGGCACGGATGTTGAACAGGGGTAACTCGAGGCTGATGTTCGCGTCTTCGTAGGGCGGTGCGCGAAAGCCGCGCGAATACTGCAGGTAGACTTCGGATGCCGGGCCCAGTTGGTAGACGAGGCCCGCCCTGGGCGACAACTGGAATTCGGATATCGACACCGGCTGCGCGAACGGGTAGTCGGCGGCATACATGGCATCCACGGCTGGCCGCATCTCGTAGTGATCTGCCCGCAGCGCGCCCGTGACCGACCAGCGACCGAGGGTGATGGTGTCCTCGAGGAACGCGCCCCACTCGTCGGTTTCGCTGATCGGGAAGTCACGCAGCGGAAAGTCCTCACCGAGCAGGACGTTGGTCTGCTCGCCGTCGTCGAGCCCGGTTTCGAGGCCGTCCCGGTACTCTTCGGTTTCGCGGTGCCTGGCTTCGAAACCGTAGCTCAGGCGATGGCCGACCTCGCCGGTGACGAATGTCTTCTGCAGGTTGGCTTCGAGGCCGGCGGCGTCCTGCCGGAACGAGAACAGGCGGTCGATGATGACCGGCCGCGCCGCCAGCGCGCGCTCATCCGAGGTCTGCTGAACGAATTCCGAGGCCTGGTACCAGCCCCGTATCACGCCGGTGTCGGCAAGCCGGCCGTCTGCCGCGAACCGGTACTCGAGCGACGCGAGGTCCGTGTCGGATTCATCGTCGCCGAGCAGGGACGTCGTGCTGCGAAAGCGACCGTTGCCGAGTATGGACGCGGCATCGGAGTGCACGTCGCTTTGCCTGCGATACAGCAATGCCCGCCAGTGATTACCGAACTCGTTGCCCGCCACGAGCTTGATCAGCGCGGAACGATTCTCGAAGTTACGCTGGTCGAGATTCGTCTCTGTTGCACTTGCAGCGGCTTCATGGCCCTCGGCGCCGGAAAGACCCGCGAGCAGGGCGAGCGAGTCCGACGAGACGGCGTGCACCGCCGTCGCGGTCAGGCTCGAGTCGTCGTCGCGCCAGTTGGTGAGCAGCCTGCCTCCCTGGCCCTCGAAATCCCCGGGGTCGATACTGGTCATGGCGACCACGCCGCCGATCGCCGAACTGCCGTACAGCGCCGATGCGGGGCCATGCAGGACTTCGATATGGTCGACGAATCCGGCACTCACCAGGTCGCGGGTCGCGTTGGCAAAGCTGCCGACGTCGAACTGATCGCTGACCGGTACCCCGTCGAGGAGGATTGCGACGCGATTGCCGGCGATTCCGCGAATATTGATGCTCTCGGCTCCGAAGCGGGAACGGTCGGATTCGTAATCGATACCGGGGGCGTACCGAAACACGTCGGCGATGGAATTGGCGAGTTCGAAGCGAAAATCGGCGGCGTCGAAGACGCTGACATTGGCCGTTATTTCCCGGCGGGGCCGCTGGTGCTTGCTGGCGACGACGACCACTTCGTCAATGATCGCAGCGTTCGTTTCCCCGTCGCCGCCAGGGCCGGCACTGCCGGCGGCCGGTGCGGCGACAGGAAAGAGCATGGTGACGGCCAGCACCAGGACAAGTGGCGTCGGGGCGGACAGTTCGTCGCGTGGCATTCCTGTGATCTCGTTGCAGGCTGTGAAAAAATCAAGGTCAACGGTAGGTCTACTGCGACCGGGCCGCCTTGATCCAGGTCAAGGACGCCGCTTATATGCATACTAGACAATCGAATCCTGGTCGAAATGATCGATCCCCGGAGACAGTTGCCGTGACGAACCGTGGCCTGGTGCTAGACTCGCGTCCCATGGACAAGAACTCGCCACTCTACGAATCGGTTCGCGGTCACTACCTGTTTTCCGGACTCGACGAGGAAGATTTCGACCGCCTCGCGGCGGAAATGAAGGTGAAGGACCTGGACCAGGGCGAGGTCCTGTTTCATCGCGGCGATCCGGCCGACAGCTTCTACTATGTCGATACGGGGCTGATCGAACTGAGCCTGATCTCGGCAACCGGCGACAAGAAGACGCTCGAGGTCGTCAGTCCCGGCAGAACTTTCGGCGAAGCGGTGACGTTCATGCAGGAGGGCAAGTTTCCGGTGACGGCCGAGGGGCTGCAGCAATCACAGCTGTGCGAAATTCCGAACCGGGCTTACCTTGACATGCTGCGCACCAATCGTGATGCGTGCATGCGCCTGGTCGCCGACCTCTCGAGGCATCTGCATGCGCGCGTCCGGGAGATCGAGAATCTCTCGATCCAGAACGCCAGGCATCGCCTTGCAAGCTATATCATGGACCACATCACCGACGCGCGTGACGGCGACCAGGCGACGGCGAGGCTCGAACTGCCGCGTCACGTGATCGCCTCGCGACTGTCGATTGCGCCCGAGACCCTGTCACGGCTGCTGCGCAATCTTGCGGACGAGGGCATCATCTCGATCGAGGATCGCATCGTGTTCATCCACAGCCTCGCCCGGCTGCGACCCTACGACTAGCGCTCTGCGGCAACAAAAAAAACCGCCTGGCGGCGGTTTTTCCGGTGTTGGTGGAGGTGGTGGGAATCGAACCCACGTCCGCAGGCCCTACGCTACGAGCTCTACATGCTTATACCGTCTTTAATCTCGCTGCAGGCTACCCGACGGGCAGGGAAAACTCACAGCCAGTTCAGGAAAGATTTAACGGCTTGGGCCCTGAACACGCCCGCACCGCGGTCCTGTGTCGGTGACTCCCGGGATCCGGACGCACAGGCACGATCCGGTCGGAAGGCTTCGAGCTGGTTTTTAAGCAGCTAAAGCGTAGTTGTCGTCGTTGGCAACTATAAGTTTTACAGTTGGATTTACGAGGTACTCTGTCCCTCGGCATGCACCCGGAGTTTCGCGACCCGCGTCGAAGCCAGGTCACCCCCGTGTCAGCATAGTGTATGGGCAAACGCAGGATTTACAACGCATCGGGCCACAATTCGGGACAGGAATTTATATAGTAATTACATTAATAAACATTCATAACTATATAATAGTATTAATGTTTTAGGATTCTTTCCTTTTGCCGGGCCCAGTCCCGGTCCTTGTTGGCGGCGCGCTTGTCGTGTTGTTTCTTGCCGCGGGCCAGGCCGACCTCGAGCTTTACGCGGCCTTTGCGCCAGTGCAGGTCGAGCGGGACGAGGGCGTAGCCTTTACGCTCGACCGCGCCGATCAGGCGGTCGAGTTCGCCGCGGTGCATCAGGAGCTTCCGGCTGCGCGTCGGATCCGCCTGGACATGTGTGGATGCGGAAAGTAGCGGCGAGAAATGTGCCCCGACCAGGTAGGCCTCGCCGTTCTTGATGATTACGTAGCTCTCGGTGAGCTGTGCGCGGCCCGCTCGCAGGCTCTTTACCTCCCAGCCATGCAACGACAGGCCCGCCTCGATACGGTCCTCGATGAAATAGTCGTGCCGCGCCTTGCGGTTGGCGGCGATTACGTTGCTTTTGTCGGGTTTGTTCTTGCTCATGGTTCCGGTTCTGCCGTACGGCGGCAGGGGGCGCGATTATACGTAATTCTGGACACTAAACCGGCCCGCGCAGGCTTCGGTCGCGCCGACGGCCGTGTTGTCACCTTTTCGAAATTGTATGAGAATCGCGCCTTCCCACGCCCGGAGAGCGCGAGAATGCTGAGTAACCAGGCTGCCGAGTCCGGCAAGCGCAAATCACTTCACGGGCACTGGTCATCGCGCATGGCCTTCGTCCTGGCCGTGACCGGCTCGGCCGTGGGGCTCGGGAACATCTGGAAATTCCCCTATGTGGCGGGCGAGAACGGCGGAGGCGCGTTCGTCATCGTGTATCTCTTCTGCGTGGTGCTTGTCGGCATGCCCGTGATGATGTCCGAGATCCTGATCGGCCGGCGTGGCCGCCGCAACCCGGTGGCGACGATGGGCCTGCTCGGCGAGGAGGAGGGCGGCTCGCGGCGCTGGCAGTGGGTGGGCGCCATGGGCGTCATCGCCGGTATCCTGATCCTGTCCTACTACAGCGTCATCGCGGGCTGGACGCTTGCCTACATCGTCAAGAGCGCCACCGGCGTCTTCTCCGGGGCAGATGCAACGGTTGTCGGCGCGCAGTTCGGCGGATTCGTCGGCGACTGGCGCGCTGTTGCCTTCTGCCACACCCTGTTCATGGCGCTGACGATTTATGTCGTAATGCGGGGCGTGGAACGCGGGCTCGAGCAGGCCGTGCGCTTCATGGTGCCTGCGCTGCTGCTGCTCATGGTCATACTGCTCGGTTACTCGTTCACCTCCGGGCATTTCGCGGAAGGCCTTGCCTTCATGTTCACGCCGGATTTCAGCAAGCTGACGTGGGACAGCGTCCTGGCCGCGATGGGCCAGGCGTTCTTTACACTGTCGATCGGCATGGGCGCCATCATGGCGTACGGCGCATACCTGCCGGAGGAGACGTCCATCATTGGCGCTTCGGGTGCGGTCGTGACCGCCGATACGCTTATCGCCATTCTCGCCGGTCTCGTTATCTTTCCGCTGGTGTTCGCTAACGGTCTCGATCCTGCCGATGGCCCGGGTCTCGTATTCCAGACGCTGCCGCTCGCGCTGGGCCAGATGCCCGGCGGCGCATTTTTCTCGACCCTGTTCTTCATCCTGTTGTCGTTCGCGGCGTGGACGTCCGCGCTCGGCCTGATGGAACCGGCGGTCGCCTGGATGGTGGAACGCTTCAACAAGACGCGCGCCCAGGCCGCAGTGATCATCGGCGGCACGATCTGGCTGCTGGGTTTCGGAACGGTATTGTCGTTCAACGTGCTGGCCGATGTCAGTTTCTACAAAGGCACGATCTTCGACAATCTCGATCACCTCACGAACAACATCATGTTGCCGCTGGGCGGCCTGTTCATCGCGGTCTTTGCAGGCTGGATCATGGCCAGGAACTCGACCGCGGAAGAACTCGGTGGCGCCGGCGTGCTCTACAGGCTCTGGCGCGTGCTGGCCCGGTTCCTGGTGCCGGTCGGTATCCTGTTCGTGTTTCTCAAGTCCATCGGCCTGCTGCCCGACCTGTCGTGACCTGGCGCGGAAACGGCAACCCCTGACGTCGTGCACACTATAAGCCGCAGCGCACTCGTGCCTTACTCGGCCAGGCAGATGTACGTGCTCGTCGAGGACGTGGAGTCCTACCCGGAGTTCCTGCCGTGGTGCGGCGGGGCGACCCTGCACTGGCGGGAAGGGGACGTGCTCGAAGGCTCCGTCGAGATGCACCTGGCCGGGCTGCGACGCAGTTTCCGCACCCGCAACAGGATGCGCGAATTCGAGGCGATCGACATGGAACTCGTCGAGGGCCCGTTCAGCCACCTGAGTGGCGGCTGGCATTTCAAGTCGCTCGACCATCTCGGCTGCAAGGTATCGCTGGACGTCGAATTCGAGGTCAAAAGCCGCACCACCGACCGCCTGCTCGGCCGGTATTTCGAGGACATCTGCAATTCGCTGGTGGACGCGTTCGTGCGGCGCGCCGGGGACATTTACGGCGCCGAGGTGCAGGGGGATGACTGAAAGCCTGGCCGTGGAAATCGTGCTTGCCACGCCGGAGCGGCAGGTGCTGTTGACCGTGAACGTCCGCGAAGGAGCGACTGTCGCGGACGTCATCGCCGCTTCGGGACTCGAATCACGATTTCCGGGCATGGGCGTGGCGGACATGCCGGTCGGGATCTGGGGCAAGCGGGTATCGCCAGATACCACGGTGAGTGCGGGCGACCGCGTCGAACTCTACCGGCCACTCGAAGTCGACCCGCGGGAGGCGCGCCGTCAGCGCGCACGGGCCGGCAAGGATTGAGGATCAGAGATCCTCGGCGAGTTCCCGGTTGCGCTGGATTTCGCTGACCGTCTCACCTTCGAACAACACGGTCACCCAGCGCTTGGCGGTAGCCTCATTACGGCCTATTTTCACGTAGTAGACGTAGTCCCAGCGGTCCTGGTGGAACGGGTCGTTGATCATCGGCGTACCGAGCAGAAACCGCACCTGGTTGCGCGTCATGCCCACTTCGACCTGGTCGAGATCTTCCTCCTCGACGATATTCCCCTGCGAAATATTGGCCCGGTACACGCAGCCCGACGCTGCCATGAACGCGCCCAGAACGAGGGCGAGGACGATCGACTTACGAAATGAAGACTGCATTGACGACAAACCGGATCCCAGCGGTGGAGGTTGCGAATGGCGCGCTGCTAGAGCCACGCTGCCATCTGCGTCATAATAGGCGCGCATCATACCTGCTTGCCAAACGCCGCGATAGGCGCTCTTCCTTTGTGCTACCGGGAATACCGTTCATGGAGCAACGAAACGAATTACGCAAGGCCGGCCTCAAGATCACGTTGCCGCGTCTGAAGATCCTGGAGATTCTCGAGAATGCCTCGAACCGGCACCCCAGCGCTGAGGACATTTACAAGGACCTGCTGGATTCGGGCGAGGAGATCGGCCTTGCGACGGTCTACCGCGTGCTGACGCAATTCGAAGCGGCCGGCCTCGTTACGCGGCACAACTTCGAGGGCGGTCACTCCGTGTTCGAACTCGACGACGGTGAGCACCATGACCACATGGTCTGCGTCGAGTCGGGCGAGGTCGTCGAGTTTTTCAGCGAAGAAATAGAGCGCCTGCAGCACGAGATCGCCGAGAAGCATGGCTTCGAGCTGCTGGACCACAGCCTGGTGCTGTACGTCCGCCGCGCGGGCGAATCCAGCGACGACTAGGGCATGAATTCGGTCAGGCGCGCTTCTGCGGCGCGCCGGCCAGCATTTCGGCCGCATGTTCGCGGGTCTTGGCCGTTATCTCCATGCCACCGAGCATGCGCGCGAGTTCGTCGACGCGCTCATCCTGTTCCAGTACGTGCGCTCGTGTGCGTGTGGCTTTTCCGTCGGTGACCTTGCTGATGCGAATGTGGTGGTCGGCGAGGCTCGCAACCTGTGGCAGGTGGGTCACGCACAGGACCTGGCGGTCGCGGGCGACCTCGGCCAGCCTCCGTCCTACCATTTCGGCCACGCCGCCGCCGACGCCACTGTCGACCTCGTCGAAGACCATCGTCGGAATGGTGCTGCCGTCGCTCGCGATAACCTGGATCGAGAGACTCATTCGCGACAGTTCACCACCGGACGCGACTCTGGAGAGCGGCATCGGCGGCTGGCCGGGATTGGCGCTGATCAGGAACTCGATGTCGTCCACGCCGCTGGCGCGTTCCGCACCGTCGGCAAGCGGCGCGAGCCCGATCTCGAATTGTCCACCGGGCATTCCCAGGCCGGCCATCGCATCGCTGACCGCGGCGGCAAATTTCCCGGCGGCGGCCTTGCGGAGCCCCGACAGTTCCCCGGCGTGCTCGCGGTATGCGGCTTCGGCCTCACGCGCTTCCCGTTCGAGCGCCTGGCTACGTTGATCGGCGTGCGTGAGCTCATCCAGTTCGGCCCCGAGGCGTGCCCGGAGTTCGACCAGCTCGCCCGGCTCGACCCTGTGCTTGCGCGCGATCGACTGCATGGAATCCAGGCGTCGCTCCACGACGTCCTGGCGGCCGGGGTCCATGTCGATCGAATCACCGTAACGGCGCAGCGAATCGGCCGCTTCCGCGGCCTGTATTCCCGCGCTGTCGAGGAGTTCCAGCGTCGGCGACAGCTCGTTGTCGAAGCGGACGAGCTGGTGCAGCGCGCGCTCCGCAGCTGCGAGCATGCCGGTTACGTTCGCGGCATCGTTGTCGGAGAGCACGTCCAGTGCGGCGGCAACGCCCTCGGCGAGGCGGCCCCTGTTTGCGAGACGCTGCGCCTCTGCCTGCAGCTCCGCATACTCGCCGGGCCTCGCGTCCAGCGATTCGAGTTCCTGCAGTTGAAACGTCAGCAGGTCGACACGGGATTCCCGGTCGGCGTCGGCACCCTGCAGCGCCACGAGCCGTTCGTGCAGGGACTTCCATTCGGCGAACGCGGCCTCTGTCTGTTCGCGAAGGTCCTGCAGTCCGCCGTAATGATCCAGCAGGTCGCGTTGTACGGAGCGCCTGCCCAGCGACTGGTGAAAATGCTGGCCGTGGATGTCGATGAGCATTTCGCCCAGCGTCTTGAGCTGCTGTACGGGCACGGCGTTGCCGTTGATGAAGGCACGGGAGCGCCCGTCGGCATTGATGACACGGCGTACCAGGCAATCGTCGTCTTCGTCGAGCGCCTGCTCTTCGAGCCAGGCGCGCGCCCGGGGCAGGCCGGATACGTCGAACTCGGCACTGAACTCGGCGCGCCTGGCGCCGGCGCGTACGAGTTTGCCACTGCCGCGTTCGCCAAGGACGAGGCCCAGCGCGTCGACGAGAATGGACTTGCCGGCGCCGGTTTCACCCGTGAGCACGGTCATGCCGGGTTGGAGTTCGACATCGATGCGGTCGACGATTGCGAAATCCCGCACCTGGAGCGTCACCAGCACGGCTAGCCGCCCTCCGCGGGCAGGTCCCGCTTGCGCGAATCGTGTCCCCAGTGCAGCTTGGAACGGAGGATGCCGAAGAAGTCGTAGCCGGGAGGGTGCAGGAGGGTCAGCCGTGTTTCGGAGGCGACGACCGTCAGCGTGTCCTGTGGCCGTATCTCGCCCATGGAGTGCCCGTCTGCCATGATTTCCGCCCGCGTATTCTCGCGTTCGAGGAGGCACAGTTCGATGCCCAGGTCTGCGGGGAGCACGATCGGCCGGTCCGACAGCGTGTGCGGGGCGACCGGTACGACGACCACGGCGTCGAGGCGCGGCTCGATGATCGGCCCGCCGCAGCTGAGCGAGTAGGCCGTCGATCCCGTTGGCGTGGCAATGACAAGGCCGTCCCCTGCGTGCGTATTCACGTAGCGGCCGTCCATCCGCGTAACGAAATCGAGCATGCGGCCGGTTTCGCGGCGCTGCAGGACGACATCGTTCAGGGCGAGGGCTGTCGAGTCGTCTGCATCCGGACGATTCAGCCTCGCTTCCAGCACGAGGCGCTTGTCCGTCGTGAACTCACCGGCAAGAACAAGGCCGACGCTGTCCAGCATCTCCTCGGGCGTGACGTCGGCGAGGAAGCCGAGACGGCCGCGGTTGATGCCGAGCAACGGAATGTCGCCACGCCGCGCCAGCTGCCCTGCATAGAGCATCGCGCCGTCTCCACCGATGGCGATGATCAGGTCAGCGCTGTCGGCGAGATCCGGCTCCGGCAAACGCCGCGCCGCGATCCCGAGTGACATGTCCTCGGCGGCGAGTACCTCGACGCCGGCCTGCGCGAGGTATTCCGAGAGGACGGTGATCGGCTCGGCCACGCGCGGGTCCTCATGGCGCCCCAGGATCGCTACCTTCTTGAACATCGTTGCCATGTCGCGTTCGCTTCCGCTCGTGCCGGCCGAGGCGCCGTGTAAGCCGATTGTTGCAGACCCTTGACCGGTCGCCAAGGCGTTGCTAGCTTGTTTTGCTACCGTAACACAGCGACGTTTTTTCGCTGTTTCGGTTTCTTGCAAATGACGCCAGAAGCAACCAGCTCCCTGCCCAACGAACGCGCGAGCCACCTGCTCCGGGTGCTCATCCAGCGTTATATACGCGAGGGGGAGCCGGTCGGATCGAGAACGCTGTCGAAAGACTCGGGGCTGGATCTCAGCCCGGCAACGATCCGCAACGTCATGGCGGATCTCGAGGAAATGGGCCTTGTGGCGGCGCCGCACACCTCCGCAGGCCGCGTGCCGACGGCGAAGGGTTATCGGCTTTTCGTCGACACGCTGGTCCGGTATCGGCAGCCCCGGGGCAACGACCTGCGGCGACTGCAGTCCCACCTGCAGAAAAACGTCGACGATCCGGGCGCGCTGATCAGTTCCGTGTCGAACATGCTGTCCGATATCACGAGTCTCGCCGGGGTCGTCACGGTGCCGAGAGGTCAGCAGGCCATCCTGCGGCAAATCGAGTTCCTGCCGTTGTCGGACTACCGTGTGCTGGTCATCCTGGTGATCAACGACCGCGAGGTGCAGAACCGGATCCTGCACCTGGAGAGGGAGTATTCCGAATCGGAGCTGACCCAGGCGGCGAATTTCATCAACGAAAAATACGCCGGCATGGATATGCACCAGGTCCGCGACCAGATCGTTTCGGATCTCGACGAACTGCGCGATTCGATGAACCAGGCGATGCAGGACATAATCGTCGTTGCACAGTCGGCGATGGAAGGCGCAAGCAAGCCCGGCGGCGAGTTCGTGCTGACCGGGGAGACGAAACTGATGGACTTCGCCGAGCTGTCGGACATCGAGACCCTGCGTCGCCTGTTCGAAGCGTTTTCGAAAAAGCGGCTGATACTCGACCTCATGGATCGCAGTATCGACGCCGAGGGCGTGCGTGTCTTTATCGGCGAGGAATCGGGATTTCGAATTCTCGACGACTGCAGCGTGGTCACGGCGCCGTATCGAATCGGTGACGACACGATAGGAGTCCTCGGCGTGATCGGGCCTACGCGCATGGCCTACGACAGGGTCGTGCCCATCGTGGATATCACGGCTCGCCTGCTGGCCACGGCGCTCGGGCAGCGCTCCTGAACCGTAAATCGGATAAAAAATCGGCAGATACGGTTGATTTTTGGGTCCCGGCCCCCAAACTCGCAACTTTCCGATAACCGGCGGCGCGTTTCGCGCGGCCAGGACCTTTTGGAGTTGCATTCATGAGCGCGGAGCGCAAGCGAACTGAAGCCGAGGCCGAAGCCACGGATACGGCGCCGGAAACCGCCGCCGAACAATCGCCCGGGGGCGAAGCCGCCGCGAGCGGCGACGCGGCGCTGGCGGAGGCGCAGGCGAAGGCCGACGAGAACTGGAATCTCTACCTGCGCGCTGCCGCAGAGCTCGAAAACGTGCGCAAGCGAGCCGCGCGCGACGTCGAGCATGCACACAAGTTTGCGCTGGAGGATTTCGGCCGCGAGTTGCTCGCCGTCGTGGACAGCCTCGAAATGGGACTCGCTGCCGCGGACGACGCGGACGCGGACGCGCTGCGCGAGGGCAGCGAGGCCACCTGCAAGCTGCTGAAGACGACCCTCGAGCGTTTCGGCATCTCGGAAGTGGACCCGGAGGGCGAGCCGTTCGACCCGGAAATGCACGAAGCCATGAGCATGATGCCGGCACCGAATATCGAACCGGGATCCGTCGCGAAGGTCGTTCAGAAAGGGTATGCGCTGAACGGACGCCTGCTGCGACCCGCACGGGTGATCGTCGCCGCGGAGGCGCCGTCGGGCGAGGGCGGCGGCTGACAAACGGGCGGCCCGTGAGTGCTTGAAACAACAGCGCCTGCCCCCAATTCAACACCAGTTTTGGAAAACATCGAATTTTTGGAGTATCAGCATGAGTAAAGTAATCGGTATCGACCTTGGTACCACGAACTCCTGCGTTGCGGTCATGGAGGGCGGCACGCCCAAGGTGATCGAAAACAGCGAAGGTGATCGCACCACGCCGTCGATCGTTGCGTTCAGCAAGGACGACCAGGTGCTCGTCGGGCAGTCGGCCAAGCGCCAGGCGGTGACCAACCCGAGCAACACCCTGTTCGCGGTCAAGCGGCTCATCGGCCGCCGCTTCGAGGATGACGTCGTCCAGCGCGATATAGACATGGTGTCCTACAAGATCGTCAAGGCCGATAATGGCGATGCCTGGGTCGAGGCGAACGGCAAAAAAATGGCGCCGCCCGAGATTTCTGCGCGTGTGCTGATGAAGATGAAAAAGACCGCGGAAGACTATCTCGGCGAACCCGTCACCGAGGCCGTGGTAACGGTGCCCGCGTATTTCAACGATTCGCAGCGCCAGGCCACGAAGGACGCCGGCAAGATCGCCGGGCTCAACGTCAAGCGCATTATCAACGAGCCGACGGCGGCAGCACTCGCCTATGGCATGGACAAGAAGCGCGGCGACAAGAAGATCGCGGTGTTCGACCTTGGCGGCGGAACCTTCGACGTGTCGATCATCGAAATCGCCGAAGTCGACGGCGAGCACCAGTTCGAGGTGCTTTCCACGAACGGCGACACCTTTTTGGGCGGTGAGGACTTCGACCTGCGGGTGATTAATTACCTGACCAAAGAGTTCGAGCGCGAGAGCGGCGTCGACATCAGCAAGGACCCGCTCGCGATGCAGCGCCTGAAGGAAGCTGCCGAGAAGGCGAAGATCGAGCTCAGTTCGCAGCAGCAGACCGAAGTCAACCTGCCTTACATCACTGCCGATGCAAGCGGTCCCAAGCACCTCAACATCAAGCTGACGCGTGCCAAGCTCGAGTCGCTGGTCGACGAGCTTATCGAGCGTACGATGGGTCCCTGCAAGATCGCCCTGCAGGATGCGGGCCTGAAGGTCAACGAGATCGACGACGTGATCCTCGTGGGCGGGCAGACCCGCATGCCGAAGGTCCAGGAAGCCGTGCAGAACTTCTTCGGCAAGGAACCCAGGAAGGACGTCAATCCCGATGAAGCGGTCGCACTGGGTGCTGCGATCCAGGGCGGCGTGCTCGCGGGTGACGTGAAGGACGTTCTCCTGCTCGACGTTACGCCGCTGTCACTCGGTATCGAGACGCTCGGCGGTGTCATGACCAAGCTGATCGACAAGAACACGACCATCCCCGCGAATGCGGAGCAGGTATTCTCGACCGCCGACGACAACCAGACCGCCGTGACCATCCATGTGTTGCAGGGTGAGCGCGAACGCGCCGTGGACAACAAGTCGCTCGGCCGATTCGACCTCACGGACATTCCACCGGCGCCGCGCGGCATGCCGCAGATCGAGGTAACCTTCGATATCGACGCCAACGGCATACTCAACGTATCCGCGAAGGACAAGGCCACGGGCAAGAGCCAGAACATCGTCATCAAGGCGTCCAGTGGCCTGTCCGACGACGAAATCGACAAGATGGTGAGGGATGCCGAGAGCCATGCCGAGGAGGATCGCAAGTTCCGCGAACTCGTCGACGTGCGCAACCAGGCCGACGGTCTGATCCACGCGGCCGAGAAGACGCTCAAGGACTTGGGCGAAAAGGCGACAAGCGAAGAGC
>DATHRM010000356.1:0-1929 GCA_035465295.1 Woeseiaceae bacterium | reverse complement strand
AGCGCACACGGCGCGACCACCAGGTTCAGCCAGAATACGCCGAGCACGGCGAGCAACCGGCCGGTTGCCGGGCGCGATCGTTTGCTGTTATCGGTCGCCGTGTTCAAGATGTTCGCTTGCCAAAATCAGCGGCGTTCTCCGCTGGAAGGTACTAGATAGAGGGTTTGGACCGCCATTTCAAGGAAATTGCGTCAAATTCATGCCGAAAATATATGCTATTGGCTCACTGCGGCATGTAAGGGATATACGAAATGGGCAGCGGAACCGCGAAATGACCGCGAAAACAGAAATCAGCCTGCGGCACCTCAGCAAGTCGTTCAGCGAGGGGCGCCGGGAGCATCGCGTCCTGGATGATGTCAGTGCCGATTTTCTGCGCGGCGAGACCATCGCCGTGCGCGGCCGCAGCGGCTCGGGCAAATCGACGCTGCTGAACCTGATTGGCGGTATCGACACGCCGGATGCCGGCCATGTCGTCGTCGCCGGCGTCGACCTCACCGGTCTTTCCGAGCGGGACAGGACGCTGTTCCGGCGCGAGCATATCGGTTTCGTGTACCAGGCCTTCAATCTCGTGCCGACGCTCGATGTGGCGGACAATATTCGTCTCGTGCTCGAACTCAACGACGTGCCGCCGCGCGAGTCGCAGCGCCGCATCGAGGAGCTGCTCGATGCCGTCGGACTTGCCGATCGCGCAGGCAGTTACCCCGATGTATTGTCGGGCGGAGAGCAGCAGCGCGTCGCCATCGCGCGTGCGCTGTGCCACGAGCCCGCGGTCGTGATCGCCGACGAACCGACCGGCAACCTCGACGACAGTACGGCGGATGTCGTGCTCGCCCTGCTCGACAGGCTCGTGCGCGAGCGCGGTGGCACAATGCTGGTCGCCACGCACAGCGCGCGAGTCGCGGCGGTGTGCGACAGGGAAATCGAAATCCACGGCGGCAAGCTGGACACGCCGGCGCAGGTTCGCGATAGCCGATGATCCCGGTAACGCTTCGCGCCAACTTCGGTTACCTGGTCAGGCATCCGCTGCAGCTCGCGCTCGCGCTGCTCGGCATCGGCATCGGCGTCGCCGTCATCGTCGCCGTCGATCTCGCCAACGCCAGTGCCCGCAAGGCGTTCCTGCTGTCGATGGATGCCGTGACCGGGGAGGCGACGCACCAGGTCGTCGGCGGCCCGCGCGGTATCGACGAGTCCGTGTACGTCCGGCTGCGGGTGGAGCACGGTATCCACAGTATCGCGCCTGTCGTCGAAGGGACGGCGATTATCGACGAAGCCTCGTTTACGGTGATGGGTGTCGATCTCTTCGCCGAGCAGGACATGAGGGCGTTCACGGCACAGGCGCAGACGGAGGGCGATGATGCCACGCCGGGCGAGTCGCTGTTTCGTGACTTCCTGGCGCGGCCCGGCGCGGTCACGATGTCGCAATCGACGGCGGGCGATCTCGGCCTGCAGCCTGGCGATGCGTTCGAAGTGCGCGCCAACGGCCGTACATACGGCGCCGTACTGGTCGGCACGTTCGGCGAGGACGAGGACACGGGGCTGCAGAACCTGCTAGTTGCCGACATCGCAACGGCGCAGGAATGGCTCGACAGTATTGGCAGGTTGACGCGCATAGACGCCCGTATCGAAGACGGCGATGCCCCGGCGCTCGCCCGTCTCGAGCGAGCGCTGCCGGACGGACACCGCGTCCTGACCGCCGCCGGCCGGACGCGAACGACAGCGGAGATGAGTGCCGCGTTCATGACGAACCTCGCTGCAATGAGCCTGCTCGCCCTGCTCGTGGGCCTGTTTCTCATCTACAACAGCGTCAGTTTCTCCGTGCTGCAGCGGCGACCCCTTATCGGCAGCCTCCGCGCGCTCGGCGTGACGCGCGGGCGCATGTTTTCGCTCATCCTCGCCGAGGCTGCCGTGGTCGGGACCATTGCGTCGCTG
>DATHRM010000355.1:0-2171 GCA_035465295.1 Woeseiaceae bacterium | reverse complement strand
AACTCGGTCGTATCCGTGGACTCCGTCGGCGATTTTTACGCGCCGGGCGGCACCCGGATCCGCCTGCTCGACGGCCTGCTGGTACTCGCCCTGGTGGGCGGACTGGCCGTGCCGATCGGGCACATCGCCCTGGGAAAATACCTCCGCAAGAAGAACCGGAAGCAGTAAGATGACCACCATCGAAATGACGACGACCGCCATGCAACAGCAACACTTCAAGCCCAAGCAGGAACGGGTCTACCTCCACCCGCTGCCGGTTCGCCTGTGGCACTGGGCCAACGCGCTGGGATTCGTCCTGCTGATCGTGACCGGCGTCCAGCTGCGCTACATGGACCTGTTCAGCCTCATGTCCTTCGAGACGGCCGTCAAGATGCACAACTGGGTCGGCCTCGCGGTCATCGCGAACTGGTTACTGTGGTTTGTCTACTACATGTTCTCGGAGCGGGTCACGAACTACCATCCCGACTTCGACGCGAAGAACTTCTTCGAACGCTATTTCCGGCAGATCGCCTATTACGGTTGGGGCTATTTCCACGGCGCTGAGCGTCCGCACAAGGTGCGTCCGGGCGACAAGTTCAACGCGATGCAGAAGCTGACCTACCAGTTCATCATGTTCATTTCCGCGCCGGTCACCTTCCTCACCGGGCTGATGATGTGGGACGTACAGCGCTTCCAGGGGCTGATCGACCTGGCCGGAGGCCTGCGCGTGGTGAACACCGTCCACGTGGTGATGTTCATACTCTTCGTGATGTTCCTGTTCGTGCACGTGTACATGGGCTTTCTCGGCGCCAAGCCCTCCTCGCACTACAAGGAAATGGTCACGGGCTACGAAGAACCTCACGAGTAGCCAGGCGCCCCGAAAGGGCAAAAATCAGGAGGCTCCGGTATCGCCGGAGCCTTGATCGTTCTGGGCAAGATCGCCTCCGCGGATGCGGATATCGTACTTGGCCATCAACGCCTGGAAATTGCTGCGCTGCATGCCGGTTTCCTCGGCGGCCCGGGTGACGTTCCAGCCATTCCGCTTCAGCGCTCCGAGCACGAACTGTTTTTCGACGCTCTCCACCGACTTCTGCCGCACGGCCTTCTTCAGTTGCTTGAGTTCCTCGCTGGTGCGGGGTACGTCGAGGTCGATCTGCGGCAGCATCCCCATGATGTCGACCAGGTGCCCCTGGCGAATGACGTCGCCGCTCGCCAGGATCACGGCGCGCTCCACGACGTTTTCCAGTTCGCGGACGTTGCCGGGCCAGTCGTGGTTCATCAGCAGGTTCAACGCGCCCGGCGAAAACTCGCTCGGCCGCAGGTTTATCTCCTGGCTGACCTGCGTGAGGAAGTGGTTGGCCAGCGCGGGGATGTCGTCGCGCCGCTCGCGCAACGGCGGAATCTCGATCGGAAAGATGTTGATGCGATAATACAGGTCATCGCGGAACTCGCCGTCGGCGACCATGCCCTCGAGGTCCTTGTTGGTGGCCGTGATCAGGCGGATGTCCACTTTCTGTGTTCGGGTGTCGCCGACGGCCTTGAACTCCCGCTCTTCGATGAAACGCAGCAGCTTGGCTTGCGTCGAGAGGGTTATGTTGCCGATTTCGTCGAGAAACAGCGTGCCGCCGTCGGCAGTCTCGAACAGGCCTTTCTTGTTCGCGATGGCCCCGGTGAACGAGCCCTTGACGTGACCGAACAGTTCGCTTTCGAGCAGGCTTTCGCTCAGCGAGGTGCAATCGACCGGCACGAAAGGCCTTTCGCCGCGCAGGCTGTTGTAATGGATGGCCCGGGCGATCAGTTCCTTGCCGGTTCCGCTTTCGCCGCGCAGCATGACGGTGCTGTTGGTCGGCGCACAGCGCGCGACCAGACGAAACACGGCCTGCATGGCGGCGCTCTCGCCGATGATGTTCTCGAAATGGTAGCGCGAGCTGTCCTCGCCGTCGGACCCGGCCGTCCCGCGCAGGGCGCTGCGCCGGTCGAAGACCCGCCCGACCGCCATCTGGAGGTCTTCGGGTTCAAACGGCTTGGGCAGGTAATCCTGCGCGCCGAGCTTCATCGCCTTGACGGCGGTGCCGATCTCGTGGAGACCGGTGACCATGATCACGTCGATGTCCGGGCGCGCCTCCTTGACCCGGCGCAGCACCTCGATGCCGTCCATCTTCGGCATCTTGATGTCCAGCACCAGCAGGTCG
>DATHRM010000354.1:0-2688 GCA_035465295.1 Woeseiaceae bacterium | reverse complement strand
AGTTCGCCCTTGTTGCCGAAGCTCAGCCAGCTAGCACGGTCGGTGAGCGTGTAGCCGCCCATCGCGCTCGCCGCATTGAGCGTTGCGCCCATGCCCGACCCGGACTCCCGGTACCAGGTCCCGCTGGCGGGACCCGGGTCGACGGCAGCCGCCTGCCAGAGTTCCAGCTCCTTCTTGTGCGTACCGCTGTCGTCGCCGCGGGAAACGAACACATGCTCACCGTCGGCAATGCTCCGCAACGCCGCCGCGATGTCGCTCGTCCCGTTCACACCGGCTGGATCCCCGACCGGTCCGACGAGCACGAAATCGTTGTGCATCAGCGCATGGCGTGCGAGTCCGAGCCCGTCTGCCACGAACTTTTTTTCCGACGCCGGATGGTGGACCAGGAGAACGTCGGCATCACCGTTGGTCGCGAGCCGGATCGCCTGCCCGGTGCCCACGGCGACGACACGAACCTCGATGCCGGTGTCGGCCGTAAATTTGGGCAACAGGTAGTCGAACAGCCCGGAGTTCTGGGTGGAGGTCGTCGATGCGACGGTGATCGCACGCGGCTCGCCGCTCGCAGCAGCCACGATCAGCGCAATACCTGTAACCAGCACGGCGAGCTGCCTGGTCACATTCCAGAGCAGCGATCTTCCTTTCGTTCCGATGAGCCGTCTGTCGCTCATTGCTTCGGTTCCTCCTTTTCTGTACGCACTCTAATCGAGGAGTTCGCCGGCCAGGAAGCGGACCGCCGCAGGATGTTTCGGCGCGGCAAAAAACTCCGCTGCCGGCGCATGCTCCAGCAGGCGCCCGTCATTCAGAAACATGACGTCGGCGGCGAGGCGCCTTGCCTGCGCGATGTCGTGCGTGCTCATCATTATCTTGGTGCCGGCGGCGCCGATCGCATCGATCAGTTCCTCGACGCCCCGGACACCGGCCGGGTCGAGGTTCGCCGTGGGTTCGTCCAGCAGGAGTACGGCCGGCTTCAGCACGAACGCCCGGGCTATCGCGAGCCTCTGTTGCTGGCCGCCCGACAACGTGCGCGCCGCGCGGGAGCCGAGTTCCGCCAGGCCCGCCTGCTCGAGCGCGGCGTCCACGAGTGCCGGCCGTTCGGCCTTCGGGACGCCCTTGACCCGCAGCACGTGCAGGAGGTTCCCCGTCACCGTGCGGCGCAGCAGTACCGGGTGCTGCGACGCCATCGCCTGCTGCTCGCGCGCCCTGGCGACGGACAACCGGCCCCAGCGTATCTCGCCGCTGGTCGGTGTCAAAAGGCCGTGGCACAGCCGCAGCATTACGCTTTTCCCGGAGCCGTTCGGCCCGAGTATCACTGTCCGGCCCGACGACCCGATCCAGAACGACACGTCCTTGATGATCTTCCGGCCGTTGATTCCGAACTGCACGCGACGCGCAACCAGCGGCAGCAACGGGTGCTCGTCGCTGTTGCCCGGCCGGGCCTCCCTGCGATCGTCCGTCCTGTGTGCTTCGTCAACCATAGCGCCGCCTTGCCGCATCGGAAATGACCAGCGCGGTCGCATTCACGCCGAGCGCCAGCGTCACGAGGATCAGGCCGAGGCCGAGCGCCAGGACAAGATTGCCTTTGCTCGTCTCGAGGGCGATCGTGGTCGTCATCACGCGGGTCGCGTGCTGGATATTACCGCCGACGATGATGACTGCGCCGACCTCGGCGATGGCCCGGCCGAAGCCTGCCATGATCGCCGTCAGCAACCGGAAGCGCCCGTCCCACAGCAACGTCGCCACGCTCTGCAACGGCGTGCAGCCGAGCGAGCGCAGATGTTCGTCGTATTCCTCGTGCAGATCGGCAATCGTCTGCCGGGACAATGCCGCGATGATCGGAAATACGATAATGCTCTGGGCGATGATCATCGCGGTCGGCGTGAACAGGAGCCCCATGGGACCCAGCGGGCCAGCGCGCGACAACAGCAGGTAGACCAGGAGCCCCACGACGACCGGCGGCAGTCCCATCAGCGCATTGAGCAGGATCACCACGCCGCGGCGGCCGGGAAAGCTCTGCAGCGCGATGAGGGCGCCGAGCGGCAGCGCGATGACCGACGCGATCGCGACGGCGCTCAGGCTGACCCGCAGGGAGAGCAGCACGATCTCCACCAGGTCCGCCTCGAGCGTAACGATCATCGACAACGCCGCGCCGATGGCGGACGAAAACTCGTTCATCCTCTGGAACCAGGCACGTTCTTGCGACTATCCTCTCAATCCGTTCGTCCGCAGCCGCACCAATCCGGCGGGAGCGTTCGCTGCGGGGATCCTGCATTCTTTCAGATGCTCAGGCAGAGCGCCAGCAACAAATAGTCGCAGGGTCACCGTGCCCTTGCGTCATTTTGTCACACATTTTACGCTGGGCGCTGAAATGCGGTCGGTTACCTACCCCGGAGGGCCCGTGCCTCATCCTACCTCGATTCTGCTGCTGGGCACCGGGCCCGGGCTGACCCGCCTTCGCACCCGGTTGGCGAAGCATTTCCTCACCGTTGAGAGCGTGCGCAACCTGGACGAAACCCGTGAACTCACGCTGCGCTGCCGCTTCCACCTGCTGGTGCTGGTCGATCCGCCGGACCCCTGGCGATCATTGCAGCAGGCGCTCGACGACTGCGCGGGCCAGCCCACGGCGACGCTTTTCATCGCCGACAAGTCACGCGCCGAAACCGCGCTCGCGGCGTTGCGGAGCGGCGTATC
>DATHRM010000353.1:0-9238 GCA_035465295.1 Woeseiaceae bacterium | reverse complement strand
CCGCCCGTACACACCGTGGCGCCGCGAACGACTTCGTCGTCGAGGTCCAGGACGAGATTGCCGTCCTTCTCCGGCGTCATGTCCGTGAGGAGGTGCCGCAGGTTGGTGCCGTAGAGCTGGCTCGACTGCGTGGCCAGCCGGCTCGGCAGGTCCGTGTAGCCGATGATCGATACGCCATTGCGAACGACCACCTCGCCCGGCTCGGTAAGTTCGCAGTTGCCGCCCTGCTCGGCGGCAAGATCGACGATCACGCTGCCGTCCTGCATCGATTCGACCATGTCCGTGGTGATCAGCTTCGGCGCCGGCTTACCGGGGATCAGGGCCGTGGTAATGATGATGTCGACGTCTTTGGCCTGCTCGGCAAACAGCGCCATCTCGGCCTTGATGAACTCGTCGCTCATGACCTTGGCGTAGCCGCCTTCGCCGCTGCCGTCCTCACCCTCGAAGTCGAGCATCAGGAACTCCGCGTCCATGCTCTCTACCTGTTCCTTGACTTCCGGGCGGGTATCGAAGGCCCTGACGATGGCGCCCATGCTTTTCGCGGCGCCGATTGCGGCAAGACCCGCGACGCCGGCACCGATGACCATGACCTTCGCCGGCGGTACCTTGCCCGCCGCCGTGATCTGGCCCGTGAAGAAGCGCCCGAAATGCTGCGCCGCCTCGATGACGGCGCGGTAACCCGCGATGTTCGCCATGGAGCTCAGCGCATCCATCTTCTGCGCACGCGAGATTCGCGGCACGCTGTCCATGGCGAGCGCGGTGCCACCGCTTTTCGTCAGCTTCTCCAGGAGCTCCGGGTTCTGCGCCGGGTACAGGAAGCTGATCAGCGTTTGCGAGTCCTTCAGGCCTTCGGCCTCGCCGGCCTCGGGCGGGCGCACCTTCAGAATGATGTCCGACCCGGACCAGATATCGGCCGCAGAATCGGTAATCGAGCACCCGGCCTCCTCGTACGCTTCATCGGAAAAGCTTGCCTCGCTGCCTGCGTCCTTCTCGACGACCACCTCGTAGCCGAGCTTCTGCAACTGGCTGGCCACGTCCGGGGTCGTCGCGACGCGCCGTTCTCCGGGATAAGTTTCTCTCGGTACACCGATCTTCATTCATGGCCTCCGAACTTCGAGCCGGTAATGGATGGGGGGGTACTCTATCAACAATGTCAGGCACATCACAGATTTCCGGTGTCTCGGAAAACCCCTAACTGAGGCCAAAAAAAAGCGCCCGCCGGGCGCTTTCTCGCGGGAATGACGACAGGGCCTAACCGCGGCGGTCACGCTGCATCCGGTCCCGCATGCGCTGGCGCTGCTCCGGGCTCATGTCACGAAACCGCTGCCGCAGCCGGTCCCGCTGTTCGGGCGTCAGGCGGTGAAAACGGTCGCGGAGCTCTTGCTGCTGTTCGGGCGTCAACTCGCGGTAGTGCTGGTAGTTCTTGCGGATCCGCTGGCGCTCGTCGGGCGGCAGCCCCTGGAACTCTTCCCAGCGCTCGCGAATATGGCGGCGCCGCTCGTCCGGCAGCTCCCGCCAGCGCTCGAAACGCCGCTCTGCCCTTTCGCGCTGTTGCGGCGTCATGCCGGTCCAGCGCTCGGCACCGCGCGACAGGCGCTGCTGGCGCTCTGCCGGCAACGAATCCCAGCTCTCCGCAAAGCGATTCAGCACCTGCTGCTGTTCGACGGACAGCGAATCCCAGGCCACGCCGGGCTCGTCCGCGAACGCGCCGGCTCCGAGCAGCGTGGCGGCAAGTGCAAGAAGCGCGACAAACGTCCTAACTCTCATGGTCGTCCTCCTTCGATTCTTCACCTTCCGGTACGGGATCGATCCGCTCTTCGGGCTCGGCATCTATCTGGTGCTCCACCATCAACCATTCTTCGTCCGACTCTTCCCAGAGCCCGAGGTACTCGACAAACTCCATGTCCGGTTCCTCGGCGTCCGCGGCGAGTGCCGTGCCCGCGGCGCCGACCGCGAGAAACAGCAGCGCATTCCTCAATGTGCACCTAGCCAACATCGCTGTCCGGGTCCGGGTTCCCCGTGTCTATCCAGCTGTAGAACTCGAGGTCCTCGAGCATGTCCAGGCTGTCCTCGCTCAGCATGATCTCGAAATCCGTCGCATTGCCCGCCTCGGGAACGCTGTGTTCGACCGCTGCGCCCTGCCAGACGACGACCGCGACGACAGCCGCCGCCGCGAGACCGCCGGCGGGCACCCAGCGCGCCCACTGGCCGGCAGGACCGCCGGCGCGGACTTCCTGCAATGCCTTCTGGCGCCCCTGGTTCAGCCGCGACAGCGTCGCCGCATCGAGCTGCTCGACGCTGTCGTCGAACAGCGCTTTCGCCCGAACCGCCACGTCTTTTTCATCCAGTGGCTTCTTCATTGCCAGTGTTCTCCCAGTTCTTCCCTGAGCGTATGCACCGCCCGGGAATAATGTGTCTTGACGCTGCCCTCGCTGCAGCCCATCGCAACCGCGGTCGCGGCGACGTCGAGGCCCTCGAACGTGCGCAGCATGAACGCTTCGCGCTGCCGTGCCGGCAGATCACCGACGGCATGCTCCAGCGTCTGCATGGCCTGCCGTGCCTCGATCTGTTCGTCCGGGGTCCGGCCCATCGGGTCGGGTGCCTGTGCAACGGGATCGTAGTCGTCTTCCGGGCCGGACGTACGCCCGAACCAGACCATGACCCGCTTCCTGACCATCTGCCGACGGTGCCAGTCGCGGATCCCGTTCTGCAGGATGCGGTAGAACAGCGGCGTCCATTCTTCCTCGGGCTGGCCCGCGTAATTCCGCGCCAGCTTGATCATCGCATCCTGCACCAGGTCGAGCGCTTCATCCCGGTCGCGCACCGCGATCTCGGCGAAACGCAACGCGCGGCGTTCCACTCCTGCCAGGAACCGGTTGAGTTGCTGTTCGCGCTGCAGCGTCGTCGCCTCTTCGGGTTGCTCGCGGTTGCACGATACCGCAAAAACACCGGCATACGCGTTCATCGGCCGCTGCTCCCTGCCATGGGCGATTGCTCCTTCATCGCGAACTCCTCTTGACTCCCTCAGGAGGTGATCTAACTTGTCGCTACAGAATTAACGCCTGGTCGCGCGGTTGGTTGACAGGCACGTTCGGTTTTTCGCGCTCCGCCTTATGTAAAGAGCATATCGGTGCGCCCCCTTAAATGTTTGTTTTTAATGGAAATTCGTGGGCAACGCGCCGGTTCTCAAAGTCGCTATCAACGTGCCGCTGTCGCGATTGTTCGACTATCTGCCGCCGGCTGACGGCAGCTGCCCGCCGCCCGGCGCACGCGTGCGCGTGCCTTTCGGCAGGCAACGGCAGGTCGGGCTGGTTCTTGCCCACGCCGGCAGCAGCGATGTGCCGCAGGGCAGGATGCGCCGCGTGATCGAGGTGCTCGACGACAAGCCCCTGCTGCGCGAGCAGGACCTCTGGCTCATCGGGTTCACGAGCGACTATTACCATCATCCGGTCGGCGAAGTTGCGGCGGCAGCCGTTCCGGCCCTGCTCCGCCAGGGCCGGCCGCTCAACCCGTTGTTGCGCCATGTCGCGGCGACCGACGCCGCACGCGGCTTCGATATCGAAGCGCTGGCCAGAAAAGCGCCAAGGCAGGCCGAGTTGCTCGAGATGCTGCTCGATGCCGGCGGCAACGGCATGGACGCGGAAGCGCTTGCCGAGCAGATGCCCGCATGGCGCCGCAGCTTCAGGGCGCTCGCGCGCAAGGCGCTGGTAACGGAGTTCGAGATGCGCGCCGACGACCCGGAGCCACCGAGCCGCCGTGAGGCCGCGGCCGGCCCGGCACTCAACCCGGATCAGCAAGCCGCCCTCGATGAGATCCGCTCGAGACCGGGGTTCCATACGAGCATCCTCGACGGCGTCACGGGCAGCGGAAAAACGGAGGTCTACCTGAACCTGATTGCGGAGACCCTCGCCGCAGGCAGGCAGGTCCTCGTGCTGGTCCCCGAGATAGGTCTCACCCCGCAGCTGGTTACCCGCCTGCGGACGCGACTCGGCATCGAGCCGGCCCTGCTGCACTCGGGGCTTTCCGATCTGGACCGGCTGCGGGCCTGGCGCCAGGCCCGCAACGGCGACGCAAAACTGGTCGTCGGTACGCGCTCGGCGGTGTTCACCCCGATGCAGGACGCGGGCCTGGTGATCGTGGACGAGGAGCACGATCACTCGTTCAAGCAGCAGGAAGGGCTGCGTTATTCCGCGCGCGATCTCGCGATCGCGCGTGCCAAGCATCTCGACATACCCATCGTGCTCGGCTCGGCGACGCCGACGCTCGACGTGCTGCACCATTGCGGAACGGGCAGTTACTCCCACCTCAGCCTGCCGCGCCGTGCGGGGGCCGCGCAGCCGCCGGAGGTCCGGATCGTCGACCTCGGCCGGGCCGCTTCGACCGAAGGATTGAGCGAACCGCTCGCGCAGGCGATATCGCAGCACCTCGCCGAGTCGGGACAGGTGCTGATCTACCTCAATCGCCGCGGTTTTGCGCCGACCCTGATCTGCTCCGGTTGCGGCCATGTCGCCGAGTGCTCGCGCTGCGATTCACGAATGACGGTGCACGCGAAGGACGGCCGCCTGCGCTGCCATCACTGCGGCAGCGCGCGGCCGCTCGACGAGGTTTGCAGCGAGTGCGGCTCCGCCATGCGACCGCTCGGTGAGGGCACGCAGCGGCTCGAGGACGAACTCGTGCGCCGCTATCCGGGCCGGCAGGTCATGCGCATCGACAGCGACAGCACCCAGCGCAAAGGCGCGATCGACGAAGCCTTGCAACGGGCGACCCGCGGCGATGCCGAGATACTGGTCGGCACGCAGATGCTGTCCAAGGGACACCATTTCCCGAAACTGACGCTGGTCGGCGTCGTCAACGCGGACCAGGGGCTCTTCGGTACGGATTTTCGCAGCGACGAACGCCTTGCCCAGTCCATCATCCAGGTGGCCGGCAGGGCCGGTCGCGAGAGCCGGGTCGGCGAAGTCATCATCCAGACGGCGTTTCCGGCGCACCCGTTCTGGAAACGCCTGATCGAGGGCGGCTATTCCCGCGTGGCCGAAGACGCCCTCGAAGAGCGTCGCGCCGCGAACTGGCCGCCTTTCTCGCGGCTGGCGCTGCTGCGTTCCGCCGCCGCCCGGCGCAGCGACGCGCATGCCTTTCTCGAGGTCGCCGCAGGCTTCATCGCCGGGCTGTCGCACGGCCGCATCCGGGTACTCGGACCTGTCGACGCCCCCATGGCGCGCCGGGCCGGTCGCTATCGCGCCCAGCTCCTGCTGCAGAGCACCGATCGACGCGCGCTGCACGCAGTGCTACGCGAATTGCGGCCGATGCTCGAGGCGGATCCCGCCGCACGCAAGGTGCGCTGGTCCATCGATGTCGACCCGGTCGAACTCTTCTAGCTGGGCGCGAAGGTGAATAACCGGGTAGAATCGCCGCCTCTCCGACCAGTCAGCCCCTGAAAAGCGCTCCCGCCTGCAAGTTCCACCTCAATGAAATCCTCGATAGCGAAATTTCTCGACGACGCCCTGTCCCGCCTCCCCGAACTCACCGACTCGGTGGGCGACCTCGCGGCCGAGAGCACCATCGAGCGAACCCGCGATTCCGCGCACGGGCACTTCGCATCCAACATCGCGATGCGTCTCGCAAAGCCCGCACGCCGCAGCCCGCGCGACCTGGCCGCGGCGATCGCCGAGCAGATCGCCGATACCGAGCAGCTGGAGAAGGTCGAAATCGCCGGCCCCGGTTTCATCAATTTCTACCTGGCCCCGGCCGCCTTTCACGCAGAGTTGCAGAGGATCCTCGACCGCGGCGAGGATTACGGCCGGCACGCCCCGAAGGCCTCTCCCCGCGTGCTGCTCGAGTTCGTGTCCGCCAATCCCACCGGTCCCCTGCACGTCGGCCACGGACGGCATGCATCGTATGGCGCCACGGTAGGCAACCTGCTCGAGACGGTCGGTTTCCCTGTCTACCGCGAGTACTACGTCAACGATGCCGGGCGCCAGATGGACATCCTCGGGGTCAGTGTCTGGCTGCGCTGGCTGGAAGCGCAGGGCACGACCGTCCCGTTTCCGGCGGCCGGCTACCGGGGCGACTACATTCGGGACATAGCCGCAGCGGTGAACACGGACGGCATCGATGCCGTGGATGCAGCGGCCGTGCTCGAGGGCATTCCGGCCGATGCCCCGGATGGTGACAAGGAGGCGCACATCGGTGCACTGATTGCGCGCGCGAACGAGCTGCTCGGAGAAGACGGCTTCGACCGGGTCCGGCAGCAGGCGCTCGACAGCATTCGCGACGACATCGAGGACGACCTCGCGGAGTTCGGCGTAACCTTCGATCGCTGGTTCTCCGAGCAGAGCCTGACGAAAAGCCATCGCATCGACGACGCGCTGGCCGTGCTCGAAGAGCGGGGGATGCTCTACAAGAAGGACGGCGCCACCTGGTTTCGTGCCAGCGACTTCGGCGACGAGAAGGACCGCGTGGTCGTGCGAGAGAACGGGGCGAAGACCTACTTCGCATCGGATATCGCCTATCACTTCGACAAGCGGGAGCGCGGCTTCGACCGCCTCATCGACATACTCGGGGCCGACCACCACGGCTACGTGATCCGCGTGAAAGCCGGGCTCGAGGCGATGGGCTACAAGGCCGATGATCTCGAGGTGCAACTCGTGCAGTTCGTGGCACTGTACCGGGGCGGCAGGAAGGTCCAGATGTCGACGCGCAGCGGCGAGTTCGACACTTTGCGCCAGTTGCGGGCCGAAGTCGGCAATGACGCAGCGCGGTTTTTTTACGTCTCGCGTTCGAACGACCAGCATCTCGACTTCGACCTCGACGTCGCGAAATCCCAGTCGAACGACAACCCCGTGTATTACATCCAGTACGCGCACGCGCGGATTGCGAGCGTGTTCCGCCAGCTCGAAGAGAAGAAGTACCGCTGGGAGGGTTCCGATCGTTGCGCGAACCTGGCGCTGCTCATGGAGCCGCAGGAACGGGCCCTCATGACGACGCTCAGCCGCTACCCGGAAGTCATCGACCTGGCGGCCGGCAATCTCGCACCACAGCACCTGGTCCACTATTTGCGCGACCTGGCCAATGACTTCCACACGTATTACAACGCCCATGTCTTTATCGTTGGTGACGACCGGTTGCGCGACGCACGTCTCTGCCTGTGCGCCGCAACCCGCCAGGTGATCGCCAACGGTCTCGCCATCCTGGGCGTCTCCGCGCCCGACTCGATGTAATGGCAAAGAAACGCAGTAAACGTCGCAGAACGTCCAGCCGGAAACAGGAATACCCGGGCTGGGTCTGGATGATCTTCGGGCTCGCGATCGGCCTGTCGGTCGCATTCGCCATCTATGTCCGGGACGGCCAGCCGGCCTCGCCGCCGCCCGCCGCCAGGCAGCCCGCGAGCCTCGAAAGCGCCATCGACGACAACGGTGAAACGCCGGGCGCCACGGCAAGCGCGCCGGCAGAGGAACCCAAAGAGAGCCGCTTCACGTTTTACGACATGCTGCCGAATTTCGAGGTCGTCATTCCCGAACAGGAACCTGACGTAAGAAAAGACGTGGAGCCGCGCGCGGTCGTGACGCCGGGCCTCTATATATTACAGGCCGGTTCGTTCACCCGTTACGAGGACGCCGACCGGCGACGCGCCGAACTCGCACTGCAGGGCATCGAGTCGACCATCCAGCGCGTGACGATCGACGACAAGACCTATCACCGCGTGCGTATCGGCCCCACGGAAGATCTCGACGAACTCAACATGCTGCGCAGCAGGCTGCGCGCGGCGCAGATCGATGTCATCCGCATTCGCCTCGGTGAATAAGCAGCGTTTTTGCCTCGCGGTACTCGTCCTGGTCTCACTCGGAGCCTGCACGGCGACGGCGCCTCTGCCGCCGCCACCGGAACCGGCGGAACCGCAGACGGCGCCGGCCGCGGAACCGGCCGAGCCGGCTGCACCGGTCCGGCGTGTCGCCACCCGGATCAGTATCGCCGCGGTCGGCGACATGATGATCGGCACGGATTACCCCGAAAATCACCTGCCGGACGACGACGGCGTCGGTTTCCTGGCCGCGGTTGCGCCGTGGCTCTGGTCGGCCGACATCGCGTTCGGCAACCTGGAAGGCGTACTCGTCGATGGCGGTGAGCCGGGCAAGAAATGCAGCAACCCGAAGGCCTGTTACCTGTTCCGGTCGCCGAGCCGCTACGCATTTCACTACCGCGCCGCGGGCTTCGACGTGCTGAGCCTCGCCAACAATCATGCGCGGGACTTTGGCGAAGAAGGCCGGACCGCGACGATGCAGACGCTTGCGGCCGCCGGCATTCATCACTCGGGACGGGAAGGCGATTTCGCAAGCTTCGAGGCCAAAGGCCTGCGCATTGCAGTGCTCGCCTATGCCGTGACGAAGAACTCCAACATGCTGCTGGACTACGCGCTCTCCGAGCAGACGGTGCGCGAATTTGCCGCTACCCACGACATTGTCATCGTCTCCTTTCATGGCGGCGCGGAAGGCCGTGACGTTACCCGCCTGCCGTTCGCCGACGAGGAATACTACGGCGAACCGCGCGGCGACGTCGTTCGCTTCGCCCGCATGGTCGTCGACGCCGGCGCCGACCTCGTCATCGGCCACGGCCCGCACGTCGTCCGCGGCATGGAGCGCTACAACGACCGGCTGATCGCCTACAGCCTCGGCAACTTCGCAACGTATTACGGCATCAGCGTCGCGGGCATCAAGGGCATCGCGCCCATACTGATCGCCACCCTGGACGAAGAGGGCCGCTTCGTCGAAGGCGAGATTATTTCGACCCGGCAGCTACGGCCGGCTGGCCCGACGCCGGACCCGGAAGACCGCGCATTGAACATGATCCGGGGACTGAGCATCGAGGACTTCGGCTACCCGGGCCTGACCTTTCACGCCGACGGCCGCATCACGCCGGCCGACCGCCCGCCGGTACCGCGCCGCATGTTTCCCGATGACGCATTGTAGGAGCGCGCGTCAGCGCGCGATCGCGGTTCGAGAACCGCTCCTACGATAACCTTCTGCCGAACGCCTGCGATCAGTCGTCCGCAGCGACCGATTTGAAGTCCACGCCCAGCGACCGCAGCTTGCGGTACAGGTGAGTGCGCTCCATGCCCACGCGCTTGGCCAGCTGCCCGACCTTGCCGTCGCAAAGCACCAGCTGTTGCTGCAGGTAGGCGCGTTCGAACTGTTCGCGCGCTTCGCGCAGCGGCAGGGCCAGCAGGTCCTGCTTGACGAGCGGT
>DATHRM010000352.1:0-1813 GCA_035465295.1 Woeseiaceae bacterium | reverse complement strand
GATATGGGCCAGCCCGCGAGCGCCGCCACTACCAAGAATCAATCGAACGGATTTACTCATCGCTTTCCGGGTTCCAGCCGCCGCCGTGTGCCTTGTAAGGCTCGATTATGGCATTGATGTAGAGCCGCTGCGTCTGTGATTCGGTCAATTCCGCGCTGAATAGCGAGCGTCCGGTGTCCGGCACCTCAACCGCGACAACCGGTCAAGCATATCTGTGAGACGACCATTCTGCTATAAGGGGTACCCGTCATGAATACGAAATACCCGACACTTCGCAATTTTGCCGTGCTTGTCGCGGCCGTGCTGTCCCTTTACGCTTGTACGAAGACGGTTGTGACCGGTTCGTTCAACCGCGTGCCGAATACGGCCATCGAATACGCATACATCAACGAGCAGGCGGATTTCAGCCAGTACACGAAGCTCATGAACGGCGGGCTCTCGATCTACTACCCGGAGAACGAAGAGCCGCCCGACCCGGCAGAAATCGACCGGATTCGTGGCTACTTCCGTGATGCATTCACCGAGGCGATCGGGGATGCCTACGAAATCGTCGATGAGCCCGGGCCGGATGTCATGAAGGTGCAGGGCCAGGTCATCGACATGAAGATGACCAGCGGCGGTGCGACCCTGGATGTCAGCGGACGATTGCGGGACGTCGTCGCCCACGGGGAGTTGACGTTCCTGATGGAAATGAGCGATTCCGTGACCGGGCAGGTGCTGGCGCGCGCCGGCGACAAATCCAGCGACATCTCCGAGGGCAAGGACGGTGCGACTTGGGATGACGTGCGCCGTGCGGCAGAATACTGGGCTGGCCTGTTTCGCAACTGGCTGGACAACTACCTGGGTGAACCCGAGTGAGCAGAGGAGCTACCTTGTTGATTCACAGACGAACCGGACTCGCAGCGATGGCACTGGTGGCGGCGATCGCCGCGGCATGCACAGGCCCTGTGGCGCACACGCATGTCGATCGCGTCGCGCGGGTAAAGGAATTGCCGAATGCACCCTATAAACGGGTGCTTATCGTGGGCACGGCCGCGCGGGCGAGTTCGGCGCGCGAGTTCGAAGAGGTGCTCGCGAAGGAACTCAGCAACGATCACACGTATGCGTTCGGGTATCACCGGGCGGCGTCGAGGGCCGACGTCAAGGAGGATGTCATTCGTTCTATCGCAGAGTCGCAGAACGCGGACGCGATACTCGTGGTAACGTCGCGGCTGGTCAACGCGGAGCGGGAGGTAACCGAGGAGCGGACCGACGTGCAGGCCCGGGTAAAGGGCGGCGGCCTGGTCGATTATTTCCGCTACGACTACAAGGAGTACACGTCGCCGCCGTCGGCCGACTACCGCGTCAACGTGCAGGTTCAGTCGGACATGTTCGACGTCGCGACTGACCAGCGAGTCTACACGGTCGAGTCGCGTACGGAATTTGCCGAGACGACGTCCGAGATCATCATCGCCGAGGCGAAGGAACTCGCAAAGCGCTTACGCAAGGACAAGCTGGTTCGCTAACGGGCGAACCGCCGTCAATACCAGTCGGGTAGCTGCAGCCCTTTCGATTCCAGGTACTCAATGTGCCGCCCGCGCCGTGACGATCGATCCGGCTTGCACGGGCTATGGTAGGGCGACGATCGCTGCAAGTCGAAGAACGCATGGTTTATGGCTTGTGATATCTTTCCCGTTTGTCCGATTCGACAGACTTGTCTTGCCCGGTGAGCGCAGTGATGCACGAACACGAAACGCGGTCGATCGAAGCATTGATCGCGGCACAGAAACCCGGGCATGCTCTCGACCAGCGCTTCTATACCGATCCCGACATC
>DATHRM010000351.1:0-10576 GCA_035465295.1 Woeseiaceae bacterium | reverse complement strand
CTCATGCACCCCGAAGCGGCCGGCGAACTCACGGCCGTGGTGCGCAGGGGCATCAACGATCTCATCGACGACGTCGCACGCGAGGCGGGCATCGAGCCCGGCGATATCGTGGACGTCACGGTGGCCGGCAACCCGATCATGCACCACCTGTTCCTGGGCATAAGCCCCGTCGAACTGGGCGGCGCCCCGTTCGCGCTGGCGACCGACGGCGCACTGAACCTGAAGGCCCGCGAGGTAGGCCTGCAGGTCAATGCAGGAGCCACGGTATATGTGCTGCCGTGCATTGCGGGCCATGTCGGAGCCGATGCGGCGGCGATGGTGCTGGCGGAGGAGCCGCATCTGCTCGACGAGACATCGCTCGTCGTCGACGTGGGCACGAACGCGGAAATCGTCCTCGGCAACCGCGACCGGCTGCTGGCGTGTTCCAGCCCGACCGGCCCGGCCTTCGAAGGCGCGCAGATCAGTTGCGGCCAGCGAGCAGCTGCGGGTGCGATCGAGCGCGTGCGCATCGATCGCGACACGCTGGAAGTCCGCTTCAGCGTCATCGGCTCCGATGCGTGGTCGGACGAACCCGGCTTCGCCGAATCGGTGCAGGGTTTCGGCGTCACCGGCATCTGCGGCTCCGGCATCATCGAAGCGGTCGCCGAGATGTATCTTGCCGGCATCATCAGCCCGGACGGCGTTGTCGACGGCGGACTTGCGGGGCGCAGTGCACGCATCGTTGCCGAGGACCGGACCTGGACGTTCGTGCTTTACGAGGGGCAGCAACGGATCGCCGTGACGCAGAACGACGTGCGGCAGATCCAGCTTGCGAAAGCAGCCTTGTATGCGGGCGTGAAACTGCTGCTGGACCGCGCGGGCATCGACAAGGTCGACAGGATCCGGCTCGCAGGCGCTTTCGGCAGCCATATCGATCCGAAGTACGCGATGGTCCTGGGGTTGATCCCGGATTGCGACCTCGACGCTGTCGGCTCTGCGGGCAACGCCGCCGGAACCGGCGCCGCGATCGCTCTCCTGAATACGCCGACGCGTGCCGAGATCGAGGCGACCGTTCGCGATATCGAGAAAATCGAAACCGCCGTGGAGCCCCGCTTCCAGGAATATTTCGTCGATGCGATGGCGATACCGAACAAGTCGGACCCCTTCACCCGGCTGTTTTCGGTCGTGCCCCGCCCGGCGGGCGGGGAAGCCGCGGCAAAACGCGATACCGGCCGTTCACGCCGGCGCCGGCGGCGGAAGTCGTGAACAGGGCAACGGCGTGGCGCGATTCGACCATGGATCGTCGCTTCTGGGCCAAATCGCGGTGGGCCGCTCGTTTAGACTGGCTCGCTGAGGGCACGCGCCGCACAGTCGAATTTCGGGAAGCAGGCAGATGAAAGAGCAGGCAAAAGTGGTTGTGATCGGCGGCGGTGTCGTGGGCGTAAGTGCGCTTTATCACCTCGCAAAAAAGGGCTGGGGCGAGGACGTCGTGTTGTTCGAAAAGGGCGAACTGACCTCCGGGTCCACCTGGCACGCAGCGGGCTTGCTGCCGCTTTTCAATATGAGTTACAGCGTCGGCCAGGTCCACAAGTACTCCGTGAACCTCTACAGGCAACTCGAGGAAGAAACCGGTCAGCCCGTGGGTTTCGCACAGGTCGGCAACCTGCGCCTGGCGATGAACGACGACCGCATGGACGAGTACTACCAGTATGCAGCGACGGCTCGCACCATCGGCATCGACGTCAGGTTCCTGACGCCGGACGAGATCGGCAAGCTGTGGCCGCTGTGCGATACCGAAGGCCTGGTGGGCGGCATCTTCCACCCGGAAGACGGCTACATCCAGCCGGCCGACCTGACGCAGGCGCTTGCCAAAGGCGCTCGTGCGCGCGGCGCGACGATCTATCGCACGACCGCCGTGCTGAATATCGAGCAGGCGACGTCGGGCGGATGGGTCGTCGAAACCGACAAAGGCAGCATCACCTGCGACCACGTCATTTCGGCAACCGGTAACTACGCGCGCAAGACCGGCGAGATGGTCGGGCTCGACATTCCCGTGATACCGGTCGAGCACCAGTACCTCGTTACCGAGCCGCACCCGGCGCTCAGGCAACGCAAGCAGGAGGGCCTGCCCGAACTTGGCGTGCTGCGCGAATCGGACGGCGCCTGGTACCTGCGCGAGGAAAACAACGGGTTCATCCTGGGGCCCTACGAAAAAGGCGCGCCGGCCTGTTACGTGGACGGACCCGATCCGCGCGCCGAGTACGAGCTCTTCCAGGAAGACATCGAGAGGCTCGAGCCGCACATCGAAGCGGCGATGGCACGCGTGCCGGCGTTCGGCGAAGTCGGCATCAAGAAAGCGTATAACGGCGCAATCGCCTATACCCCAGACGGCAACCCGATCATCGGGCCTGCCTGGGACCTCGACAATTTCTGGCTCAACGAAGGGCACAGCTTCGGCATCACGGCCGCCGGCGGCGCCGGCTGGCAACTCGCCGAATGGATCGTAGAAGGCGAGCCCACGATCGACATGCTGGGCGTCGAGCCGCGTCGCTTCGGCGATTACGCCACGAAGAAATACCTCATCGCAAAGAACGAGGAAGCCTATTCGCACGTTTTCGTTATTCATTACCCCGACGAGGAAAGGCCGGCGGCCAGGCCACTGCGCACCGCGCCGTGCTACGAGCGCATGAAAGCGCACGGTGCGGTCTTCGGGCAGAAATTCGGCTGGGAGCGGCCCAACTTCTTCGCGACGGACGGCATGCCGCAGGAAGACGACTGGTCGTTCCGGCGCTCGCGATGGTTCGAAGCGATTCGCAGGGAAGTCGCCAACGTGACGGAGAACGTGGGTCTGCTCGACATGACCGCGTTTGCGAAGTGCCGCGTGTCCGGACCCGGCGCCGAGGCCTTCCTCGACGGGTTCGTGGCCAACAGCCTGCCGAAGAGCGTCGGCGGCGTGAGTCTCGCGCATGCGCTCAATAGCAATGGCGGCGTGCATTCCGAGTTCACGATTCGCCGCGAGGCTGCCGATTCGTTCTACCTCGTCTCCGCCGGTGCCTTGCAGCGCCTCGATCACGATTACCTGAAAAAACACATGCCGCGTGACGGTTCCGTGCAGTTCACGCAGCTGACCGGCGCGCACGGCGTCCTCGTGCTGGCCGGCCCGAAGGCGCGCTTGCTGCTCGAACGCGTCACGGATGCCGACCTTTCCAACGAGGCGTTTCGCTGGCTGACGGCACAGGATATCGTCGTCGGCATGGCGCCCCTCAACGCGATGCGCGTCAACTTCGTCGGCGAACTCGGCTGGGAGCTGCATCACGGAATCGAATACCAGAACCACGTCTTCGACACGCTGTTCGCGGCGGGCGAGGATCTCGGACTGAAGCCGTTCGGAATTCGTGCGATGGACTCCATGCGACTCGAGAAATCCTACCGCATGGTCGGCACGGAGCTGTCGATCGAATATTCCGCCTACGAATCCGCGATGGACCGCTTCGTCAAACCGGACAAGGGCAATTTCCTCGGCCGCGACGCGCTGCTCGCGTGGCAGGAGGCGGGCATGAACAACCGGCTCGTGACGCTCGAGGTTCACGACGTCGACGATGCCGATGCGCTGGGCAACAACGCGCTCCTGAAGGACGGCGAACTGGCCGGGCGCGCCACGAGCGGCGGTTTCGGCTTCCGCGTCGGCAAGTCGCTGGCGCTCGGCATGGTAAAACCGGAGTTCGCGGAGGAGGGCGCGCAGCTCGAGATCGAGATTCTCGGCAAGACTTACAAAGCAACTGTCATCCCCGACAGCCCGTTCGACCCGAAGAACGAACGGCTGCGCGACGTGAACGGCGCCAATGACCCGGGCAACCGGTAGCTGCCTGTGCGGCGCGGTGCGTTATGCCGTGAACGGCCCTCTGCGCGATGTGAGCTATTGCCATTGTTCGCAGTGTCGCAGGACGAGCGGTCATTTCGTGGCGGCCAGCGCCTGCGCGGCGGATGATCTGCAGATGGTCGAGGATGCGGGCCTGTGCTGGTACCGGTCGTCGCCCGCCGCAGAGCGGGGGTTCTGCAAACACTGCGGATCGAGCCTTTTCTGGCGGCCCGACCATGGTGCGCATATCAGTATCATGTGCGGTACGCTGGACGTGCCGACGGGGCTCACGGCTTATGAGCACATCTACGTCGACAGCGCGTCCGACTACTACACTATCGATGACGGGCTGCCCCGGTTTGCCGGGGACTCGACGCCGGAGACAATGACGTGAAGAAATATTCGGCATTCAGCCTGGTCCGGCACGCGCTCAGCCACAACCGCAAGTGGCGGGAGGCGTGGCGCAGCCCGGAGCCCAGGCGCGAGTACGACGTCGTCATCGTCGGTGGCGGCGGGCACGGGCTCGCAACGGCCTATTACCTCGCGAAAGAGCACGGCATCCGCAACGTAGCCGTGCTCGAAAAGGGATGGATCGGCGGCGGCAGTACCGGCCGGAATACGACGATCGTCCGCTCCAATTACCTGTGGACCGAGGCGTCGCTGCTCTACGAGCATTCAATGAAACTCTGGGAGGGGCTGAGCCAGGACCTCAACTACAATGTTATGTTCAGCCAGCGCGGCGTCTACAACCTCGGACATACGCTGCAGGACATGCGCGACATCGAACGCCGGGTCAACGCGAACCGCCTGAACGGCATCGATGCCGAAGTTGTCACCGCCGAACAGATTGCAAGGGACATACCCTGGATCAATACCTCCGCCGACGCGCGTTACCCGGTACTCGGCGCGTCGTTGCAGCGTCGCGCAGGCGTTGCGCGCCACGATGCGGTTGCGTGGGGATTCGCGCGTGCCGCCGATGCCCGCGGAGTGGATATCATCGAGCAGTGCGAGGTTACGGGAATCATTCGAGAGAGCGGCCGGGTCACCGGCGTCGAAACGACGCGCGGCACGATCCGGGCGCCGAAAGTCGGCGTGGTCGTTGCGGGCAATGCGAGCGTGCTCGCCGCCATGGCGGGCTTGCGGCTCCCCATCGAAAGTCATCCGCTGCAGGCATTCGTATCGGAACCCCTCAAACCCGTCCTGGACACCGTCGTCATGTCGAACGCGGTGCACGGCTATGTCAGCCAGTCGGACAAGGGCGAACTCGTGATCGGCGCGGGAATCGACGCTTACAACGGGTACGGCCAGCGCGGCAGTTTCCACACCATCGAGCACACGATGCAGGCGATGATCGAATTGTTTCCCGTGTTCAGCCGCGTGCGCATGATGCGGCAGTGGGGCGGTATCGTCGACGTCTGTCCCGACGCCTGCCCGATCGTCTCGACGACACCGGTCGGCGGCCTGTATTTCAATTGCGGCTGGGGCACGGGTGGTTTCAAGGCAACGCCCGGTTCCGGCTGGGTATTCGCCTACACGATTGCCCGGGATCGCCCGCACGAACTCAATGCGCCGTTCGACCTGGAGCGTTTTACGACCGGCGCGTTGATCGACGAGCACGGCGCCGCGGCGGTGGCCCATTGAGGAGACGCGCATGCTGCTGATCGAATGTCCCTGGTGTGGCGAGCGAGCCGAAACCGAATTCAGTTACGGCGGTGAGGCGGGCATCGTGCGGCCGGCGGACCCCGATGCGCTCAGCGATGCCGAATGGGCCGACTACCTGTTCAACCGCAATAATCCCCGCGGCGCACACCGTGAACTCTGGAATCATGCCCAGGGGTGCCGCCGCTGGTTCGCGGTCGAGCGCGATACGGTGACCTACCGGATATCCGGCAGCTACCGCCTTGCCGGCGACCCGGGTGCAGGGGACGACTAGGTGCGTATGCAGCCGCAACGATTGCCAGACGGGGGACGCATCGACCGATCGCAGCCGCTCTCCTTCCGCTTCGACGGTCGCCGGTACGAAGGCTTTGCGGGCGACACGCTGGCGTCCGCGTTGCTGGCCAACGGCGTGTCGATCGTCGGCCGCAGCTTCAAGCTCCGGCGGCCGCGCGGAATCGTGGGCAGCGGTGCCGAGGAACCGAACGCCATCATGCAGATCGGGAAGGGTGGTCACGCGCAGCCAAACCTGCGCGCGACCGAGGTGGAGCTTTACGACGGCCTGGTCGCGAGGACGACGAAGGGGTGGCCCGGCGCGCGGTTCGACCTCGGTGTGGTCAATGATCTCTTCGGCAGGGTCCTGGGCGCCGGTTTCTATTACAAGACGTTCATGCGCCCGAAGTCGTGGTGGCACTTCTATGAGCGCGTCATCCGCGCCTCTGCGGGCTTCGGACAGGCGCCGACGGAAAAGGATCCCGATCGCTATGAACATCGCAATGCTCATTGCGACGTCCTGGTGGCGGGCGGCGGGCCTGCCGGTCTCGCCGCTGCGCTTGCGGCAGGCCGGGCCGGGGCCCGGGTGATACTGGCCGACGAGCAAAGCGAATTCGGCGGCACCTTGCTTCGCACGAGGCAGCGCATCGGTGATGCGATGGCAGGGGAATGGACCAGGCGGACGGTCGAGACGCTCGCGGGGCTCGAGAATGTGACGTTGCTGCCGCGCAGTACCGTGTTCGGCTACTACGACCACAATTTCCTGGCGATTGCGGAACGGTGCACGGACCACCTGCCCGAGCAAGATCGTGCCGGCGTACGGCAGCGACTGTGGCGGGTGCGTGCGAAGCAGGTCATCCTCGCGCAGGGCGCCTTCGAACGGCCGCTCGCGTTCTGCAACAATGACCGGCCGGGGGTGATGCTGGCGTCCGCCGTTTCGACCTACGTCAATCGATACTCGGTACGGCCGGGCAAACGGGCCGTCGTGTTCACCAACAACGACTCGGCCTATGAAACGGCCATCGACCTCGCCGAGGCCGGATCGTCCGTGGTCATCGTCGACAGCCGCGCGGGCGGCGCGGGGTCGGTCGCGGAGAAAGCCGCACACAAGGGCGTTTCCGTTCTTACCGGCCACGTCGTCACCGATGTCGTGGGGCGCCGCAAGGTGCGCGGCGTGCAGGTTGCCGGATGGTCCGGAGACCCGAAATACCTGGTCGAAAACACGATTCACATCGATTGTGACCTGCTGGCCATGTCCGGCGGCTGGAGTCCGGCCGTGCACCTCCACTCTCAGGCGGGGGGCAGGAACGAATGGGACAGCTCACGCCACTGTTTCGTGCCCGGCGAAACAACGCAGGCAAACATTTCCGCCGGCGCGTGCAACGGCAAATGGTCGTTGCGCGATTGTTTGCAGGAGGGCGTCGAGGCGGGCAGGTCGGCCGCGTCGAAATGCGGTTTCGACGCGCCGAAGATCGACGTGCCATCGACCCGGGAAGGGCACGACAATCCTCTGCAGCCGCTGTGGCGCGTACCCGCTGACGAGGAGCCGGAGCGCTGTCCCAAGCAGTTCCTCGATTATCAGAACGATACCAGTGTCGCGGATATACGCCTCGCGGTTCGCGAGGGGTATCGCAACGTCGAGCACGTCAAGCGCTATACGGCGCTGGGGTTAGGTACCGACCAGGGCAAGCTGGGCAACATAATCGGCATGGCGGTGGTAGCGGAGTGCCTGGGCAAGTCGATTCCGGACGTGGGGACGACCACGTTCCGGCCCGCCTATACGCCCGTGACCTTCGGTGCGGGCGCCGGCGAAAACGTGGGCGACCTGTACGACCCGGTGCGCAAGACCGCAATCCACGAGTGGCACGTCGCCGCCGGCGCACCGATGGAAAATGTCGGGCAGTGGCACCGACCGTGGTACTTCCCGCGTGACGGTGAAGACCTGCACGCGGCCGTCGCTCGCGAGTGCCTCGCCGCGCGCCAGTCGCTCGGCATCATGGACGCGTCCACGCTCGGCAAGATCGATGCGCGGGGGCGGGACGTGGTCGAGTTTCTCGAGCGCATCTACACGCACAATGTCGGCAGTATGAAAGTCGGCCGTTGCGCCTACGGCATCATGCTCGGCGAGGACGGCATGGTCATGGACGATGGCGTGATGGCGCGGCTCGATGAGCGGCGCTTCTATCTCACGACGACGACCGGCGGAGCGGCGAGCGTGCTCGCGTGGCTCGAAGCATGGCTGCAGACCGAATGGCCCGAACTGGAAGTCTACCTGACGTCCCTGACCGACCATTTTTCGACAATCGCCGTGGTGGGCCCGAACAGCCGCAAGGTGCTCGAGACGATCGGCTGCAGCATCGATCTCGGCAAGGACACATTCCCGTTCATGTCGGTCAGGGATGCCGAACTCGCCGGCTACCCGGTACAGCTTTTTCGCGTGAGCTTCTCGGGCGAACTTGCCTTCGAGATCAATATCGACAGCAACTTTGCGCTGGACATGTGGAAGACTGTCATGGAGGCCGGGGCGGCGTTCGGCGTAACCCCGTACGGCACCGAAACGATGCACGTGCTGCGCGCCGAGAAGGGATTCATCATCGTCGGCCAGGACACGGACGGATCGGTGACGCCGGTCGACCTCGGCATGAACTGGCTGCTCTCGAAAGACAAGGACTACCTGGGCAGGCGCTCGCTTGCCCGGCCCGACTGCATGCGCAGCGACCGCAAGCAACTGGTCGGGCTGCTGTCGTCGGACAACACGACCGTGCTGCCGGAGGGCACGCAGCTCGTCGAAGCGCCAGGCGAGCCGTCGCCCGTTCCCATGTGCGGTCACGTCACGTCGAGCTACATGAGCGCCTCCCTCGGTCACCCGATCGCACTTGCGCTCGTCGAAGGCGGACGAGGACGCAAGGGTGAGACGGTTTTCGCGGCGCTGCCCGGCAGGGAGCCGCTGCCCGTGACGATCACGGCGCCGGTGTTCTACGATCCGAAAGGGGAACGGCAGCATGTCTGACTCGCTCGTTCGACGTCACGGTCTCGAATCGTTCCTGGCCGAGCCTGCCGCGATGCCGTCGGGGGATGCGGGCGCGACGCTCACCGTTCGTGGCGATCTCGGACACATCAATCTTCGCGGGCGCGCTTCGGATGACGCGTTCCTTCGTTCCGCCGAGCAGGCGCTCGGCCAGGCATTGCCGGTCGAGCCGAACACGTTTTCCACGGGCCAGCACCACGTATGCTGGCTCGGTCCCGACGAGTGGCTTGTCGTCACGCCGGTCGCAGGGGCAGCGGAACTGGCGGGGCGCCTCGAGCAGGCGCTGGCGCCGGTGCATGCAGCGGTAAACGACGTCAGCGGCGGGCAGATCGCATTGATTCTCCGTGGTGCGAAATGCCGTGAGCTGCTGGCCAGGGGATGCACGCTCGATCTTCACCCCCGCGAGTTCAAGCCGGGCGACTGCGCCCAAAGCGGGCTCGCGAAGGCGAATATCCTGATCGCATCGCTCGACGATGCGCCGACGTTCATGCTCATTGTGCGGCGCAGCTTTTCGGATTACCTGTGCCGCTGGCTCGCGCACTCGGGCAGTGACGCCGGTATCGTCTTCGACACCGCCTGATTCCTGGCGCCGCCCGGGCGGCATTGAGTTCCGCCAACCCGCAATTCATACTCGGGCCGATGAACCAGGGTTCGAGCCCGACCATCGACCGTGAGTCTCCGCAGCTCCCGACTCGCTTCGGCTTTCTGCTTATCGACGACTTTTCGCTGATCTCGATGTCATCCGCGATCGAGACGTTGCGCATGGCCAATCGCCTGATGGGCAAGGAAATCTACCGGTGGAAGACGATATCGGAGACGGGCGAAGCCGTGTGCGCGAGCGACGGCCTCTCCGTGAATCCCGACTGCGGTATCCATCATCCCGATCCGTATCAGGGCCTGGACGCGATTGTCGTGTGCGGCGGCCGGCGCGTGGACCAGCGCGTTACGGACCCGCTGCTCCGCTGGCTGAAAAAAGCCGCGAGCGCGGGTCTGCAGCTCGGGTCGACGTGCACGGGAAGTTACGTACTCGCGAAGGCCGGACTGCTCGACGGCTATCGCTGCAGCATTCACTGGGAGAACATTGCGTCGTTGACCGACATGTTTCCGAAAGTGCAGGTCAGGCGCAGCATTTATACGATCGACAGGGACCGGCTGACCAGTTCGGGTGGCACGACGCCGATCGACATGATGTTGTACCTGGTACGAAGACAATGCGGCCCCGAGATCACGGCGGGTGTCGCCGAGCAGTTCGTCTACGAGCGTGTTCGCAATCCCGACGACCTGCAGCGGATTCCGTTGCGCCATTTCGTCGGCAAGCAGTCGATGAAACTGGTGACGGCGGTCGAGCTCATGGAGGCCAACATCAGGGAACCGATCAGCCAGATCGAACTCGCCGAATACGTCGATCTTTCGCGCCGGCAGCTGCAGAGGCTGTTCCAGAAATACCTGTTGTGCACACCGTCGCGCTATTACCTGCAGTTGCGGCTGCAGCGCGCACGCGAACTCCTGCTACAAACCGACCTGAGTCTCGTGGAGATCGGGGCGCAGACCGGATTCGTATCGAGTTCGCATTTCAGCAAGAGTTACAAGGAACTGTACGGCTATTCGCCGAGCACCGAGCGTCGCGGCGGGGGCAAATCGTCGACGGGTCAATGAACCGTGATACACGTGCAGGGTGCGGAATGGTTGACCTTGTGGGATACGCTGCCGAGCAGCAGCCCGCCGAAATTGCCGAGCCCCCGGCTTCCGATGACGATGCAGTCCGATGCATTTTCTTCCGC
>DATHRM010000350.1:0-2088 GCA_035465295.1 Woeseiaceae bacterium | reverse complement strand
CGGTGGGGTTGAAATGCCGCCCGTACAGGTAACAGCCGGCGTCGTGCCCCTTGAGGCCCTGGAACAGGGCCGGCATCGTACCCGGCTCCATCACCGTGAACGTCGAGCTGGCCTCGATGGACATGTTGACACCGCCGTGCTCGCCGAATTCGTGGCGCAGGCGGGCCAGAGCTTCGATGGGATTGCGACCCGACATCGTGTTGCTCCCGGTTGCTGAAAGACGCAGTCTGCCACGATCTTTCTAGCCGATTTCGGCTGCGGGTTTAATGCGTAGAACTACGCAGGGCTTATGTCGAGCGCTTACCGTGCGCTGGCTTGCTGCTCGCGAAATTCGTGCAGGCGCGCCATCAGCCAGTCGCCGCTCGGCACCGCATCGCTGCCGGGACACTCGATCTTGTAGGGTTTGCCGGTGAACGAGCTCTTGCTCGCCAGGCGCTCGATGAACAATTCCGCCGTCGTCGCGTAGCGTTTGCCGCGCCGGTATTTCAGGCGCATGTGCGACGCGGCGTCCTCTGCGTCGTGGCGCGAGCCGTTGCGTATGAACGTGCAGCCGCTCTCGCCGACGGTCGTGATCAGGTGCTCGATCTCGACTTCCGCATCGCCGGCGATAGCGACCGCGGGCATCAGGAGAGCCAGCGCCATCACGAGGGAGATCCATCTCATCGCGCCGCCCCCACGCGCAATGTTTCTTCCGCCAGCCCCAGCCGCACGGTCAACGGGTTGTGGTCCGAGGCGTCGGATTGAAGCGTGGTCGCGTATTCGGAGTAAAGGCCGCGCACGTAGATATGGTCGAGCGCCGAGCCGAAAAATCGCTTGCGGTGATCGATGTCGAAATCGAGCGCGGTGAGGCCGAGCGCTGCGAGCATGTCTTCGAGCACCTGCGCGCGCTGGCTGCGCCAGGTATTGAAGTCGCCCGAGAATACGACCGGTCCGTCGTGTTGCTCGATGACAGCCCTGGCCTGGTCAAACTGGTTCTCAAGGTCGCTGGTGCCGAGCGCGAAATTGATGCCGTGGATATTGACGACCAGCAGCGTGCGGTCCGTGCCCGACAGGGCGTACTCGGTGATCAGGGTTGCCTTGCGGGTGCCGAACCAGGGTTCGTGCGCGACGAGTTCGCATTCGGTCAGCGGTTCGGCGGCACTGACCGTCATGACGCCGCTCGGCGACCAGTCGGGACCGAAGCCCTCGGCGAATGACTCGTGATGTTCGGGAACGAGATCGCGCCAGACGTTCGTCCTGGCCGACGCCTCCTGGAGAATGAGCAGGTCCGGCTCGGCGCCGATCGCGCTGAGATCCTTCACCCACTCGGTGTTCCTGCCCTTCTGGATATTCCAGTTGACGACGCTGATGTTGCGCGGATCGAGCGTCTGCGACGCGATCGCCTGCACCTTGCCGAGATCGGCGATGCAATCCGCCGCCTCGGCGCCTGGCGCAGCCAAAACGCGCACCGGGGCCGTCGGCTGCGTGGTGCAGCTCGCAAGCATCAGCGACAGGGTCACTACGGCGATGTTGCGCACAATCGGCGGCATCAGGTTCCTCGAGTCCGGGTGAATCGGCAAATTCTACAGGGAAATCCTAGCCGATTGCGGTGAATCGGCGCATATCCCGTCAGGTCGCGCCCCGGTCAATTGACGTCAAGTTCTTTTGGGGTCGGACCCTCATATGTGCCTGAAAATCATCAATTAACCGGTTGATCAGCCCCCTTATTGACCGCTAAATGGCCCTTTATGTGCCCAAAAATTGATAACCCGGCAATATGCCCAGAGCCAACCGTATCTTCTGCCCCGGCCAGATCTGGCACATCACGCATCGCTGTCATCAACGGCAGTTCCTGTTGCGGTTCCTGCGAGACCGGCGCCGCTGGAGGCATTGGCTCTTCGAAGCGAAGCGGCGTTACGGCTTGTCGGTCCTGAATTACATTGCGACCAGCAACCATATTCACTTGCTTTGCGCGGACCAGGGACGCGACGAGATACCCCGTTCGTTGCAACTTATAGAGGGGCGAGTAGCTCAGGAGTTCAATTCACGGAAGAAACGGCGTGGCGCATTCTGGGAAGATCGATATCACGCGACGGCGGTGCAGGCCGA
>DATHRM010000349.1:0-3214 GCA_035465295.1 Woeseiaceae bacterium | reverse complement strand
TATGGAATGTTGAGTTCTTCGCCGCCGTCCGGGAACGTGTCCACGATAACGCGGTTCCAGGTGTCCTGCGTGCTCGTGTTATCGCGCTCGTCGTAACGGTAGCTGAACTTGATGCGGCCCTTGTCGAATACCCGCGACGTGATCGCCGCGGCGAAATTGGTGGTGTCCACCTCGGCGTCCAGGTTGGGGCGCGCGAGCGGGTCGGTGGCGAGGTTCGCGTTCGTCGTGTACGGCAGGAATTCCGTGTCCTGCGTGATGCGCCCCATCGACGCGGACAGGCTCATGACCGTCCGCAGGTCGGGGAACGAATACCCGCCCGCAAGCGTCAGCTGCTGGAAACGGCTCTCGGGCGCCTGAGCCTGGGCAAGCGTGTCTGCTCCGGGAGCGCCGGTGAACGGCTGCTCCCAGAACAACGCGGTATTGTCGTTCTGGAAATCCGACAGGTACCAGCTCAGCGCCACGAAACTGTTGTCGGCGCCGTAGCGCGCTTCGAAGTCGACTTCGTCGGTGACGTAGTCGAACGGCATCGGCAGCAGGCTCGAGTTGGTGTACGTCGAGCCGCCCTGGATCTTCACGCCGTCGTTTTCCTGGCGCCGGTAGTCTGCCGAGAAACTGAAGCGGCTGCCCGCGAGGTAGCGGCCCCCGATCGTGTAGATGTTTCTGTCGCTCTCGATGTTGCGGCTCACGAGGCTCGAATTGAGCGCGGTGAAGCCGTCGGTCGTCGGCGCACGGACCCAGCCCTGCGGTAACAACAGTGAATCGGCGGTCTCGAGGAAGATCGACGACGTCGTGTTGAACTGGCGGTACGGCAACTGGCGGAAACCGATGTTGTAGTCGAACCTGCCCGCGTGGCTGCCCTCGAGTTCCGCAGCGCGGGAGTCGAGGCCGAGATCTTCGACGGTCCAGTTCATACGATAGGCGCCGCTGGCATACGAGCCATCGCCGTCGAGGTTGCCGTATGCACCCTCTTCGTCATATCCGGTCGCGTTGCCGAAGTAGGCCGAGTCGTCGCTGACGCTGCCGGCACCGACCTCGTAGTCTCCCTCGTGGCCTTCCGGGAACGGGCAGTACTCGCAGGCCCAGTCACTGGTGTCGACTTCCTGCGCCCCGATGGCCGGCGCCAGCGCAATTGCGCCGAGGGCCAGTAACAGTTTCGATTGCGTGTTGTTCATCATCGTCATCGCATCAGTTTGGAGCCGGAGGGATGGTTCGACCCGTGCACCTGGGAGTGGCAATTCAGGCAGCTCTGCCCAAGCAGGAACCGGGAGGGCGTGCCGCTCACGAGTTCGTCGGGCCCGTACGGGACGCTCGGGTGGCCGAACTGCGAGTGGCAGCTCTGGCACAGCAGCGGCGCGCGCTTCGCGAGCATGCCGGGGTGGTTCGATCCGTGCGGCGAGTGGCACAGCGTGCAGTCCTCGCTGACCGGTGCGTGCTCCCAGAGGTACGGGCCGCGCTGCTCGGCATGGCACTGCTGGCAGGTGTCGTTGACGGTCTGCCTTGCGAGGCTCGTTGCGACCTCGTCGCCGTGCGGGCTGTGACACCCGGTGCAGGCCATCTTGTCCTGGAAGAACGGATGGGAAAACGCTTTCATCGACTCGGTGCGCTGCGCCTTGTGGCAGTCGAAGCATACGTCCGGCTGTGTCGCGGTCTGCAGTACCGGGTCGCGGGCGATGTGCATCTGGTGGCAGTCCACGCAGGCGACCTCGTCAACCGGGTGTTCACCGGCATGCCAGCCGAAGCCGACGCCGCTGTTGTGGCATTCCAGGCACTGGCCGTTCTGTTCTTCCACCGTCGTGGTGCTGCCGAAGTGGAAGAACGGGATCGCGGGCCGTTCCTCGCCGCGGCGGACGCGGCCGGCATGGTCACCGCCGGGCCCGTGGCAGGCTTCGCACTGCAGCTGGCCGTGGCCGAAGGGAGTGCGCGGGTCCGACGGTACGGCGTGCTTGGTGCGGAAGATCGCGAGTATCGCCTCGTCTTCGTGACACGACAGGCAGGTATCCGCGCCTTCGCGACTGTAGTCGGGCCCTTCCTGGCCGTCAGCGTCACTGACGGCCAGGAGTGCCAGCAGGGCTCCTGCGGTTACTAGTGAGAGCAGCCTCATGGCAGCATCCTTTCCCTGCGGATCAATTGAACTGGAAGTCGGCTACGCCATGAACTTCGTCCACGCCTACGGAGCGGCCTTTGCCGTGGCAGAGCGCGCAGCTCTCGACGCCTGACGAGATCAGCGTGCTGTCCGCGGCCTTGGTGGCCGCGAAGTCGGCGCCGTTCTGCATCATGTGCGTCTTCGCCAGGTCGGAGACGTGGCAGCTAGAGCACACGGAGGCGTTCGGCGAGATCACGACGTCATCGACTGGCGATGCCGGATCAGCCCCCACCGAGACGGTGGTCCCGAGTACCTCGGCCGGGTCGACCGGGAAGTAGCCGTCCGGCTCGTGGCAGGCCTCGCAATTGTTGATATGGCCCGGGAAGGTCACGTCGAACTCGTGCGTGCTGTTGCCGAACCCGCAGACGCCGAAGGGAACGCCCGTCGCGCCGCTGGCATGAATCAGGTGAATCATGCGCTTGAAGTCGATCGGTACGTCGTCCGGGCCTAGATCGTCCGAGCACGGCGGGTTGCGCCGGTTGATGTCGGTCGCGTTCGGGTTGTGGCAGACGACGCAGACCTCGGGTTCGTCGGTGCGATTGTTGCCGTGGATCGACAGGCGATTGTGGCAGTCGTCGCACTTTTCGATGGCGATCGCGTTGCGCCGCGGCTGTGGTTCGGTGTCCGTCACGGCCGCGTAGGCAACCGCATTGGTGACGGCGATACGGTCCGGGTTGCCGTCGCCGTCGGCGTCGACGGCCGGGTGGCCGTCGATCGTCGCGGCGAGCGTGCCCGTGACGTCGGCGGGGACGGCCACAGGCGACGTCACGGTGAACGTACCGTCGCTATTGTCGGTCGAGGTGCCGCCGCACGCGCTCAACGGGTTCATCGACACGGGCTGTGCCGGCGTGTTGCCACTGCCGGTGTTCGTATAATCGCTCGTATCCCAGCCGATGCTGACGGCCAGGCGGCTCGCGCCACCGGCGCAGACTATGAACGGTGCGTCCGTCTGAATGTTGTACGGGGCATCGCCATTGGTCGGATCGGTCACGGAGAACTGGACCACCGGGTTCTGGCCGGGAGCCGTGTTCGTCACGCTCAGGATATTGAATTGGAATTCAGAGCTCGCAA
>DATHRM010000348.1:0-6350 GCA_035465295.1 Woeseiaceae bacterium | reverse complement strand
GGAGTTGCCGGAGGGCACCGAGATGGTGATGCCGGGCGACAACGTGCAGATGGTGGTTGAGCTGATTGCGCCGATTGCGATGGAAGACGGCCTGCGTTTCGCGATTCGCGAAGGCGGCCGCACCGTTGGCGCCGGCGTGGTCGCCAAGATTATCGAGTAAGGTGGGGTTGCCCGCGACCGGCATATTTCTCATCGGGATGGCTCACTTCGTTGCGCTTTACTCCCGATGAGAAACATCCCGCCCGCGGGCAGCAACGTTTAGAATTTTCAGAGGTAAGAACGTGGCAACAAACCAGAACATACGCATACGGCTGAAAGCCTTCGATCATCGCCTGATCGACAACTCAGCGCGCGAGATCGTGGATACCGCCAAGCGTACCGGCGCCACGGTCAAGGGACCCATCCCGCTGCCGATGAAAAAGGAGCGTTTCACGGTCCTGATTTCGCCGCACGTCAACAAGGACGCTCGCGACCAGTACGAGATCCGGACGCACAAGCGCCTGATGGATATCGTCGATCCGACGGACAAGACCGTGGATGCGCTGATGAAATTGGAGCTTCCGGCGGGTGTCGACGTTCAGATCAAGCTGAACTAGGTAGGAGTAAGCGCTCGGTTTGGCTGGAGTGGCCGTTTTTCCGCGGTCGCTTCAGGCGCCAGAATGGGCCCGGCTTGCGGAAAAAGGCTCGCTTCGCTGCGCTTTATTTGCGGTGACAAACATCCCGGTCGCAAGCCCCTGAAATGTAAGTAGAAAATTCCAGGCAATTCGGCGCCGTCAAACGCTTGCTTTAGAGGGTTGGCGGGGTATAATTGCTGGCTCGCTGGATTTGGCCGGGCCGGGAGTCGGCCAGATTCGAGAAACGGCGTCACCGATGCACCATGAAGGGCATTCGAGTGGCGCTTAAATATTTGGACGCCGGGAAACCGCAAGGCGTCCTCGGCAAATCCCGGACCGCCGGCGTCGCTTCAAAGCGGCGTTGGGAGCTAGGGTCAGCCCCTGAGCAGGTAGAGCACGAAGCTCTCAGCGATGGCTGGCCCTTTCGCGTGTCTGAAATAGACGCGAAAGCAGTCCCGGCCAATCGTAGTCGGGGTGAAGAGAGATACGGACAGAGATAGACGCTGGCCAATCGAAGTCAGCGTGAGGTTTTGAGCATGACTATGGGTCTTGTTGGCCGCAAGTGCGGCATGACACGTGTCTTTACGGAGGACGGGGTATCGATTCCCGTCACCGTTATCGAGGCACAACCGAACCAGATTACTCAGGTGAAGACCGTTGAGAGCGACGGCTATCGCGCGCTGCAGGTATCTGCAGGTCGACGCAAGCCTTCTCGCGTGTCGAAGCCTCAAGCCGGCCACTTTGCCCAGGCGAAGGTCGAAGCCGGCGATCTAATTGCGGAGTTCCGTCTCGACGATGCCGACGAGGGCGAGTACGAGACGGGCCACGAGATCAAGGTCGATCTCTTCGAGGCAGGCCAGAAAGTGGACGTCATCGGTACGTCCATCGGTAAAGGCTTCGCCGGCACGGTCAAGCGCCACAATTTCAGAACCCAGGACGCGACGCACGGCAACTCGCTGGCGCACCGCGTGCCGGGCTCGATCGGCCAGAACCAGACGCCGGGCCGCGTGTTCAAGGGCAAGAAGATGTCCGGGCACATGGGCAACGCGCGCAGCACGGTGCAGAACCTGGAAGTGGTTCGCGTCGACGCGGAGCGCAACATCCTTCTGATCAAGGGCGCCGTGCCCGGGCACAGGGGCGGACGGGTCATCGTGCGTCCGGCGATCAAGGCGCGGGGGGCTTGACGATGAAGCTCAAGATGCAGGGCAGCGGATCTGTCGACGTTGCTGAAAACACGTTCGGTGCGGCGTTCAACGAGGCGCTGGTCCACCAGGTCGTTACCGCCTACCTCGCGGGAGCGCGGGCTGGCACCAAGGCACAGAAAAACCGTTCCACGGCTCGCGGCGGCGGCACCAAGCCCTGGCGGCAGAAAGGCACGGGCCGCGCAAGGGCGGGCACCATTCGCAGCCCGATATGGGTCGGCGGTGGCCGCACGTTCGCCGCGCAGCCGCGCAGCTATGACCAGAAAGTCAACAAGAAGATGTATCGCGCGGCGTTGCGCTCGGTGCTGTCGGAACTCGTTCGCCAGGACCGCATGGTCGTCGTCGAGTCGCTCGAACTGGAAGCGCCGAAGACCAGGCTGCTCGCGGGCAAGCTGAAGGAGCTCGAGCTGGACAACGTGTTGATCCTGAACGAGGCCTTCGACGAGACGCTGTTTCTCGCTGCGCGCAACCTGCCGAACGTCGGCATTTGCGATGCGGCTTCCATCGATCCGGTTGTGCTGATCCGCTTCGAAAAAGTGCTGGTCACGCTGCCGGCGCTTAAGCTGATCGAGGAGCGCCTGTCATGAGCAAGGCTTCCCACCAGGAACGGTTGATGACGGTGATCCGGGGCCCGCACCTGTCGGAGAAGGCCCATATCGCCGCGGAAAACAACCAGATTGTTTTCAAGGTGCGTCACGATGCGACCAAGGCCGAAATTCGCAAGGCTGTCGAACTGCTGTTCGAAGTCAGTGTCGACGACGTCACGGTCGTCAACGTGAAGGGCAAGGCGAAGCGGTTCGGGATGACCCGCGGTCAGCGCGCCAATTGGAAAAAAGCTTACGTGAAGCTCGCCGAAGGCAGTCAGCTGGACTTCCTCGGCGGGGAATAAAGAACAGGACTGGGAATTCCGGATATGTCTCTGCACAAAGCAAAACCGACATCCGCTGGTCGTCGATTCGTCGTCAGCGTCAAGACGCAGGGCTTGCACAAAGGCAAGCCTCACGACGCTTTGCTCGACAAGAAGAGCAAGAAGGGTGGTCGCAACAACAACGGCCGCATCACGATTCGGCACCAGGGCGGCGGGCACAAGCAGCGCTATCGCCTGGTTGATTTCAAGCGCGACAAAGACGGCATTCCGGGCGTTGTAGAGCGCCTCGAATACGATCCGAACCGCAGCGCGCACCTGGCCCTCGTGAAATACGCGGACGGTGAGCGTCGCTATATTCTCGCGCCGAAAGGCGTTGCGGCGGGTACGCCGGTCATCAGTGGCGAGGAAGCGCCGATCAAGCCCGGCAACTGCCTGCCCCTGAAGGCGATCCCTGTCGGCACGGTGCTTCATAACGTCGAGATGAAACCCGGAAAGGGCGGCCAGCTGGCTCGCTCGGCCGGCGCTCATGCCCAGCTGGCGGCACGCGAGGGCGTCTACGCGACGCTGCGCCTGCGCTCCGGCGAAATGCGTCGAATCCACGCCGACTGCCGCGCCACGATCGGCGAGGTCGGCCACAGCGAACACAACCTGCGGAAGCTCGGCAAGGCCGGTGCAAGCCGCTGGCGGGGTACGAGGCCGACGGTTCGTGGCGTCGCGATGAACCCGGTCGATCATCCGCACGGTGGTGGCGAAGGGCGCACCTCGGGGGGCCGGCATCCGGTCAGCCCGTGGGGTACGCCGACGAAGGGTGCGAAGACCCGCAAGAACAAGCGCACGGACAACATGATCGTTCGTCGCCGCAAGCGTAAATAAAGGATCTGAAAGATGCCGCGTAGTGTAAGAAAAGGCCCGTTCGTCGATACGCATCTGGCGAAGAAGGTGGCCGCAGCCGCAGCCAAGAACGATCGTCGTCCGATCAAGACCTGGTCGAGGCGTTCGATGGTGCTGCCGGACATGGTCGGGTTGACGATTGCCGTGCACAACGGCCGCCAGCACGTGCCGGTTCTGATTTCAGAGAACATGGTCGGTCACAAGCTCGGTGAGTTTGCAATGACCCGTACGTTCCGCGGTCACTCCGGTGATCGTAAGACGAAGTAAGGCGAGGGAGCAGGTCAATGCAAGTTGCAGCAACACTTCGATACGCGCGCGTGTCGCCGCAGAAGTGCCGCCTGGTCGCTGACACCATTCGCGGCAAAACCGTGGACGAGGCCTTGCGTACGCTGGCGTTCACGCCGAAGAAAAGTGCCCGCATCGTCAAGAAGGTGCTGGAGTCGGCAATAGCAAACGCCGAGCACAATCACGGCGCGGATATAGACGAATTGAAAGTATCGACCGTCGAGGTGAACGAGGCGCCGACGTTTCGACGCTATCGCGCGCGGGCCAAGGGCCGCGGTGCGCGCATCATCAAACGGAACAGCCACATCACCATTCGGGTAGGCGACGAGAAATAAAATATGGGCCAGAAAGTACATCCAACGGGTATTCGCCTCGGCATCGTCAAGGACTGGTCGTCCAAGTGGTATGCCGATTCGCAGACATTTCCGGAGTACGTGCGCATGGACCACGAGTTGCGCGTATTCATCAAGGACAAGCTGAAGGATGCATCCGTCAGCCGGATCACGATCGAACGTCCCGCCAAGAAAGCCAATATCACGATTTTCACGGCGCGGCCTGGAATCGTCATCGGCAAGAAGGGCGAAGACATAGAGAAGCTGCGCGCCGAAGTTGCGCACATGCTCGGCATGAGTATCACGGACGTGCGCATCAACATCAGCGAGGTTCGCAAGCCCGAGCTGGATGCACAGCTGGTTGCCGAAGGTATCGCGCAGCAGCTCGAGCGGCGCGTCATGTTCCGCCGTGCCATGAAGCGCGCGGTCACGAACACGATGCGGGTCGGCGCGGAAGGCATCAAGGTCAAGGTTGGTGGCCGCCTGAACGGCGCGGAAATCGCCCGTTCCGAGTGGTATCGCGAGGGGCGCGTGCCGCTGCACACGCTTCGTGCCGACATCGACTACGGATTGGCCGAGGCGCATACCACCTATGGTGTGATCGGCGTGAAGGTCTGGATCTTCAAGGGCGAGGTTTTCGAGAAGCCGGAGCCGAAGCAGGCGGAAGCTCCCGAGGCAGCCGCGGGCGCACGTTCCTGAGAACGGTCGCTGATCGAGGTGAGATAAATGTTACAGCCCAAACGTACAAAATTTCGCAAGCAGATGAAGGGCCGCAACCGCGGACTCGCGCAGCGCGGCAGCACGGTGGCGTTCGGTGAGTACGCCCTGAAGGCGACCGGTCGTGGCCGCATGACGGCGCGCCAGATAGAGGCCGCACGTCGTGCCATGACCCGCCACATCAAGCGTGGCGGCAAGATCTGGATCCGGGTATTCCCGGACAAGCCGGTCACGAAGAAGCCGCTCGAAGTGAGGCAGGGCAAGGGCAAGGGCAACGTCGAGTACTGGGTTTGCCAGATTCAGCCCGGCCGTGTCCTTTATGAGATGGAAGGTGTGACCGAGGAAATTGCACGTGAGGCGTTCCGGCTGGCTGCTGCGAAGCTGCCATTCAAGACCGAATTCGTAACCCGGCAGGTGATGTGATGCAGGCGAGCGATCTGAGAAACAAGTCGGTGGACGAGCTCAACGAAGAGCTGGTCGCGTTGCGCCGTGAGCAATTCAACCTGCGTATGCAGCAGGCAACGGGCGAACTGACGCACAACCACGAACATCGTCGCGTCCGCAAGGACATCGCGCGCGTGAAGACGATTTTAAACGAGCTCACGCGCTCGGCAGGTGAAGACAAATGAGTGAAGACACGAAAAAGGTGCAGCGAACGATCGTCGGCCGTGTCGTGAGCGACAAGATGGATAAGACCGTCTCCGTCGCGATCGAGCGCCTCATCAAGCATCCCGTCTACGGCAAGTACATTCGCCGGACGTCGAAGGTGCTCGCGCACGACGCAGCGAACGAGTGCAAGCCCGGAGATCGCGTGGCGATCTCGGAAGGCAGGCCGATTTCCAAGAACAAGTCCTGGACTGTCGTCAACATCGTTGAACGTGCAGCGGACAGGTGAGCGAAGGTAGGCAGTCATGATTCAGATGCAGACAGTCCTGGAGGCGGCCGATAACTCGGGTGCGCGTCGCGTTCAGTGCATCAAGGTGCTGGGCGGATCGAAGCGCCGCTACGCCAATGTCGGCGACGTGATCAAGGTCAGCGTCAAGGATGCGATCCCGCGCGGCAAAGTGAAGAAAGGCGAGATCTACAACGCCGTGGTCGTCCGCACCCGCAAGGGTGTACGGCGCAAGGACGGTTCGCTGATCCGTTTCGATGGCAACGCGGCGGTGCTGCTGAACGCTCGCCTCGAGCCGATCGGCACCCGTATTTTCGGCCCGGTAACCCGCGAGCTGCGCACGAACCAGTTCATGAAGATTATTTCGCTGGCGCCGGAGGTTCTCTAGGCGCGCTGACTGTAGGAGCGGTTCTCGAACCGCGACCCGCACAAAGGTTTTGGATTAAGCAATGAACAAGATCAGAAAAGGCGATGAAGTTATCGTAAAGACCGGCAAGTCGAAGGGTCAGCGGGGCACCGTGATCGAGGTCTTTCCAGACGGGCGGGTGC
>DATHRM010000347.1:0-2209 GCA_035465295.1 Woeseiaceae bacterium | reverse complement strand
TAGATTGCACCGAAAGCAACGAATGCGATCACGACCGCGGCGGCGGGAAGGAATACCCACGGCTCCATGCCGTGACTGAAGCGTCGGAAGAGTGTCTTTAGCTCCATGAGCCAGACTGTATCATCTGCCTGGATAATGCCCCGCGGCTTCCGGCCTCAGCGCCGAAAGGACAGGGAGATGACCTTATTCCCCGTCTCTGCATCGTCCTGCCAGTAGTCCTCGAGACTCGCTTTCACGCCGTCCGGTGAGTCTGCGAGAGCGGTTTCGCAGAGCTCCAGCGCCTTCTCCCGCAAGTGCCTGCGGCGTTCGAGTATCCGCGCAAATATCCATCCGGACGACGGCTGTTCGCGAATGAAATCCGGGCGCACAAGACGCGCCACGGCGCGTATCTTCTTGCAGCGTTTGCGCAACTGGTGCACGCGCCAGGACACGGGCTTGCCCTGTGCGTTCAGCTCGTCGAGTGCCTTGTCGGCCTGTTCCCGCGCAGCACGCCGCGCCGCTTCGCCGGGTGGTTCGCCGATGTCGAATCGATAGCTCATGTCGTTTCTCCCCGCCGGGGAAATTGCAAGTTGCATGCCACAGATTGGCCGCGCGTTGTGCCCTGCAAAACACCGGCCGAGCGGGCACTTTCCTTGCAACTGTTACAAGCCTGCGGCAACTCTTACAAAAGCCCGCCGGTTGTTGGTTCAAATACCGGGGCGCACGTATGGCATAGGAATTGCACCTGTCTTGTCGTGTGCGCAAATGCGCGCCTGCAAAGCAATCCAACGAAAAGGGAGTCAATCATGAGTGTTGCAAAAACAATCGAAATCTCAGCCGAATCTGCCAACGGTTTCGACGCGGCAATCAAATCCGGTATCGAGAAGGCAGGTACCACTGTCGATAACATCCAGAGCGCGTGGATCAAGGACCAGGTCGTGCTGACCGACAAAGGCAAGATTCGCGCCTATCGCGTGCACATGATGGTTACGTTCGAACTCAAGTAACCAGTAGCTGCCCGAGCAATGAGCGACAGCAGTAAAAAGTACGATTGTTCGGTGTCGTGCAACAGCCACTTCCTGTCGGCGGCCCTCGACGAACTCTGCGTGGATGACGAGATCCGGCGCTTGCTGCTCTCGTCGAACTGCGAAGCGCGCTACGAGCTGCCGCTCCGGCGCGAGGACGGCTCCATCGAGCAGTTCCACGGTTACCGTGTGCAGCATGACCGCAGCCGGGGGCCGTTCAAGGGCGGCCTGCGCTATCACCCCGATGTCAGTACCGAGGAGTTCCGCGATCTCGCATCGGCCATGACCTGGAAAACGGCCGTGGTCGATGTGCCGTTCGGAGGCGCCAAGGGGGGCATCGACTGTGACCCCAGGAAGCTGTCCAAAACGGAACTCGAGATACTGACCAAGCGCTTCGTGGAACGGCTCGGCCCATTGATCGGCCCGGCGCGCGACATTCCCGCTCCGGACATGGGTACGGACGAACAGGTCATGGCGTGGATCGTCGAGGCGTATTCAAAGCGCCACGGAGATCACCAGTCGGTCGTAACCGGTAAACCGGTGGCGCTCGGCGGCATCGCCGAACGCGCCGGGGCAACCGGCCTCGGCGTGACGAACATGACGAACTGGGCGCTCGAGGCCGCCGGCAAGGACGTAGCGGATACGCGTGTCGCCATCCATGGGTTCGGCAATGTCGGCGGCCATGCCGCCTGCCTGCTGGCGGACCGGGGTGCCCGCGTCGTGGCCGTCAGCGACAGCACCGGCGGCGTGTACCGAGACGACGGGCTCGACGTCCGTTCGATGTTCGAAGAACGGCATGACGGCGGCCATCCGAGTGTCGTGGACATCGCACCCGACGCCGACACGATCAGCGGCGACGAGTTACTGACCTGCGACGCAGACGTGCTCATTCCCGCCGCAATCGCCGAGGTGCTCGACGAGGATAACGCCGACGCGGTGAAGGCAGAGCTCATCGTCGAAGGTGCGAATTTGCCGACGACGTTCACGGCAGACCGCATCCTGCACGACAACGGCATCCGGATAGTGCCCGACATCCTCGCGAACGCGGGCGGAGTCGTGGCCTCTTACATCGAATGGGCGCAGAACCGGCAGGGGTATCGGTGGCCGGCCGAGCGCGTCGAGAAAGAGCTGGACCGCATTCTGCGCAACGCCTGGAACACGGTCTGTGAGCGCGCCGACGAGGACTGCAGCGCTCTTCGCGCCGC
>DATHRM010000346.1:0-2758 GCA_035465295.1 Woeseiaceae bacterium | reverse complement strand
CCGGCAGATCTCGATCCGCGGCACCGCGGCGAAGATCCCGTCGGCCGAGACGCTGAAGTATTTCGCCACCCGGCCGCGCGGCAGCCAGATCGGCGCCTGGGTGTCGCCGCAAAGCAGCATCATCTCGACGCGGTCCCTGCTGGAAGCGAAGTTCGAGGAACTGAAGCAGAAGTTCCGCGACGGGGACGTTCCTCTGCCGACGTTCTGGGGCGGTTACCGCGTAGCGCCGGTCGAGATCGAGTTCTGGCAGGGTCGCGAAAATCGGCTGCACGACCGTTTTCTCTACACGAGACAGGACAATGACCGCTGGCGAATCGACCGCCTCGCACCCTGACGCCGGGGTACTGCCCGGCGACCCGGAGTCGCTCCGGCAGCAGCTGCAGCGCATTCGCGAACGCGCCGAGGCGCTGGAATCGCGTTTCGAGACCGAGCTTACGCAGGTTCACCCGAACTTCGCGGCGAGCGCCCGCAACCTGCTCCACTACATCGCGCTGCGGCAATTCGATATCGGCGAGCTGCAGGAACGGCTGGCCGAACTCGGGCTTTCATCGCTCGGACGCTCCGAGCCGCACGTACTCGCCAGCATCAACGCGGTACAGCACGCATTGCTGCGGCTGGGCTCGAGCGAGACCGCAGAAAGCGATGCCGGCCGCGTGCCCTTCCCGCCCGGCGAAAAGCGCCTGCGGCTGCACGCGCATGCGCTGCTCGGCGAGCCACCGGCGGAGCGCGCCGTTCCCATCATGGTGACGTTACCCTCCGTCGCGGCAGGCGACGGCGGCTACGTGCGCGACCTGCTGACAGCCGGCATGGACCTCGCACGCATCAACTGCGCCCACGACTCCCCGGAGGCCTGGCTCGGGATGATTCGCAACGTACGCCGGGCCTGCGACGAACTCGGCAAGTCCTGCAGGATCATGATGGACCTCGGCGGGCCGAAGTTCCGCACGGGACTGCTGCAGCCGGGCCCCAGGGTCCTCCGGCTGCGGCCACGGCGAGACGCCCTGGGCCGGGTCCTCGCACCGCGGCGGGTACGTTGCGTCCCGGACGATGAACCGTGGACCGGCACGAAGTCGGCCGTGGTTCCCGTACCGCGACGCGCCATCGAACTGGCGGAGATCGGCGACGTACTGCGTTTCCGGGATGCGCGCGGACGGCGCCGCAAGCCGGAGGTCGTGGTCAAGGACGACAAGGGGCTGATACTCGAACTCTACAAGACGGCCTATATCGAAACCGGCCTCTGCTTCGAACTCGTGTCGGGCAGGTCCGGAGACAAACTGGAATTCGAGTTCGGAGAGCTGCCGCCGGCCGAACAGCCGATCGTGCTGCACGTCGGGGATACGCTGATACTCACGAAGGATGGCGCGCCGGGGGCGGCCGCCGTGCTCGACAAGAACAACGAGGTCTCGGTGCCGGCGCGCGTCTCGTGCAGGCCGGTCGAAATATTCGACCAGGTCTCGGTGGACGATCCCGTGAGTCTCGACGACGGACGCATAGAAGGAGTCGCCGAGAAAGTGTCCGGCGACGAAATTACCGTGCGCATTACCCGGTCAAAGCCGACCGGCAGCCGCCTGCGCGGCAACAAGGGCATCAATTTCCCGGATACGGACCTCGAGCTCGAGGGCATTACCGTCAAGGACCGGGAAGACCTGGCATTCATCGTCGAACATGCGGACATCGTGGCGCTGTCCTTCGTGCGCCGGCCCGAGGACGTCGTCGCCTTGCAGGAGGAACTGGGCAAGTACCCGGAACGCGACGTGCCGATCGTGGCAAAGATCGAGACAAAGCGGGCATTCAATGCGCTGCCGCAAATCCTGCTGGCGGTCATGCGCCGGTATCCCGCGGGGATGATGATCGCGCGCGGCGACCTGGCGATCGAGTGCGGCTGGGTGCGGCTCGCGGAAATCCAGGAAGAAATGCTGTGGATCTGCGAGGCGGCACACGTGCCCGTGATCTGGGCGACCCAGGTGCTCGAAGGCGCCGCCAAGAAAGGCACGCCGACACGAGCCGAAATCACCGATGCTGCCATGTCGCAGCGCGCGGACTGCGTGATGCTGAACAAGGGGCCCAATATTCTCGGCGCCATCCATACGCTCGACACCATTCTCCGCAAGATGCAGCGCCACCACGACAAAAAGTCGGCACGGCTCGCGCGCCTGTCGATCTCGGACATATAGGCAAAGCGCTTTTCCCGACCTGTTTCACGGCGTTGCCGCATGCCCGCTGCTAACCTGATCTGCACTTCCGGTAACGGGGCTGTGGTGTATTCGAATGAAAGGCAGGGTCTTCGTAACGCTTTTCGCGCTGCCGTTTTTCGGCGTCGGCGCCTGGATGCTCTGGTCCATCGGCACCACGTTTCACGACGCCTGGCGGATGCAGGGATGGGAGCCCGTTCCGGCCCGGCTTTCCGCCGCAGGCTACGAGACGCATTCGGGCGACGACTCCGATACCTACAAAGCCTACGCGAGCTACAGCTACCGGTATCGCGGACAGGCCTACCACGGCGACCGGGTTGCCCTCTCGGGCGGGGGCGACAATATCGGCGACTACCAGACCGACATCGGCAACCGGCTCAGCGGGATGCTCGCGCGTGGCGAAGCGGTTACCGTCTGGGTCGATCCCGCCGCTCCCTCGAAATCCATCATCGACCGCGACATCCGCTGGGGCCTGGTCGGCTTCAAGTCGATTTTCCTGTTCGTGTTCGGCGGCGTCGGCCTCGGGCTGCTCGTGTACACGTGGACGCCGCCCAGGGAGAAGGATG
>DATHRM010000345.1:0-7791 GCA_035465295.1 Woeseiaceae bacterium | reverse complement strand
GAACAACTGCCCGCAGATCGTGACCACTTTTCAACGCCAGCTCTGCAACGGCGCTCCCGGTATTGCCGCTGGCACCAACTACGGCGATGTGCATGTTTTGACCCTCTGATTTCTACTTAGTATAGAAGCAGACGCAGTCTTATGAGTGTCCGCTTTGGGTCATTAGCGGTCGTTCAGACCCATTCTAGCTCAATGGCCGCTTTAGGGTGGAAAGCGGACATCCAACCTGGCCGAATGTCTGCTTTCACCGTTACCGGACATTCAGATAAGCTGGAATAGCCCTATCCGAACGTCCGCTAACGGCCAATAGCAGCCGGCCAGAGGCGGACCCAACGGATTCGCGAAATGCGACGATTCACGACCCCGGCTCAGTATCGAGTAAGTCGACGATTATCTGAAGGAACAGGTAGGCGGACATGTAAAGCATAATGAAAAGTGCCGTCACGTACACCGCATCCGTGAATTTACCCCAAATCCCCAGAGTTCCTGTGAGAAGGAGAATAATGGCGCCTGGGTGAACCACTGCCGTGTTTACCTTGTTGAGAAGGGTCAGGGAGCCCCACACACGAAACCGCGTTCTAAGTTTCACGATTGCGTTTATCCAATAGGCGAACCAGACGGCTCCGAATAGTCCACTAGACGCTTGCCAAGCTATCGACTCGCCTAACTCATACGCCGAGAGAATCGTCGGGAGAAATGCAGAAGCGATTACAATGATGCTCAACAAAAGCATGTAGTAGATTCTTGCGGGCATCGCCTTCATGTCGCTTCTGTAAGCGACCACAGTAACCAACGTTGAAAATCCTGCATAGGTCACACCAACCTGCGCAACGGTATAGAGAAAGTCAGGATCAACCATGGATTGGTTCCTTCGGCGTCGCGACTATGCGCAATTGGAGCGGTGTCATCATCGATGAACGCTTTGGGTCAATAGCGGTCGTTAGGGCCAATTCTAGCTGAATGGCGGGTTTAGGGCGCAAAGCGGACGTTCGCCCTGCCTGAATGTCCGCTTCCACCAATACCGGACGTTAAGAGGCGCTGAAACAGCCAAATTAGAATGGCTATTTTCGGGCACACGCGGTCAGTTAGCGGATGCTCCCTCCAGCGGATGAATTGATTTCCCTCCACTCAGTCGCTGCACCTCTTCTTGCAACAGCAACTGGATTTCCTCGATTTCGGTTTGAAAGTCACGAGTTTCATACATCGATGCTTCGTACCATAAAGATCTCGCACGCAGCAAAAACCGAAGTGCATTCGAGTTGGGTATCGGAATCGTCCCTGAGCCAGAAATAACTTGAACTGACGTTTTTTGCCTAGCCTGCAATCCAGCGCTAACTATTTCTTGTACCAATTCGATATCACCGATTTCATCCATGATTAGCGGATAGATTTCCCGTACCGAAATTTCTCTCGCGATCTGCTGCTCTTCTACGACATCTCCGACTTTGCCACGCACGCTCGCAAGACGTTGTCGAAGAATCGGGCTACCTAGCGCCCCAAGACGACCGTCCGCAATCCATGCGTCAGTAGCGCCGAATGAAAGGTCCAGGGTTGGATTGTTGAAGATGGCCCACCAAACCGTAGTGTCATCTATCTCGACCATAGCGGAATTGGGTTGAGTCAGTAATTTGGCGATGAGGACATTATTGGCAGCAAGGACCTGGTCGATGATGTCCGTTGTCACCCGAATCAACCGAATGTTTTCAATAAGCTCGAACTGGACAATCGCGAGATCTTCCGCGGTTTCTTGCTGAAGTTGCCTATCATTCCACCAGGCGTCGAGCGCAAATGCGATCAGAATACTGATCACAACAACCGCGCCCTCTAGTGCCAGCTTTGCAATATTGCGTCGGCTGAATAACTCGTTGGACAAGAGGTCGCTCCAATGCTTTCTTCTATGCCAGAGGTCCGCTTTGGGTCATTAGCGGTCGTTCAGGCCAAGTTTAGCCCAATGTCGGTTTTCGGGCGGATAGCGGTCATTCAATTCGAGGGTTTAGCTCCAAGCCAAGAAGTTCCCTTTTGTCTTGTAGCGCCGCCAGGGACGCGGTGCAGACTATATTTTCGTATCGAATTCTGCCCCCACCACCCCCTCAGGATGGGACCCATGGGGCCAAGCGCTGAATTATCGATCTGAATACCCCAGAGATCAGATGGCAGGCCCTCAGTCCTGCCGTGATGTGCACTGGCACGCCTCCTGGAAGCTTTTAAGCCGCACGATGAGAAGATGGTTGACGTGATCCAGAAGTCATTCTTGGAGAGGCGGATAGACGGTCTGACTGCTGACCTAGCTTGCTCGCTGCTGAGCGCTTATTTGCACCGATTTTCGTCGAAATGCTACCCAGTCTGCTACCCGAAATGATGACAGGTTCGCGTGGAACCTGTATCTAATTGAATTAATTGGTGCCGGCACCAGGAGTCGAACCCGGGACCTACTGATTACAAATCAGTTGCTCTACCAGCTGAGCTATACCGGCTTTGTTCCGTGAATGCAGTATCAGGGGTCGCGAATTATTGGCTTTTCCCCGCACGGACTCAAGGGCCCCTGTCACTTTATTGCCCCTGCGGACAGGTGGCCGCGTCCCGCAGCTTCACCTTGTCTTCACCGTACTGTTCGATGATCCCGCCTGCGCCCCGCCCCGGCGGCAACGCGATATCGACGAAATACACGGTGCCCTCGTTCATGCGCGGCGTAATCTCCGCATTGAAGCCGAGGCCCTTGGCCTGCAACTCGATCTTCTCGGCACCGTTGATATCGCCGAACAGCCCCAGCGAGATCTTGATGCCCTCGTCGTCCGTTTCCACGAGATATGCGTCGCCAAGACCGCCCTCGCGCAGTTTACCGAGCATTTCGTTTCCGGCAGCCCGGCTCTCGACATTGCGAATCTGCACCCAGTGGCCGACGAAGATCTGGCCGACCGCCGTACGCACCTCCGCGCGCATGCCTTCGCCCGAGTAGCGCGTCTGGGCCGTATCCGCATCGGTACTCGCACGAAAAGGCCCGACCGTGACGCACGAGCGTCCCATCACGGCTTCGAGGTCGGAGGGCGTGCCGGAACCGAGTACCGCGCCGACGCTGGCGACGGCTTCCTCGGAACGGTCTGCCGTCACGTCGAGCGGAGGCCCGAGATCCGACTCGTCGACAATCGCGATGCCCGGCTGCACAGACTCCTCGGCAAACCACCCCCACAGGAAGTAGAGGATGTTTGCGAGCAGCAGGAGTAACAGCAGGTTTTTCATCGCTCGTGTGGAGTGTCCTGCAGCATTCGGGCCAGACCCTGGAGTACGAGGTGCGGACGATGCAGCGGTTCGGTGCCAAGCGCCGTAAGCATGCGTGAGGCATCGCCCCCGGTCAAGACCACTGCCGGATCGTAAGCGTTTGATCGTAAAGTCGTAATTGCGCGGTCGACGGCTCCGGCAACCGCGTTCCACGCGCCATTCTGGACTGCCTTGCTGGTGCTGTCGCCGAACATGTCGAGACCGCTGGTGGCCGATAACTGCCGGCCCACGGCCGGGATATCGCTGGTGCTCGCTGTGAGCGCCTCGAACATGAGCCTGACGCCCGGGAAAATCTGGCCGCCTAGATGCCGGCCCTCGTCGTCGAGCGCATCGATCGTCACGGCCGTGCCCGCATCAACGACGATGCAGGCCGACTCCAGTTCGGCCCGCGCGCCGATCATCGCCACCCATCGGTCGACGCCGAGGCGCCGCGGGTGCCGGTATCCACTGCGGACGCCACAGGCCTCCCGCTCGGACTTCGCAAAGTGGACGTCACAGCCGCAGTGCATACCGATAACGCCGGACAGACGCGTTGCAAAGGTCGCGCCCGCCACATTACTGACATGCACGGCCTCCACGTTGCGCGGCAGACGCGACGTAAGCACGCCAAGCCCTTCTTCACGGATCTTGCGCATCGCGATATGGCCCGTCCGGTGGATCCGGTCGTCCTCGAGCACGCCCCATTTGAGGCGGGTATTGCCGACGTCCAGCAGGAGGGCTTTCACAACGACGCGCCCCCGATTCCGTGCACCTCGATGGAGCCGGAGATCACCCGCGTCGTTGTCGTCGCTTCCTTGACGAGCAGGGCGCCGTCATTGTCGATACCGAACGCCGTACCCTGCACCGATCGACCCGCCTGGCGCACTGTGACCGCACGCCCCCGCAGCCAGTCGTAGCGGCGCCAGGTCGAGGCGAAAGCGCGGAATCCGTGCCCCTCGAAAGTCCGCAACGAATCGACGATGTGGTCGATCATCGCAGCGGACAGCGATTCGGGCGATACGCGGCGCTCGAGGACACTCGCAAGACCCGCCGGGGAGTGAGCCCAGGCGGAATCGACGCTCGCCAGTATGCCGGGCGGCAGGTCGAGATTGATCCCGATGCCGACGACGACGGTCGCACCGGTGCCGGAGCGATGATGCGCTTCCGCGAGCATGCCGCCGAGCTTGCCCTCGCCCGCCACGATATCGTTGGGCCATTTCAGCTGCACATTGCCCGCACCCGTGTCCCGGAGCGCATGCACGGCCGCCACGCCGACCGCCAGCGTCAGCGATGACATGTTGTCGAGCTTATCCCTGAAGGTGTGCGCGATGGACAGGCACAGGCTCGAACCGGGTGCCGACAACCAGCGCTTGTCGCCGCGGCCACGGCCCGCGGTCTGGTGGCCTGCAATGGCGACCCGGTGCATACCCGTCTCCGGCACTGGTTGCGCCATCAGCCAGCCGTTCGTCGAGTCGATTTCGGGAAAAACGTCGAGGCGTTCCATCCGCGAGACGGTTTCCGGGCTCAGCGCCTCGCGGATCGCCGCGGCGTCAATGATGCTCATTGTCGGAAACACGTTCCTTGCGGCGGAACAGCATCAGCCGCTGGTTGCGATTTTCCACGCCCTTGCGCATGCGCGCGATATTCGAGCGATGCCAGAAGATGATGAACATGGCCATGACGGCAGAATAGATGAACAGGCCCTGGTCTTCCGGCAGCCGCGTAACCGCAAGCCACAGCGGCACTGAAACTGCCGCCGTCATCGTCGCCAGACCGACGTAACCCGATAGCACGACGACCCATGCCCAGACGAGCAGCATCGGCAGGATGACGGCCGGGTTCAGCGCGACGAAGGTCCCCACGTAGGTCGCCGCGCCCTTGCCGCCGCGGAACCTGTAATAGAACGGCCAGACGTGGCCGAACACGGCCGCCGCCCCGCAAGTCAGCGCAAGCCAGGTCCGCGACACCTCCGGGTCAATGCCGACGAACGGCAGGTCGAGCACCGGGATGAGGCCTGCCCCGATGATGCCTTTGCCGACGTCGATGACGACGACGCCGAGTGCGAAAAGCGGACCCTGCGTCCGCAGCGCGTTGGTTCCGCCCGCATTACCGCTGCCCATGGTGCGAATATCCACGCCGCCGCGGATACGTCCCATGACCATGGCCCCCATCACGGAGCCCAGGAAATAGCTGATCAGGAACTTGACGCCGAGTTCGAGCATCCCGGGAAACCTTTGCCAGTCGTGACCGGCGCATTGTAGCATCGGGTCCCCTGTACGACGGTCACTCGATGACGACCCGGACGCCCGCGTTATTCCTGAACCCCACAGCCGGCCGCGGCCGCGCTAAGCGGCGCCTGGCTCGCATCCTGGAACTGATGGAAGCGGCCGGCGTTCACGCAGAAGTGCATCAGAGCACCGGCGTCGGGGACCTCGAGAACCAGGTCCGGGAAGCGGCCAGCAACGGTACGACACAGCTCATCGTCGCCGGCGGCGACGGCAGCGTGCACGAGGCCGTGAACGGCATCATGGTGGCGGGTGGCGCAGGCGCACTCGGGGTCGTGCCCGTCGGCACCGGCAACGACTTTGCTAAAGCGGCAGGCATTCCGCTCGACTGGGAAGCCGCAACGACGCTGCTCGCGCGCCGCATCGCTGACGGCGCGCATCCCCGCAGAATCGACCTGGGGCGGATGAACGACCGCTGGTTTGCCAACGGCGCCGGCATCGGCCTCGATGCGAAGGTGACGCAGATTGCCCGTTCCTATCGCTGGCCGATCGGTGATTTCGTTTACCTGGCCGCAATTTTTCACGCGATGCTGGACGGCATCGCGACACCGGAGATCCTGGTCGATTCCGACGAGCTGCAGTGGGACGGGCCGCTGACACTCGCGAACGTCGGCAACGGACCCTGGGTCGGCGGCATGTTCCATATCGCGCCCATGGCGAAGAACGACGACGGCGTGCTGGAACTGCTGCTCGTGGCGCCCGTCACGCGAACGCGCATCCTGCAGCTGCTGCCGAAACTCATGCGCGGTACGCACATGAAGGAAATCGAGATCGTCCACGCGAGCGTGCGGCGGGTAAAGGTATCGGCCTCCGCGGCGGTGCCGTCGCACCTCGACGGCGAGGTGCAGCCGCTGCAGGCGGATTTCGAGATCGAGATCCTGCCGGATGCGCTGAGGCTCTTGTAGGCGCGGATCTCGGTCCCGACTGGTCGCGGTTCACGAACCGTTCCTACTATGGTTTTCGTGATCCGAGGTAGATTGCGACGAGCGCGATGGCCGCACCCGCGACTTCGACGGGCTGCATGGGTCGATCGAAAAACAGGACGTCCCACACGAAACTCAGCGTCGGCTGGAGCAACAGTGCCAGCCCCGCTTCGGTCGTTGACACGTGTGGCAGGCTGCTTGCAAGAAAAAGTGCGCCGAAACTGTGCGACAGTATGCCGTAGCCCAGCAGCCACTTGATGTCCGCGGCGTCCGGTACCGCGAGTGATACGCCTTCCACCTGGGCAATCAGTGCGAGGAGTACCGTGCACACCATGGAGACCATCGCCACTTCCGCAAGCGGTACCCGGCTCTTGCTGTTGGCCCGGGACGCGCGCAGCGACAGCAGGTAACCGGCGTACATGATCGCGGTCAACAGGCCGAAAATCACACCCTGCCTGTAATCGCCGGGCAGGCTCTGCCAGTCGAGACCGACGATCATCACCAGCCCGACGAGCGCCAGCGGGACCGCGAACAACTGTTTCGCGCTGGGTTTCTGGCGCAGTAGCACGACGCCGGCGAACATCAGGATGAACACCTGGAAGTTGGCGAGCAGCGTCGACAGGCCGGGGCCGATATAAATGATCGAGCGGTGCCAGAAGAACAGGTCGAGCGAAAAGAACGCGCCCGCGAGTCCGACGAAAAGCCAGGCGTGCTTCGAGAGTTCGAGTTTCTGCCTGGCGAACGCCATGAAAAGCAGGACGGTGACACTGCCGATCGCGACGCGGTAAAAGCCGCTGGTCGTCGGCGATACCGATACCAGTTTTACCCAGACGGGCGACAGGCTGATCAGGACCGCGCCGACAAACAGGCGCAGGTGGGGGCCCTTCAGGAACTCGATCGGCACGAGATACCCTCGCCTAGCCGTGCAGCCACGCCATCCGGCGCGATTCCACGTCCAGCTCGACGTCCTCGACCAGTTCCAGGTAGCAGGTATCCAGCGGCGGGGCCGCCAGGCGAATTCGTGTCGTCAGGAGTTCGTCGCCGCGGAATACGACGAGGTCCAGCGTGTCGCCGTCACGGTATGCCTTGAGACGGCTGTCGACGTTCGAGGCGGTCAGCTGCAGCCCGTCCAGGGCCACCGCCTCGTCGCCCGGGGCGATGCCAGCCAACTCCGCGGGACCACCATTCATGACAGCGCTAAACGTCGACTTGCCGTCCGTCTCCGTGAGCGCCGCGCCCAGCCAGACACGACGCTGCTTCGAGTCCTCCAGCTTTTGCCCGCCCTTGTCGTTGCTGCCGGATGCGGCCCGCACGTGGTACTGGATGCC
>DATHRM010000344.1:0-4329 GCA_035465295.1 Woeseiaceae bacterium | reverse complement strand
TATTGCGCCTTCGAGGGCTGGGTGCGAAACGAAAACGAGGGGCACGAGGTTCTGCGACTCGAGTACGAGGGCTACGAACCCGTGGCGGTTGCCGAGGGCCGCAAGATACTCGCCGAGGCGGCCGAGAAGTTTCCATCCCTGCATGCCTACTGCGTACATCGGACGGGGATGCTCGAGATAGGCGACTGCGCCGTGTGGGTGGGCGTTGCGTCCGCGCACCGCGACGAGGCGTTCAAAGCCTGCCGCTACATCATCGACGAAGTGAAACATCGCCTGCCGATCTGGAAAAAAGAACACTACACGAACGGCGATTCGGGCTGGGTAAACTGCGAGCGCTTCGCAGAGCACGCACACGGGGGTTGAGGTTCGATCGGGCTGTCGGGCGCAGCGGCGTATTCCTCTCCCCCATGGCTCGCTGCGCTTCGCTTGCTGCGCTTTACTTCGGTCGAAGAACACGCCGCTGCGCCGCACCACGTTAGAAGTCGAAGAACACCCTGCCGCAACCCGGGCGCCCGAAGCCCGTGCGGTAGGAGCGCGCCTCGGCGCGCGATCGATCATTTCCTGAGTTTCTCGAGGTCGGCCGGTGTGTCGATGTCGATCGCTGCGTCTTCGAATGCGACGGTCCTGACGTCGAATCGCGAATCCTGTAAAACGCTTTTCGCCCCGGTATCGCCGGAAAGCCGGCCGAGCGCGGTGAAGGCGCCCCGAGGAAACAGTACGGGCGGGCCCAGGATTCCCGAGAATGCCGTCGCCACGATTTCGCGGTCGCTGCCGTCCCATGCGGCCAGCAGCGCCCGCAGGTGGCGCGGCGTGACGAGCGGCTGGTCGGCGAACAACAACAGCAGCGCGTCCGCTGCGTGCGAGACGGCTTTCGCTGCGAGCGCGATGGAGACGCCGATGCCGTCTTCATAGCGATCGTTGACGATCATGAAGCGCACTGCGTCGCCGGCCGCGGCGGTGACGGCGGCACGTTCGTGCCCGGTAACCAGCAGGCTGCAATCGCCGCACACCTCGCGCGCGAGGTTGGCGGCGCGGCGCACCAGCGGTTCGCCCTGCACTGGTTCGAGCAGTTTGCTGCGCCCGAAACGTTGTGATCCGCCGGCGGCGAGCACGACGGCGAACGCGGCCGGTTTTTCGCCTGCTGTAGTTACTGCGTGCATCGAAGGCCTCGTTGCTGCAAGTACGGATTGTAATAGGACAATCCGGCTTTGCCGGAAAAAATCATGGAAGAAAACTTGCGGCGGCCACGGCTAATGTGTATTTCTTAACCGGTTGAGCCAGCAGGGAATGTCAATTGCGCGTCATCAGTTCCATCGAAGATGCAAAAGCACTGGAAGGTGTCGAAGTCGGCCTGTCCGACTGGGTGGTCATCGATCAGACCCGGATCGACCAGTTCGCCGAGGCTACCGGTGATTACCAGTGGATTCACGTGGACACCGAGCGCGCCGCCGCGGAGATGCCCGACGGCAAGACCATCGCCCACGGTTATCTGACGCTGGCCCTGATCCCGGCGCTCACCGGCAATTTTGTCGACGTCAAGAACCTGGCCCGGGCCATCAACTTCGGCGTCAACAAGGTTCGCTTCTACACGCCCGTGCGGGCCGGCGACCGGGTGCGTGCACGTGCGACCGTGCTGCAGGCCAGGCGCCGCGCCGGCGCGTTGCTCCTGACTTCGGAGACGCGTATCGAAGTGGAGAACGAGCGCAAGCCCGCCTGCGTCGCCGAAACGCTGGGGATGTATTTCTTCAGCGAGTAACGGTCAGCGCGACTGCAGCCAGCCGGGCAGGAACGAATAGGGATCCCGGTCGATCGCGTTGTTCCACGAGACATTCGATTCGTCGAGCAGCCTGGCCATGGAACCGTCCCTGCAGGCATCGAACAGTTCGGTTGCGCCGCCAACGTGTTCACCCCCGATGAAGATCTGCGGGATGGTCTTCAGGCCCGTTCGCTCGAGCAGCGCGGCGCGGATCTTGCCGCCCTTGTTGTCCTGCTGGTAGTCGACGGAATCGAGATCGATGGAGCGGTACGGGATCTCGTATTCGGCAAACATCTTGCGCACGGACCAGCAGAACTCGCACCATTCCAGTGCGAACAATACGACCGGGTTGTCCGGATCGTGCGTCGCCTCGTCGACAAACGCCAGTGCATCAGCCGGTGCCGCAGCCGGTGGCTCCTCCTGCGCATCCGCAGGCGGTGCTGGCGGCGGCGAATCGAAGCGATAGTTCGGGGTAGAGCGGGATATTTCGACTTCGTCCGGCGTCATGTCCGCCGGGATGCCGTCGAATAGCGGCGTGCTCAGGTAGCGTTCCCCGGTATCGGGCAGCATGCAGAGGATATTCGCCCCGGCCTCGGCTTTCTCGGCGACGGCGAGGGCGCCGGCGAGCGTCGCACCCGCCGATACGCCGACGAATATGCCTTCTTCGGTTGCGAGCGCCCGCGACAGCCGCATGGCGTCATCGCCGCTGATCGGCAGGATGTCGTCGATGTACTTGGCGGCGACGGCATCTTCGGTTAGCCGGGGTATGAAATCCGGTGTCCAGCCCTGCATCAGGTGCGGGCGGAACAGCGGGTGACTGTCTTTCGGCGCGCCGTCGCCGAGGCGTTCCTGCGGTATGCCGCTGCCGAGGATCGGCGAGTTGTCCGGCTCGCAAACGACGATGCGCGTTCCGGGGCTCGCTTCTCGCAACACGCGCGACACGCCCTTGAGCGTACCGCCGGTGCCGTAACCGGTGACCCAGTAATCGAGCTGCGTGTCCGAGAACGCCTCCAGGATCTCGGGCGCCGTCGTGCGCGAGTGCGCGTCGGCGTTGGCTTCGTTTTCGAACTGGCGCACCAGGAACCAGCCGTGTTCTTCGGCCAGTTCGACGGCCTTGGCCACCATGCCGCTGCCTTTCAGCGCGGCCGGCGTCAGCACGACCCGGACCCCGAGGAAGCGCATCAGCTTGCGCCGCTCCACGCTGAAATTTTCGGCCATCGTTACGACCAGCGGGTAGCCTTTGCAGGCGCAGACCATGGCAAGCCCGATGCCCGTGTTGCCGCTCGTGGCCTCGACCACGGTCTGGCCGGGCTCGAGTGCCCCGCTGCGTTCGGCGTCTTCGATGACGCCGAGGGCGAGCCGGTCCTTGACGGAGCCCATCGGATTGAAGGCTTCGATCTTCACGTACAGGTTGACGTGGTCGGGTGCAATCCGGTTCAGGCGAACGATCGGCGTCCTGCCGACGGTTTCCAGGATAGTGTTATAGCGAGTCGCCATGGTTTCTCCCCCTTCAGTTTTCCAGGATCGCGTAGCGCACCAGGGTGCCGCGATAGCTCGCCTGCTCCCGGATGAGTTCAGCGAGCCGGCCGTGCACGCGATCGTCCCAGTAGTTCCATCGTTCGACGAATGCCCTGGCCATTGCGTAGTCCCCCGCATACTGCAGGTGTAACACTTCGTCGAGCAGCGCGCTCACGACGTCGTGATAGCGGTCGTAATTGATGGCCAGCAGCGCAGCATCGCCGCGCGGTTCGATGAGCCCGTGTTCCATGAAATAGTTGAACTGCATCAGCTGCATGTTCTGGTAGGGCTGTTCGGGCCTCGGCCGCACGACCTGCAACGTACGGCGGATACCGTCCGCATAGTGTGAGCGCAGGCCCGCGTCATCGTAGTAGCCGATCGCCCGCAACGTGGGTGCGGCATGCAGCGACACGAGATCCGACTTCATCTCCTCCACCAGGTCGGCGTAATCCGCGAGTGCCTCGCCCAGGCTGCGGCCGTCCGCGGTCACGCTAACGCCCAGGTAATGGCCGATCTCGTGCCAGAGCGTGCGGTTGAAGCTGCCGTCGATCGTCAGGTGTTCACGATACTCCGCGGCCACGACGGCGTTGAACCGCTGCCTGACGTTCGCGAATATCGCCGGGTTTCCGAGGATGTTGTTGCGGATCAGGACGATGCGGCCGTACTTGCGCGCATGATCCGCATCGTTCGGCAGGATGGTGGCCGTGTTCGCGCCGCGCGCCTGGCCGAAATCGGCGACGACGTTGTAGACGCCGACGGGAATGTGCGAGCGCACCCGCTTCTGGTGTTCGTAGGGCAGGGCGTCCTCGATCGACTGCAGCTCGGTCATTGCCGCGGCGAGCGCCCGGCTCCTGTCCTCGTCGCGCGCCAGCAGGCTGGCGCTGTAGAACGCCTTGATTCCCAGCAGGTTGTCGTCGTAGGTCTCGTAGCTGCCGAACTGCAGGTTGAGGTTGCCGAAACGGCCCGTCACCCACGCGGCGTCGCCGGACTCGTAATCGCCGGAGACGAGATCGCGGCTGCGGTTGCGAAGATAGGCGGCAAAGTCCGGCGTTTCG
>DATHRM010000343.1:0-17004 GCA_035465295.1 Woeseiaceae bacterium | reverse complement strand
ACCGCGATGAAAGTGCCGCTTGCGCCGTACCCGAGCAGGGCCAGGCTGATGATCATGTAGGCGAAATGATGCCACTGCACGATCGACAGCATCCGCATCAGCAGGATCTCGTAGCCGATAGCCGCCGCGGAGACGAGTAACGTGGCTGGCAGCAGGCGCCGCACGGAACTCAGTGTTCGCCGGTCAGCGGCACAAAGCGCACGGCACCGATCTGCCGCGTCACGACGTCGCCGTCATCGCCTTTTTCCAGCAGCAACAGGAGCTGCGTCATGAATCGCCCGCCAACCGGGATGACCATTCGTCCGCCGGGCTTGAGCTGCTCGATCAGCGGCGGCGGCACGTGACTGGCCGCGGCGGTCACGATGATGGCGTCGAACGGCGCATGCTGCTCCCAGCCGTAATACCCGTCGCCGAGCTTCGTGGTCACGTTGTCGTAGCCGAGACGCTCCAGCCGCTCGCGGGCGGACACGGCCAGCGGCTCGATGATCTCGATCGAGTAGACATGATCCACGAGCTCCGCGAGCACCGCGGCCTGGTAGCCGGAGCCGGTTCCCACCTCGAGCACGACGTCGTTTTCGTCCGGCTCGAGCAGGTCGGTCATGAGTGCGACGATGTACGGTTGCGATATCGTCTGGCCGTGCCCGATGGGCAGCGGTCGGTTCTCGTAGGCAAACCTGGCCTGCCCCGGCGGCACGAACAGATGGCGCTCGACACGGCCCAGGGCCGCGAGAACCTCGTCGCTGAACGGCGCGTCGCCTGCGTACCCGGCGTAGCTCTGCACCTCGTCCACGAGATCGGCGCGCAACGCGGCATAGTCCTCGGCCGCCATCGCCGGCACGGCGAGCACGAACAGAACCAGGAGTAATGCGCGCATCAGGCGAACAGCCAGGCGCCGTAGCCGACGACGAAGTCGCGGTCTCCCCCCGTATCGCCCGAATTGCAGAGGTCGAGCGTCTTGACACGCATGTCGCGGCGCTTTGCCGCCAGCAGCAGGCCGCGCAACGGCGTAGCGCCGCAGGCGTCGTCGTGGTCGATCCGGGTATCGAGGTGTTCGATTCGCCGGCAGGTTTCCCGGTCCCGGGCGCGGGCCGTGTCGTAGTCCAGATAGTGGCTCAGGTCCGAACTCACCACGATCAGCGTTTCCGGCCCGTCCCACAGCGTCTCCAGGAGTTTCGCCACCGACTGCGGCGTGGCCTCACCGACCACCAGCGGGACGATGCTGAATTCCCCGAGCACCGTCTGCAGAAACGGCAGGTGCACTTCCAGGCTGTGTTCGTACTGATGAGAAGGCTCGAAAACCGTGACGCCGTGGTCCTTCAGGGCCGCAGCCGCCTCACGATCGACGGGCACGTCGCCGAGCGGCGTCCGGAAGGCGTTGGCGGCGCTCAGTGCGATGCCGGCGACCGGTACGCGATGACACGGGCCCAGCAGGACCACGCGGGTGTAAACGGCCCGGTACGGGGCGAGCGTCGCATAGGCTGCCGCCGCGACCGCGCCGGAATAGACGTAGCCGGCATGCGGGGCCACGATCGCCTTGGGTGCCACGTCTTCGTCGTCGTGCACCTCGCCGAGCATCCCGCTGACGAGCGCCTGCAGTTCTCCCGGGTCTTCGGGATAGAAGTGACCGGCGACAGCGGGTTCCCTCACGGTGGTCATAGCGGCTCTGCCCGGCATACCAGGGTCATTCTAGGCTCACGACGGGCGATGAAAATAGGTAACTTTACGGGGTACGCATTGATTCCCGGGAGCCGTGCAAGCATATACTGGGAAACCGGGATTATGAACACCGTCAATACCACAGAGGGCACATCGGCCCGTTACTGGCACCGCCTCGACGACGGCCGCCTGCAGTGCGACCTGTGCCCGCGATTCTGCAAGCTGCACGCCGGCCAACGCGGGCTGTGTTTCGTGCGCGCGCACGGCGACGACGAAATGGTGCTCACGACCTATGGGCGCTCCAGCGGTTTTTGCATCGACCCGATCGAAAAGAAGCCGCTCAATCACTTCCTGCCCGGCACGCCGGTGCTGTCCTTCGGCACGGCAGGCTGCAACCTGGCCTGCAAATTCTGCCAGAACTGGGATATCAGCAAATCGCGTGAATTCGACCGGCTGCAGGCAACGGCGTCGCCCGAGGACATCGCTGCCGCGGCCGTCGACAGCGGCAGCCGCAGTGTCGCCTATACCTACAACGACCCGGTCATCTTCCTCGAGTATGCGGTCGACGTCGCAGCCGCCTGCCACGAACGCGGCGTTGCCAACGTCGCCGTCACCGCCGGCTACATAACGGAGCAGGCGCGTGACGAATTCTTCGGCGGCATGGACGCCGTCAACGTGGACCTCAAAGCCTTCACGGAGCGTTTTTACTGGAAAATCTGCGGCGGTCACCTCGAGCCTGTGCTGGACACGTTGCGCTACCTCAAGGCGGAAACCGGCGCCTGGCTCGAAATCACCACGTTGCTGATCCCCGGCGAAAACGACGCTGACGCGGAGATCGACGCGATGACCGGCTGGATTGCCGACAACCTCGGGCGCGACGTGCCGCTGCATTTCACGGCGTTTCATCCCGACTGGAAGATGCTGGAGACGCCATCGACGCCGAAAAGCACGCTGACGCGTTGCCGCGAAATCGCGCTGCGGAATGGCCTGCACTACGTCTACACGGGCAATGTGCACGATCCCGCGGGCGCCAGCACGTACTGTCCGGGCTGCGGCACGTTGCTCATCGGCCGCGACGGCTACCAGCTCGGCGACTGGAATATCCGCATGCATGGCGACAAGGCGGCGTGCAACACCTGCGGCGAACCGCTTGCCGGGGTCTTCGAAGCCCGGCACGGGCACTGGGGCGCGAAGCGCCGGCCGCTTATCGGGATTTCTTCCGGGTCCGCGACGGCACGGCCTTGAGCTGCGCCTGGCGCTTGCGGCGCATCTCGTCGAGGTTCTTCATGCGCCGCGTATCCGCCGCCGTTGCGCGGCCCGCAGTCGCCTGGTCCGGCACGGGCACGTTCATCACCTTCAGGCGATGGTGGCCGAGCGAAATGACGTCGTTGTCCAGCAACAGCGTGCTCTTCACCTTGACCGAATTCACCGTCGTGCCGTTGGCGCTGTTCAGGTCCAGCAGCACGAGGCCGTCCGAGTACAGCATCAACAGCAGGTGAAACTTGCTGCAAAACTCGTCCTCGATGACGATGTCGGCGAACTCGGAGCGGCCGATCAGCACCTTCTTGTCGTTGAACACGAATTCCCTGAGCGTCTTGCCGTCCCTCGATATCACCAGGCTCGGCAGCTTGCGCTCGCGCGGCAGTTTGTCGGGACGCTTCGTCAGGCGCGTGACGGAAACCGGCAGCGATTCGGAACGCTGGATCGCCGTGAGCGCGAGCGCATTCAGCCGCGCAGGCCAGCCCCGTGAAATCTCGTGCAGCTTGTCACAAACGTCGCCGGGGAAGACCGAATCCGGCACGCCGACGCCGCACGCCTCCAGGCGCGCATGCAGATAGACCAGCGCTTCGTTCACCGTCATCGGCTGCAGCTGCCGAATTTCGACGGGCCGGTCGGCACCCAGCTTGCCGTCCTCTTCGGACAGCGGGTTGAGCCGGCGCCGCGTGGTGAGAATGATGCGCAGCGAGGGCTTGCCTCCCTCGGACATTGCCGCGATCTTGCCGAGGGTCTTCAGCGTACTCGGGAACATCTTGTCCGCGTTGTCCACCATGACGATGGGCGGCTGGTAGCTGCGGGTCTGCTGCCCGGCGAACATTGCAAGGAGCTGCAGCAGCTCCTCGGTGGTCTGCAGGTCGGTCGTATAGCCGTAACGCGCGAGGATCTCCGAAACGAAGCCGCGCGGCTTGTAGCGCGTGCCGTCGAGCGCCGCTATGGACGTGTCGCGCGGCAGTTCGCTGACGAATTGCCGCATTACCGTTGACTTGCCGGAACCTTCCGGGCCCTCGATCACGCCGATAGCGCTGCCGCTGCCCAGGATGCTCCAGATGAAATCCAGAGCGTGCTGTTGCGACTCGTACTTGACCGTAACGGGCACCTTCGACTCCTTGCCGAACGCCCGTTCCCCGAAATCGGTCTTTTTCAGGTCCATTTTCAACGTCTTCTCATCCCAACCCCAATTATCAAGACGACATAATCGCGTATAAGGTTCCACTCATGTTTACAGCAGGCCGTCCAGTCCGTCCAGGTCATTGATCACACGCCACTCGCCGCCGGCTTTCTCGACGCGCCCCTGCCAGGCCTCCAGCCTGGCCAGGTACTCGCGCGGGTCGATGTTGTCGCTGCGCAGCTTGGTGACATTCAGCGCGATGACGTCGAATCCGGCGAGTTCGAGGTCGAATTCGCGCACATAGCCCTCCTCCAGGTCCTCTTTCAGGTCGGAGAAGATCAAAATCGTCTTGTGGCCCGTGCCCTTCTCGTTCAGGTATTCGACCGCCTGCAGGATGCCGCCGGAGATGTCCGTGTACGGCGACGAACTGGCGCTGTTCACGAAGTCGGCGACCTGCTGGGCGAAAGCCCGTTTCTGGCGGTTGACCGCGCTCGGCCGGTCGTCGAACGAGGCTTTGGCGATGATGTCCTTCTCGCTGAAGCTCCCGGTATCGATCCGTGCCACGGCGAACGTATCGGTCTCGCCCAGGCGCGACAGCGTGTAGCGAATGATCTGCTCGGCCTTGACGAGTTCCTCGCGGTATGTACCCGAAGTGTCCAGCAGCATGTAAACGCCGGTATTCTGCGGACCCTGCTGGCCGCAGGATGCCAGCACGGTCAACCCCACCATCAAGATCAATCGCTTCATGACCGTGCCTCCCGGGACATCGCGTGCCTGCCCTTGCCGCCGTTGTCACCCATTCGCTGTTCCAGCCACAGCGGCACGAACAGCGGCAGGTCATAGAGTTGTTCGAGCAGCGTGCCGATATGCAGTGAGGCGTTGGCCAGCAGCCGCAGCAGGAGCGACGTGAAGCGCAGCAGCGCGATACCGATCATGCCCACCACCGTGCGCAGCGAGTGCACGAAAGTCTCGAGCGGAATTGCCACGAACGTCAGCGCAAACGGCAGGATGAAACCCATGCCCATCTGCGCCGCGGTCGTGATCCACAGGTACTCGCTGGTTGCCGTCGCCGTGCCTTCGCCGCGCAGCAGCGCGCTCGTCGCCAGTTCGTCGTGCAAAAGTACTTCGCGCATGTACGCAAGTCCCGCCTCGACGCTCGCAAGCAGGAAAAGAATCGTAAACGTGATGACCGCCATGCGGACTCGGACCTTGTCGGGCAGTGCGCCGATGACCGGGAACAGGCGCGTTATGCGCAGCGACTCCATCAGGAAGAGCCCCATCGAGATCTCGACCATGATGATGACGAGCGCTGCGATATCGGCAGTCCGGTAGCCGCCGATGAGGCTCGTGCCGCCGACCATCTCCGCCATCGGTCGTGCGATCAGCGAGAAATTGATTGCGGCGCCGCCGATCGCGACCGTCAGCACCAGCGCCGACACGAAGAAGTTCACGAGCGACGACGACGACAGGACCGAGACCGCACGGTCCTGGCCGCGCACGATGTCCTCGTATTCCTGCATCAGGCGATCGATCGTGACGGAGCGCGCGAGCAGGCTGTCGACGTTCTTGCCGACCCGCGACAGCGTCTTCTGTATCGCACGCCAGTCCGGTCGCATGGCCTTGAGAAGCTGGTGACGCTGCTTCGATGCAGATACGTAGGCGGTCATCGCCTCCTTGTGCGCCTTGACCAGCGACTTGTGGATGTCGCTCAGGATATTGCCGACGCCGAAGCGCCCCTCGCGCTCGTCGATCTTGGCGATAGCCTCGACTGCTTTCACCCAGCCCGGCGGATCCGGCGGTACGTTGACGGACTGCTGGTGATCGTCCTCGATGCGCTTGATGGACTCGTCGAGCGACCGATGCAGTGCGGAGTAGTTGCCGAGATCCTTGCGCACCGTGTCATTGATGCGGTCGAACTCGCGCTCGATGACGCGCTCCTTGGCCTCGCGTCCGGCGGCGAGCAAGACGTCGCGATTCCGCGATGCGAGATTCTCCTGCGAACGAGACACCGCTTTGGAAGCCGTTCGAAAGCCGCGGTGGAAAGCCCGCGCCATTGCCTGGATCGCCTTGTGCGCGGTCGCGCGCGCCAGGTAAAGCGCGGAGACGATGAGAATGATCCAGAGTAGAGCCGAGGCGACTGGCCACGGCGTTATGCCTAGCATGAATGCCATTGGTGGTAACCCCGCTGTCCTGGCAAATGACCGTAGACCGGTGGCTTTGCGAAGCGCCCTTTCGAACGCCGTGCCTTTTTCAACCTGTGCCAGAGTTTCACAGCGCCTTCAGACTTGTCAATAACATCGGAAACCGTCTCATAAGTTATCGATTTATAAGGACATGCCCGGCGATTACGCATAATATGTTCAACGCTCGACAACCCTGACAACAAAAAGTAAGGGAGAGAAAAAATGAGAAGAACAGTGACAACATTACTGGCCGTCGCTGGCCTGGGCGTTTCGGGGCTCGCAACGGCCGACACCTACGCCAGCGTTTACACCTGCAAGGTAAAAGACGACGTGGAAATGGAGGCCGTGCACGAAGCCAACAGCAAGTGGCTGAAGTTCGTGAATTCCAAGGTCGCGGGCGGCGGCATTACGAGTTCCGTGGGCACCGCCGTCGTCGGCAATTTCGAAACCTTCATTTTCGTCGATACCTATCCGAGCCTGACGTCCTGGGCGGCCACGCAGGAACTACTGGACAGCGACGCCGGTGACGAAATCGACGGCCTGTTCGAAGATCTCACCGACTGCAGCAAAAACAGCCTCTGGAAGTTCGAAGCCACGATGTAGGAGCGGATCTCTAACCGTGAATGCAGGAGCGAGCATCGACGTCAGTTTCATTGCGAGCCTCCTCAGCAACTGAGCGTTGCTACGCAAGTCATTCATATCATGCGAACTATCGCCGCAGCATTCGGGAAAACTGCAGCGCACTGCGGTCCCTTGCGGGCCTGTGCCGCCCGGCTCATACTGCATCGGCAATGGACCGTCGAGAACACTGGGAGCAGGTCTACACCAGCAAGCCGGTCGAACGGCTCGGCTGGTACAAGCCCCGCCTGGAGACGTCGCTGGAGTGGATAAGCGCGCTCGGACTGGATCGGGGCGCGCCTGTCATCGACGTCGGCGGCGGCGCGTCGACGCTGGTCGACGACCTGCTCGACAGGGGCTATACGGCCGTCACGGTTCTCGACCTTGCCGAGCCCGCACTCGATCTCATCAAGGCGCGGCTGGGCGAAAGAAGCACGGCGGTTACCTGGCTGTCCGCCGACATCACCGAAGCCGAGCTACCGGAAAACGCGTACGAACTCTGGCACGACCGGGCCGTATTTCATTTCCTCACCGAGCCGGGGGACCGGGAGCGCTACCGCGAAAACCTGTGCAGGGCATTGCGGCCCGGCGGCCACGTCATCATCGGCACGTTCGCTCCCGAAGCGCCGCCCCGCTGCAGCGGCCTTCCCGTGCAGCGTTACGACCTCGAACGCCTGCAGGAGAGCCTGGGCAGCGAATTCAGGCTGAAGCACCACAAGAAGGAAATGCACGTCACGCCGGGAGGCGTCGAGCAGATGTACCTTTACTGCGAGTTTCGCTTCGAGCCCTAGGTAGTCAGCGGTACAGCCAGTCCGGGTAGGACAGCGATATCCCGACGCCCAGCGGGATTTCCAGCTCCCCGAGAACCCTCTCAACCACGGTATCAAACCCTGCTTCGCTTTCTTCATCGCCGGGAAAGGCCTCGAAGGCGACCGAGCAATAGCGCTCGCCGTGAAGTTCGAGGTCGGTCATCTCGAAACCGACCCCCCGCTCCAGGGTGCTGTCCGGCGCGACCTCTTCGGGCCTCGCTGAATCGAGGCTGATCATGCGCAGCGCCCGGGTCTTGTGAACCGCAGCCGTCTGCAGGCTGCCGTTCACGTCGAACAGCGCCCGGTAGGCGGCCGGCACCTCCGCGTACGTCCACTTGATCCAGCGCTGCACCCTGCCTCTGTGCCGGGCGCCGAAATTGCGCGTGCCCAGGTCGGCGACCCGGCCCTTGATCTGCAGCATGCCCTCGCGCCACTTGACACCCATGTCGGTGCAGCCGGGCATGAGCAGGTAAACATCCGGCTCGCCGCCGGCGCGGCCCGTCCACTCGGGCGCCCGCACGTCCGCAGCCCGCCGGAACGGCGCGCAGGACTCGAACCAGCTGCGCAATTCGGAGTGTAACGACGAATCGCCCTCGAAAAACCAGCGCGTCTCGATGCTCTCGAAAGGCGGCATCGACGCTAGCTGGTCCTGCCCGCCGCCATCAATTCGTAATGCCCGCCCTTGTCGAGTGCGCGTTTGTAGGTGGGCATTGCGCGAATGGTCTCGAGAAACGCGGCAAGATGAGGGTAATCACCGGTGAGGTTCGAACGAACCTCCGCGGCTTCGAGCGCAAAGCTCATTTGTACGTCGGCCGCAGTGAACATGTCGCCTGCGAACCAGGGCGACTCGCTCAGCGTGGCATCCATGAACTCGAGATTCCTCGTGACGTTGGCATCCAGGTATGCGTCGCGCACTTTCTGCGCAATCCCCTTCGCAACCGGCCTGAGGAAAAACGGCATGGGCGCCTGCTCGATCCGGCCCAGCACCAGGGACAGGATCATCAGCGGCGCGAACGTGCCTTCGGCGTAATGCAGCCAGTAGTTGTAGGCAAGACGCTCCTCCGTGCCCTCCTGGGGGCGAAGGCGGCCATCGTCGTACTCGTACATCAGGTATTCGATGATCGCACCGGACTCGGCAATGGTCCTGTCGCCGTCGGTAATGACGGGCGCCTTGCCGAGCGGATGCACGTCCAGCAGTTCGCGCGGCGCAAGGCCGGTTTGCCTGTCGCGCCCGTAGCGCTTGATCTCGTAGTCGATGCCGAGTTCTTCGAGCAGCCAGACAATACGCTGCGAGCGGGAGTTTTCGAGGTGGTGGACGGTAATCATGGCGGGACCTCTCGGGAAATGTCCGCCGATTATAAGGTCAATGGCCGGCTGCCGAGCGCCGTGTTGCTGGAAGCGTAGCCGAAAGCTGAGGCGCGCCTGCCGCGGGCGCTGAAATGCCGCCGCCCGAACAGGCATCGCCGGCGGGGTCAGGCGAAGCTCTGCACCAGTTCCAGCATTTTTACGCGTGTGGCCAAGTCCGGCAGTCGTCCCATGCCGGCGCCGAGATTATCGATGAGGTGATCGGGGTTGGCCGTCTCGGTCAGCACGCAGGTAACGGCCGGGTGCGAGAGGATGAACTTCAACGAAAACTGCGCCCAGCTGTTACAGTCGAAGTCGGCCGCCCACTCCGGCAATTCACGGTCCCTCACGACGTCGAAATAGCCGCCGTTGACGAAGGCCCGGTTGACGAGAATGGCGACTCCCTTTTCCTGCGCCATGGGCAGGACCGTATCGCCAGCCTCGGGTTCCAGCAACGAGTAGTTCACCTGGATGAAGTCCACGACGCCCATTTCCATCAGCTGCATCATGGGTTCGTGGAATTCCCGTTTGTGCCGCGCTGCGCCGATGTGCCGGGTCAGTCCCGCTTCCTTGAGCCGCAGGTACCGCTCGGGATCCGCGAGGATTTCCTTGAAATCGTAGGTCAGCACGAGATCGAGCACCGCTTTACGCTGGGCCGCGCGCACGCGCTCGAGCTCGGCGGCCATGGCGTCGTACTGCACCGTACCGAGGTAGGTGCCGACGAACAGCTGCGACTGCAGATCGTGTGCCTGCATGACGCTCGCGACCGTGAACCGGCTCGGGCCCAGCGTGTCGACGTAACTGCCGCCATAGGACGTGAAAAGTTCGATGAGTTCGCGCGTCGCCTCGAGATTGCCCTCCTGGAAGAGGCGCGAGTTACCGAGACCGACCATCGGCAGTGACTCGCCGGTGCCGGGGATGGGCCGCGAGTGGATTTCCAGCTTGTCGTGTGCAAGTGTCACGGCAGGCAAAGCCGTGCTCAGCGCCACCGCACCGGAAGTTTTCAGAAAATCACGACGGCTGGTCATCGCTCGCCTCTTGTTCACCAATCCGCATAAAGAGTATAAAACAGTATTAACCGGAGGAAAGTCATGAATTACAAAGCTACCACTCTTCTCCTCCTCATCGGCTGCTTCGTGCCCTTAGCGGCGTTCGCCGCGGATGCGCAGGACATCATCGACAAGGTCGTGACGCTCCAGCAGGAGCGCCGGGAAGGCGTGGACCGTTACGTCGTCGAGCAGGAAGCCATGGGCTACGTGTCGAAGATCACGTTCGAGCGCACCACGGTTACCGGCCCCGACGGCGAACCCGTGGACACCTTCCGGATGGTGCTCCCCGACGAGATGATGCAACAGGGCGAGGACCCTGTAATGTCGCAGGATGACTTCGAGGACATGGCGCAGGAAGCCGTCTACAGCATCGCCGCCTTCTCGGAATCGGCCGAGCTGGTCGGCACGGAGACCGTCGAGGGGCGGAAAGCCTACCACCTGGTGGCCGAAAACCTCGACCGCAAGCGCAGCTTCGACGAGAACCAGGAATTCACGCTGCAGACGATCAATGCGTGGATCGATGCGGACGAGTACGTGCCGCTGAAGCTCGTCATGGACGGCACCATGGACACGGACGGAACGCCCCGCCCCGTCACGATCGAGACTATCGAGCGCGACTATCGCACGGTGCCGGGCAGCAATATGTACGAACCGTACCAGCAGGTTATGCGGCTCACTGGCGAAATGGCCGATGAGACCAAGCGCCAGATGGAGGAAGCCCGTGCCCAGCTCGCGGAGTTCGACAGGCAGATGGCGGAGATGCCGGAGTCACAGCGCAACATGATGATGAACATGATGGGCGAGCAGATCGAAATGATGCGCAAGATGGCGGCCGGCGACGGCATCGAGATCGTAACCAACGTCCGTTCGATCACCGTTGAGTGAGGACGGCGACAACGTGGCCCTGAAGACCGCCGTCGTCTACGGCAGCGTGCGCAGCGCCCGCCAGGGGATCAAGGCCGCGCGTTTCATTATCAACAAGCTCGAAGCGCGCGGCCACGACGTCGTATTTGTCGACGCCATGGAGCGCAAGCTGCCGCTGCTCGACAGGATGTACAAGGAATTCGACCGCGGCGAGGCGCCGGAGACCATGGAATGGATCGCTTCTGTATTTCGCGAAGTCGACGGGTTCATCGTCGTCAGCGGCGAATACAACCACAGCATCCAGCCGGCACTCAAGAACCTGCTCGACCACTTCCAGCGCGAATACCACTACAAGCCGAGCGGCATCGTCACCTACTCCGCGGGCCCCTTCGCCGGCCTTCGAGGGCTTGCCAACCTGCGCGCGATCCTCGGCGAACTCGGTACGCCCGGCATTCCAACCGTATTTCCGGTATCGAAAGTGCAGGACGCATTCGACGACGACGGTCACGCGACGGACAAAGCGTACGACGAACGGGTCACGGGGTTCCTGGACGAGTTCGAGTGGTACTCGCGGGCGTTGCGGGCGGCGCGACAGGGTTAGCGCAGTAATTCTACGTATCGCGCGCGGGAAGGCTTACGGCTAGGGTGACGCCGGGGCCGCAGGGGCCCGGGGAGTGAATTACCCGTGAAAACCATAATCGAGCCGCATCGCGTCAAGATGGTCGAACCCATCCGGCTGACGGATCGCAGCGAGCGCGAGCACCTCATAGAGAAAGCGCGCTACAACCTGTTCCTGCTGCACGCCGACGACGTGATCATCGACCTGCTGACGGATTCGGGCACCAGCGCGATGTCATCCGAGGCGTGGGGGGCGATGATGCGGGGCGACGAATCCTATGCGGGCGCGCGCAGCTGGTACCGCTTCCGCGACACCGTGAGGGACATCTTCGGCTTCGAGCAGGTCGTTCCCACGCACCAGGGCCGCGCGGCGGAACGCATCCTGTTCAGCGTGATGGTCCAGCCCGGCTCGATCGTCCCGAACAACACGCACTTCGACACGACCCGCGCCAACATCGAATTCTGCGGCGGCAAGGCGGTTGACCTGCCCTGCCCCGAGGCCGCCGACTTCCAGTCCGACGCGCCGTTCAAAGGCAACATGGACACGGCCGCGCTCGAGAAACTGGTCGCCGAACACGGCGCCGAGAACATCCCGCTGATCATGGTGACGATCACCAACAACTCCGGCGGCGGCCAGCCCGTGTCGATGGCGAATATCCGCGAGATCAGCCGCATCGCGCGAGAAGCCGGCATACCGTTCTATGTCGACGCCTGCCGCTTCGCCGAGAACGCGTACTTCATCAAGCTGCGCGAACCGGGGTACGAGAACGCATCGGTCATCGACATCGCCCGGGAGATGTTTGCCTGCGCCGACGGCTGCACGATGTCCGCCAAGAAGGACGCGTTTGCCAACATCGGCGGCTTCCTGTGCACCAACGACGCCGAACTCGCCCAGCGTGAACGCAACATCCTGATCCTGACGGAAGGCTTCCCCACCTACGGCGGCCTCGCCGGCCGAGATCTCGAGGCCATCGCCGTGGGCCTGCGGGAGATCCTCGACGAGCACTATCTCGACTACCGGCTGCTGTCGACGCGCTACGTCGTTAACGGCCTGCTCGACTCGGGCATTCCCGTCGTGGCGCCGGCCGGCGGTCACGCCGTCTACCTCGATGCGCGCCGCTTTCTGCCGCACATCGAGCCATTGCACTACCCGGGCCAGGCCCTCGCCGTCGAACTCTACGTCGAGGCGGGCATCCGCGGCTGCGAGATCGGCACGGTCATGTTCGGCATGGACCCCCTGAGCGGCGAGGAACGCCCGGCCCGTTCCGACCTCGTGCGTCTCGCCATTCCCCGCCGCGTATATACGCAGAGCCACATGGACTACGTGCTCGAAGCCATCCAGTACGTTTGGGAACGGCGCGACGCCATTCGCGGCATGCGCATCGTCAAGGCGCCGCAGTTCCTGCGGCACTTCACCGCGCATTTCGACTGGCTCTGACCACACACCGGTTCTTACCTGCATTCGAAGAGAATTCACATGAACGATATCAAACCCGGCCACAGGACCTGGGCCGAGCCCTACAAGATCAAGTCCGTCGAACTACTGCGGATGACCACGCGCGAAGAGCGCGAAGCTGCAATCCGCGAGGCCGGTTACAACACCTTCCTGACGCGCAGCCGCGACGTGTACATCGACCTGCTCACCGATTCGGGAACGTCTGCGATGAGCGACCGGCAATGGGCCGGCCTGATGCTCGGCGACGAGGCGTATTCGGGCAGCGAGAACTTCTATCACCTCGAATCCGTCGTGCAGGAATACTACGGCTACAAGTACCTGGTGCCGACGCACCAGGGCCGCGGCGCCGAGAACCTGATGTCGCAGATCCTCATCAGGGAGGGCGACTACATTCCCGGCAACATGTATTTCACGACGACGCGCCTGCACCAGGAACTCGCCGGCGGCACGTTCGTGGACGTCATCATCGACGAAGCGCACGACCCCGACTGCGAACACCCGTTCAAGGGCAACGTGGACATCGGCAAGCTCGACGCGCTGGTAAAAGAGGTCGGCGCCGACCGGGTGCCGTACATCAGCCTGGAAGGCAACGTGAACATGGCCGGCGGTCAGCCGTTCTCGATGGCAAACCTTCGCGAACTGCACAGCTATTGCCGCGAGCAGAACATCCTGATCATGCTCGATGCGACGCGCACCATGGAGAACGCCTGGTTCATCCGCGAGCGCGAAGAAGGCTACGCCCACAAGACCGTGCGGCAGATTCTCCGCGAGATCTGCGACCTCACCGACGGCTGCACCATGTCGGCGAAGAAGGACGCTCTCGTCAATATCGGCGGCTTCTTCACCTGCAACGACGAGGAAATATTCAAGAAAGCCCAGAATCTCGTGGTCGTCTACGAGGGCCTGCACACCTATGGCGGTCTCGCGGGCCGCGACATGGAAGCGATGGCTCAGGGCATTCGCGAGGCTGCCACGGAAGAACACCAGGCGGCACGCATCGGCCAGGTGCGCTACCTAGGGGAAAACCTGCAGCGTGCGGGCATCCCCGTCGTGAAACCGATTGGATCGCACGCAGTGTTCATCAATGCGCGGGAATTCCTGCCGCACATCGACCAGGACGACTACCCGGCACAGTCGCTCGCAGCGGAACTGTTCATCGAATCGGGCATTCGAACGATGGAGCGCGGCAACGTCTCGGCCGGCCGCGACCCGGAAACCGGCAACAACCGCCGGCCGGCACTGGAACTCGTGCGCCTGACCATCCCCCGGCGCGTTTATACTCAGGCGCACATGGACGTCGTCACGCAGGCGGTCGTCGACGTATATGCCCGCCGCGATGGCATTCGCGGGCTGAAGATGGTGTACGAGCCGGAATACCTGCGCTTCTTCCAGGCGCGTTTCGAACCGATCCGGTAGTTACTGAAGGACTGTAATGGGCGTATTCGAATACATCGGCGTACTCATCTCGGTCATCATGGGCCTCGGCATTACTCACCTGGCAACCGGTGCGACCAAGCTCATCCAGCACCGCGACACCGTCCGCTTCTACGTCCCGCACGCCCTGTGGACCGTCAACATCCTGGTCTTCATCCTGCTGATCTGGTGGGGCCTCTACTGGTGGAGCAGCCACCAGAACTGGTATGCCTACCAGTACCTCTTCATCACCCTTTATTCCGTCGTGCTGTTTTTTCTCGCCGCGATGCTGTACCCGTGGGACATGGACAGGGACATCGACATACGGGCCTACTTCTTCAGGAATCGTTTCTGGTTCTTCGGCGCCATGTTCGTCGCGTGGTGCATCGATATCCCCGAGACGATGATCAAAGCCAGCGCCGACCTGCGGCCGTTACCTCAGGAGTATTTCCTGTTTATCGGCCTGCACCTGGGTATGGCAATCGCCGGTCTCGCCACGCGCAATTCGATCGTGCATATGCTGTTGCCGATCTTCTGGTTCGCACTCACCGTCTACTACGTCCTGATGTCGACCCTCGGCCAGATACCCGGCTGATGGCTCATTCAGCGGCCGGGCCGGCCAGTTGATCCCACAGGTAGCTGTAGATCAGCGCTTCGGCGCGGGCCAGCTGTTCATTGTCGGACGCCCCGGCGTGGCCACCGACCGTGTTTTCGTAATACAGCAGGTCGTGACCCATCTCCTTCATGCGCGCCACCATCTTCCGTGCGTGGGCCGGATGCACCCGATCGTCGCGCGTCGAGGTCGTGAAGAACGGCGTCGGGTAGTCGGCCGCGGGATCGAGGTTATGGTAGGGCGAGTACTCCCTGATGTATTCCCAGTCAGCCGTGTCCGGGTCACCGTATTCGCCCATCCATGAGGCGCCGGCAAGCAGTTTGTTGTAGCGCTTCATATCGAGGAGCGGCACCTGGATGACGACGGCGCCCCAGAGATCCGGCCGCTGCGTGAGCATCACGCCAGTCAGCAGCCCACCGTTCGAACCGCCGCGAATGCCGAGGTGCCCGGGACTGGTGATACCGCGGGCGACGAGATCCTCGCCCACCGCGATGAAATCGTCGTAAGCGCGCTGCCGGTTTTCCTTGAGCGCGGCCTGGTGCCAGGCCGGCCCGTACTCGCCGCCACCGCGGATGTTGGCGACGACGAAGGCCCCGCCACGCGCGAGCCAGCTGTGACCGACCGTCGCGCTGTAATTCGGTGTGCGGCTGACTTCGAAACCGCCGTAACCATACAATAACGTCGGCGTACTGCCGTCCGGGTCGAACCCCTTCGGCAACACGACGAAATACGGCACGCGCGTACCGTCCCGGCTGGTTGCAAAGTGCTGCTCGACCGTCATGCCCTCGCTGTCGAAGAACTCGGGCAGCGAACGCAGCGCCGTCACCGTCCGGCCGCCCTCGTCCGCGACATACAGTGTGTCCGGCGTCAGGAAATTCTCGTAAGTGAAGAAAAAGATATTGGATTCGTCCGACGACGACTCCAGCGAGATCGTTCCGAGATCTTGCGTCTCGATATCCTCGCTTACCCACCTGCCGTCGACAAACGCAAATCGCTGCAGCCTGGACACCACGTCGTCGAGTAATCGCACGATAACGTAATCGCGGGTCGTCATTATGCCGCCGCGCGGAATCGCCATGGACTCGCCCGGGACGATGAGGACGTCGAAATCGCGGTCACCGTTCATGAAGCGCGAAAAGTCGATGGACATGAGGGCGGCCTGGGGGTAAGTGGTCTCGCCGATCTGCCAATCCGACTTCAGCTGCACCAGCATCTGGCCGTTCATCACCCCCAGGAAGTCGGCATCTTTGGGTATATCGATAGAGTCGAACTTGCCGTCACCCATGTACAGGTAATTGAGCGTTTCGAAAAAGCTCGGGGTGCGGTATGCGACGTCGTAACTCTCGTCGCGGTCCCATGCCCGGTACACACCCGCGGCGACGTCTGATTGCTCGCCGGCGAAGACCTCGGTAGCCTCCTCGATCGGTTCGCCGCGCTTCCAGAGGCGTGCCGTGCGCGGGTAGCCCGAATCCGTGAGGCTGCCTTCGCCGAAATCGCTGCCGACCCACACGGAATTCTGATCGATCCAGCTGACCTGGTGCTTGGCTTCGGGTATGGAAAACCCGTCCATCACGAATGTCTTCGTCCCGACGTCGAACTCGCGGACGACCACCGCGTCCGCACCGCCCCGGGACAGGTTCAACAGGCAGCGCCGGTATTCGGGTCGCAGGCACTGTGCGCCCTTCCATACCCAGTCCTCGTCTTCACCTTCGGCCAGCTTGTCCAGGTCCAGTACGAGTTCCCATTCCTCGCCGCCCTCGACGTAGTCGTCGAGCAGCATGCGCCGCCAGCGACCGCGAATATTGTCGTCATCGCGCCAGAAGTTATAGACGTAATCGCCGCGCATCGCGGGCGTCGCGATACGGGCGTCCGAATTATAGATTTCGAGATTGCGTTCCTTCAGCGTCTCGAACAGCGGCAGCGACTCCAGGTGGCCGAGCGACACGGCGTTCTGCTCCTCGACCCAGGCGAGTGCTTCCTCGCCCTCGACCGCCT
>DATHRM010000342.1:0-2492 GCA_035465295.1 Woeseiaceae bacterium | reverse complement strand
GCGGCAGCACACACGTATCCGACGTGGTGCGATCGCTGCTCATGCCGGCAAACCTCGTGGGCTCGTTTGTTGCAGGGGTTCCGATCTGGGCATTGACGGGCTCGAAGCGCGATGCACTCAACTTCTCGATCTCGCTGTTTGCCGATACGGCCAGCGCACTGATCGGGCTCAATTTGAAGATCGACGGCGAGCAGCACCTGTGGTCGCATCGACCGGCTGTGTTCATCTTCAATCACCAGAGCAATGTCGACCTCGTCATCGTCGCACGCCTGTTACGGCGCGACATTACGGGCGTGGGCAAGCGCGAGATCAGAGACCTGCCGATCGTCGGCCGGGTCTTCGAAGCGGCAGGCGTCGTGCTGATCGATCGCAGGAATACCGAGAAGGCCATCGATGCGATGATGCCGCTGGTCGACGCCATGCGCGTCGAAGGCAAGTCAGTCTGCCTGTCGCCCGAAGGTACGCGTTCCATCACCGACAAGCTTGCGCCGTTCAAGAAAGGCGCGTTTCATCTCGCAATGCAGGCCCGCGTGCCGATCGTTCCTATCGTCATCCACAACTCAAATGACGTTCAGCCGAAAGGCGACCTGCTTTTCCACCCGGGCACGGTCAACGTCGAGGTGCTGCCGCCGATCGACACCAGCACGTGGTCGGTGGAGTCGATCGACAGGCATGTTGCCGATGTCCGGGCAATGTATCTTCAAGCGCTGGAACAATAGGGAGTCGCTCTCATGGACCAGCTAAGCCCACAGGACGCCCAGTTCCTCTACATGGAATCTCCGGACAACCTCACTCATCTCACGTCGATTGGAATCTTCGACCAGTCGACCCTGCCCGGCGGCGAGGTCGTGCGCTTCAAGGATATCCTCACCCACGTCGAGAGCCGGCTGCACATGAGCCCGTTGTTCAAACGGCGGCTCGTGCACGTGCCGCTGGAACTGGATTTCCCGTACTGGGTCGACGACGAACACTTCGATCTCGAGTATCACATTCGCCACGGGCGGCTCCCCGAACCGGGTGACTGGCGCCAGTTCTGCATTCACGTGGCCCGCTACCATTCGCGGCCGCTGGACATGAATCGCCCGCTCTGGGAAATGTACGTTATCGAAGGCCTCGACAACGTCGAAGGGCTGCCGAAGGGGAGTTACGCGCTCGTCACCAAGATTCACCACGCCGCCGTCGACGGCAAAGCGATCATGGACTTCTTCGGTGCGCTGGCCGATATCGACAACAAGGGCACGCCGGCAGTGCCCCTGAACATGGCCAGGCTTCGCCGCAGCCCGAAACCGGGTATCGTCGACATGGCCGTTCGTGCCGCCTGGCACACGGTCCGCTCGCCGATCGGTCTCACGGACGCGGTCATGCGGTCGGTCCCCAGCGTCTATCATGTTGCGCAGAAGGTGCTGACTGCGCAGAACAAGGACAAGCACGACGTTCCGGACACGCGCTTCAATCATACCGTTTCGCCGCACAAGATGTTCGGCGCGAAAGCGTTCCGCCTCGACGACTTCAAAGCGATACGGGCAGCCGTACCGGGCAGTACGATCAACGACGTGGTTCTCGCGGTTTGCGGCGGCGCACTGCGGCGCTACCTGAAACACCACGGCGAACTGCCCGACGATTCGCTGATCGCATGGGTGCCGATCAACGCGCGCCGCTCCAGCCAGGCCGATGCCGATTCGCCGGGCAACCACGTCACGTCGATGACGGCGCCGATATTTACGAACGTCGGCAATGACGTCGACCGCCTCGGCTGTATCCACGAGGCCACCCGGCTGAGCAAAGAAGCAAAAGCCGGCGTCTCGGCGCGCCTGATGACCGACCTCAGCCAGCACGTCCCGGCCGCGACCCAGGTTCTCGCGGGCCGCCTCGTGCTGCGTGCCGGCATGGCGGCGCGCACGTGCAACCTGTTCATCTCCAATATTCCCGGGCCACAGGTACCGCTGTACATGAACGGCGCGCAGCAGGTCGGCGCCTACGGCCTCGCGCCTCTCGTCCACGGCATGGGACTGTTCATCGCGACGCCGAGTTACAACGGCGAAATCACCTTCAACGTGACGTCGACGCGCGAGATCGTGCCCGACATCGAGTTCTTCATCGAGTGCATCGACACGTCGCTCGAGAAGCTGAAGGCCGCGGTCGAACCGAAAAGAAAAACCGTGGGGAAGAAAACCGCAAAAAAGAAGGCCGGCGGCAGGAAGAAGAAAGCGAGCAAGAAGACCCCGGCCGCCTGAGCCGGCCGGCGATCAGCTGGCGCGTCGCACCGTCGACCTGCTCAATTTCGGCGCGCCGTGGTCGAACTCTCCCACGATCCGGTCCAGCGTGCGCCCGATCTTGCTCTGCACGCGGATCATTTCGATCTTCGGCCAGGTCGCACGCTCGCCCAGCGCGATCAGCTCCACGACTTCATCGATGGAACGGTGCGCAAGCAGCTTGAGCGGGTTGAAGAGCAGCCTGTCAGGCAGGATGTTGATATCGCCGATATAGTCCTG
>DATHRM010000341.1:0-4090 GCA_035465295.1 Woeseiaceae bacterium | reverse complement strand
CTTAGCGGTGTTGAGATTGGCGCGCAGCAGGTCCGACAGGTCCTCGACCGCTTCTTCGGCCTGCCGCGGATCCGTGCGCGTCAGCGAGGCGATCGTATTCATGCTGTTGAACAGGAAGTGCGGCCGGATGAGCGCCTGCAGTGCGCTGATACGTGCCTGGGCTTCGAGCACGATGCTGCGCCGCCATTCGCTTGCGACGTACAGGTAGCGCATGCCGAGCGCGATGACTATGGCGCTCACCATGAAGGTGCGAAACAGGAATCCCGCGTGCGAGTCGTGAATGATCACCGATTCGGCAAAGATGCGCGTCAGCTGGTACGCGGTCTCGGCCAGCAGCAGGCACATTGCGAGCAGGATGGCGAAACTGAGCACGAATGCGCGCGTCTTGCCGGCGCCCTCGAGCCGGCTGCGAAGCAGGCACATGACGGCGCAGCCCAGCAATGAAAGCCAGAGCACGAACAGGGCCGTCTTGGACAGTTCGAAGAGGAATCGCCCGGAGTCGGTGGTGCCGGCGAGGGTCAGCGCGATGGCCACCAGTGCGGCGACGAGAACGACGACGAATACGGTGCTCGTCGCACAGAAATCAGGCAGGTACGCCTGCGACCCGGATTCGGCAGATTTGCTGGAACTGGGGGCTGCGGCCAAACCTGGCGCTCCTCACGACCTGAGCCCGGATTGTAGCGCCGGGTGCGGAGCTTTTCTCTACGAGCAGGTTTCCTCGATGGCCTCTTCGACTTTGCGGCGTGCTTCCATGGTCTGCTCTTCGTCGAGGTATTCCCGCTCGCCGGCCTCGTTTTCGCGGAACAGGCGGCGCGACTGCAGGTACCTCTCCAGGCGGGCGCGGTGTTCCTGGCATTTCGCGGCGCGCGCTTCCATTTCGGCGCGGGCCTGCGCTTCCGCCTCGCGCTGGCTCTTTGCTTCGCTGCGGGCCTCTTCGAGAGCCTCCATGTAATCGCGGCGTTTCTCGACCCGGGCGCTCACCACCTCGTTCCGCGTGCCCGAGTAGGTGATGTTCAGACGCTCTTCGCCGGATTCGCCGGTGGGCCGGTCCAGGTAATGGACGTTGCCGTTTTCGTCGACGTACTTGTAAATCTCGCCGGCGACAGCACTGGTCGTCAGGGCCGCGGCAGAAAGAACGAGTACGAGCATTTTGCGATTCATGGCTTACCTTCCGTGTACAGACCACGTACTGCTTAGCATTGAACAATAACGCCATTCAACCATGACAGCCGCAAAACTGCCGTGATTGCGTTCACAGGCAGGGCGTGCGCCGTGTCGCAGTTTTTTCTCGGCCGCAAAAAAAAGCGGGCCCGAGGGCCCGCCAAGTCCTTGCTTTCAAGGGGATTATGCTCTTTTGGTGGGGGATGCGTTATGTCATTACTCGGCCTTCGTGAATTCCGGGTAGGCCTCGAGACCGCACTCGGAAATATCCACGCCCTCGTATTCCTCTTCCTCGGAGACACGAATGCCGAGCGTTTTCTTGATCGCGAACCAGACCACGAAACTCGTCAGGAACACCCAGGCGAAAATCGACACGATTCCCTTGAGCTGGGCGATGAGGGACGCGTCCGGGTTCGTGAAACAGACGGCCAGCAGGCCCCAGATGCCCACCGTGCCGTGAACCGATATCGCGCCGACCGGGTCGTCGATCCTGAGCTTGTCGAGCAACACGATGGATGCGACCACGAGCAGGCCGCCGACGGCGCCGATCATCGTCGCCGCGAGCGGTGTCGGTGTGAGCGGTTCCGCGGTAATGGCAACGAGGCCGGCCAGTGCGCCGTTGAGCGCCATCGTGAGGTCTGCCTTGCCGAACCACAGGCGTGACAGCAAGAGCGCGAACACCAGGCCACCGGCTGCCGCCATGTTCGTGTTGACGAATACCAGCGCAACGGCATTTGCTTCGCCGACATCGGAGACCTTGAGTTCAGAGCCGCCGTTGAAGCCGAACCAGCCGAGCCAGAGGATCAGGGTGCCGAGCGCAGCGAGAGGCAGGTTGGCGCCGGGTATGGCATTGACCTGGCCCTGCGGGCCGAATTTGCCCTTGCGCGCGCCGAGCAGCAGTACGCCCGCAAGCGCCGCTGCTGCGCCGCACATGTGTACGACACCCGAGCCCGCGAAATCGAGGAAGCCGGCAGCGTCGAGCCAGCCCGCGCCCCATTTCCAGTAACCCTGCACGGGATAGATGAAGCCCGTGAGGACGACCGCGAACAGGAAGAACGACCAGAGCTTCATGCGCTCCGCGACGGCACCCGAAACGATGGACATCGCGGTTGCGACGAACACGACCTGGAAGAAGAAGTCCGACAGGTTCGAGTAATAGGCGTCGCCGGCGACCACGGTCGCCACGTCGTTGTCGGCCGCGCCGAGGAGGCCGCTGCCCAGCGTCGAAAGGCTTGCGAACACGCCGCCCTCGAAGGCACCCGGGTACATGATCGAATAACCGCACAGCATGTACATGATGCAGGCGATCGAGTAGAGGCCCACGTTCTTGGTCAGGATTTCGGCCGTGTTCTTGGCACGGACCAGGCCGGACTCCAGCATCGTGAAGCCCGCGGCCATCCACATGACCAGTGCTCCACAGACGAGAAAATAGAAAGTGTCGAGCGCATAGGCCAGCTCAGTGACCTGTGTCGCTATCTGAGTTACATCTTCCACGACAAGATTCTCCTTATAAGTTATACGGCCGCCGCGCCGGTCTCACCGGTGCGGATGCGAATGGCCTGCTCGAGGGCGGTGACGAAGATCTTGCCGTCGCCGATCTTGCCGGTTCGTGCCGTGTTGGCGATGGCCTCGATGACCTGCTCGGCAATGTCATCGTCGACGGCCAGTTCGATCTTGGCCTTCGGCAGGAAGTCGACGACGTACTCGGCGCCGCGGTAAAGCTCGGTGTGGCCCCGCTGGCGGCCGAAGCCCTTGACCTCGGTCACGGTGATGCCCTGTATGCCGATGTCGGCAACGGCCTGGCGGACGTCGTCGAGCTTGAAGGGCTTGATGATCGCGGTGATCAGTTTCATGACTGGATTCCCCTTGCTTGCAATGTCAAACAGGCGGGGCGGGAGAACTCCCGCCCCGCATATCGTGGTTACAGATCGAAAGACTTTCCGATCGAGAAGATGAGTGACTCGTCGTCTTCGCCGCCGAGCAGATCATCGTCGGCCAGGATCAGCGCAATGCCGAAGTCGATCTCGGCGATCGTCGTGCCGTAGCCGAGTTCAAGGTAGGCACCATCGAAATCCTGCGAGAACGTAGCGTAAGTGCCGTAGAAGCCCTCGTGTTCAAAGGTAAGTGCGGCATACGTGTAGTCCTGGGTCGGGCCGGCGAAGTTCTCGTACTCACCGATGGCAACGTCGAGCGACAGACCGGCAAAGGCGCCGCCCAGGTTGATTTCCTGGTAGGTGTCATCGAAGTCGCCGGTGTAGAAGTAACCCGTGTAGCCGATGCTGAGGCTGAAGTCGCCCACGTCTGCGCCATAGCCGAAATAGCCGTCCACTTCGAGGCCGTCACCGACGTCGGCGGCCCAGGTGCCGACGTAGAAACCGCCGGACTCGTAGTCGAGTCCGGCGCTCGCCGAAGACACCTTCTGCAGGATGCCGCGGAAGTGGTCTTCGCTCGCCCAGCCGACATTGGCCGAGGCCTGTGCGTTGGCTGCCGCGCTGGCTGCCAGGATTACGGCGCCCAGGCCGAACTTGAGTCGTGCTTTCATTGTTTTGCTCCCGTTAATAAGCTGCTTGGCCGTGTTGGCCGCACGTCGCTTGTGCAAAAAGCAGGTTTCGTGCCAGTTTGATTATTTCTTTTAATCTCAACAGGTTGAGCGCGCTGCACTGCAACACGTGCACCATTGCGGGGCACGCCCGGGGCGGCGTGCGCCATAATGGTGAGCCAGCGGCGATTCGCCGGGTTTCGGCGCGATTCAAGGCTGGCGTTTTCGCCGGCGCTCAGGTATCAAACCGCTATGAATGACAATTCCATTGAAGGCCTGGCGAAAAAGCTCGCCGACTCGGTTCCCGGCGGCTTGCGTTCGGTGCGCGACGACCTGGAGCAGAATTTCCGCTCGGTGTTGCGCGGCGGTCTCGAAAAGCTCGACCTCGTG
>DATHRM010000340.1:0-21428 GCA_035465295.1 Woeseiaceae bacterium | reverse complement strand
GACAAAGCTCTCGGAAAGCCCCCCTCCCGAAAACGGTACCGCGACCTGCGCAAGCAGCCAGCCCGAAAGGGTAACGGCGACCGCGCTCGTCGTGAAAACCAGCCACAGCTTTGCCATGCTTTCTTTCGACCGGCCGCTGTACGCCGTGTCCTCGGGCGCGTATCGCCCGTCTGCCGCGGAATCCACATGGGCGCACGATGCGTCTTTATCATTACGGAGAGTCCGAAGAAGCAGGCGATCACGATGAGCAGCGTCGCCGGGTGGATACCGAGAAACGAAACCGTCGGGATTGCGACAGCGCCGACGTGAATAGCCAGCAGGCACAGCAGGAAGGCGCCGGACAACAGCGGCAGGGACCAGCTTGCAGGGTTCATCGGACGTTCTCTGCGATTCGCGTGCACTGCAATGCTAATGCATAATCCGGACGCTGTCGCTGCGGTACGTGCAAGCCATGATCCTCGTCTCTTTCCTGTTCTTCACCGGCCTCGTCGCGGCAATCACCTGGTGGTTGACTCGCAAGGACGACCACGCGACCAGCGAGGGTTACTTTCTCGCGGGCAGAAGCCTCACGTGGCCGCTCATTGCCGGTTCGCTGCTACTCACCAACCTGTCGACGGAGCAGATGGTCGGCCTGAACGGCGCCGCCTTCACGTACGGGTTCTCGGTCATGGTATGGGAAGTCGTCGCCGTCCTCGCGCTTGTCTGCATGGCGTTGTTCTTCCTGCCGAGGTTCCTGAAGAGCGGTGTTTCGACGGTCCCGGAGTACCTGGAAATACGTTTCGACCACCAGACGCGGATGATCACCGACGTGATCTTCCTTGTCGCCTACGCGGTGATCCTCCTGCCCATCATTCTTTACACGGGCGCCACGGGACTGATTGGCATCCTCGACGTGCAAGGCCTGCTCGGGCTGCAGTCGCACCAGCAGACCCTGTGGGTAATCGTCTGGCTCGTCGGAATCATCGGCTCGCTGTATGCCCTGTTCGGCGGCCTGAGGACCGTTGCCGTCTCCGACCTGCTGAACGGTATCGGGCTGCTGGCCGGCGGCCTGATGATTACCTGGTTCGGGCTCAAAACGCTCGGCGACGGGAGTTTCCTGGAGGGACTGGCGGGCCTCGCACGGGGCAACGAGGATCGCTTCAATTCGATCGGCAGTGAGGACAGCTCGGTTCCCATCGGCACCGTGTTCAGCGGCGTGTTGCTGCTGAATCTCTTCTACTGGACCACGAACCAGCAAATCATCCAACGTACCTTTGGCGCCAGCTCGCTCGCGGAAGGCCAGAAAGGCGTGCTGGCCACCGGGTTTCTCAAGCTCCTGGGCCCGCTGTACCTGGTGATACCGGGAATGATCGCGTTCGCAATGTTCGCCGGACAGGGTGTGCGAGCCGATCATTCCTACGGCATGCTGGTCAACACGGTCCTGCCCACGGCCTATGCCGGGTTCTTCGCGGCGGTGATGATGGGTGCGATCCTCTCCAGCTTCAATTCGGCCCTTAACAGTACCTGCACCCTCTTCAGCCTCGGGCTGTACCGGAACGTCATCAACCGCAACGCGAGCAACGAGCAGGTGGTTCGCTCGGGAAAGATTTTCGGCTGGTCGATCGCAATCTTCTCGATGTCGCTCGCGCCGCTGCTGGCGGGACAGGACAGCATCTTCTCGTACCTGCAGAAAATGAACGGCATCTACTTCATCCCGATTTTCTCGGTGGTCCTGGTGGGGATGCTGACGCGGCGGGTGCCCCCCGTGGCGGCCAGGCTGGCGCTCATCTCGGGTTTCGTAATCATTGCCGCGGGCTATTTCGTGCCCCCTCTCGCGCTGATCGTCGCCTCCCTGCATGAATTCCACTTCCTCGGTCTCGTGTTTGCCTACCTCGTGGTGCTGATGCTGGTCATCGGGGAACTCTCGCCACTGAAAGAGGAATGGCAGCAGATCGACGTGAACGCGGTCGATATGACGCCGTGGACGCACGCCCGCAAGCTCGGCGCGATCCTCGTGCTCCTCGTGCTGACGATCTACGTGGTATTCGCCGATCTTTCGGTCCTTGCATGAGCCTGAAGCGAAGGGCCGGACCGTGCGCCGCCAGCGTTTGCCGACGTTAGACCATCGGCTAAAACGCCTCCAAGCGCCCCGGATTCTGAGGTACCCTTGTACTTTAGGGGCGAAACCGGAGGCATAAGAAGATGGCGTTCACGGCGGACACAAAAAAATTCGAATTCGGTGAAGCGTACCAATCCGCCTTCGCTGGCAAACGCGTTCTCATCACGGGCTCCGGCAAGGACGGAGGCATCGGCCAGGCGCTGGCGCTGGCCGCAGCGGCGAACGGCGCATCCGTCGTCGGCGTTCACTTCCACAGCAGCTACAGGGACGGGTTCGACCTCGTCGATGCCATACGCGACATGGGGGTCGATGCGTTTGCGCTGCAGGCCGATGTGACCAGCCTTTCGGACCTGTGGGCATCACGCAGCTATATCATCGAGCATATGGGCGGCAAGAGCCCCGACGTCATCGTCTGCAACTCCGGATTGTCCGAAAAGGGCTATCGATTCGGCCGTGCACTGCCGGAAATCGAGGGCGAAAGCCGCGCCGAGCGCCGCGTGCGCGTGCGGCAGTCCTTCATGGACAACCTGCGCGAGTCGCGTCTCGTGATGGACACGAAAATCGACGGTTTCGTGTCCTGGACGCATTTGTGGGCCGGCGAGGCCGTGTACCACAAGACGCCTCTGCAGCTGATCTACGTGTCTTCGATGCAGGCCATCGAACCCGGCATCGCGGTGCCGGGGTACGTCGTCGCGAACTGGGCAGTATTGAGGCTGCCCGAAATCCTGCGCGTCAATCTCGGCAAGGCATCGGACATGGTGAGCGCCTGCTGCATCATTTTCCCCTTCATCCGCACCGGCCTGACCGAGGCCTATGCCGACAATCCGAAGGTATTCGGCCGCTGGCAGTCCCGCATGCTCGAAACCCATGAAGCGGCGCAGAGCATGGCCCAGTTGCTGATGCAGCCGGCCGACGAACTGAACCTCGGCAACTTCAAGCTGAACGTAGAAGGCGAGCCCGACGACATCAGCCTGGCATGGAGCAAGGTGCGTCTCGAAGTCGAAGAGGATTCACTCGACTGGGGCCCCTAGCTCGCGTGAGCGATTGAAATACAGGGGGTTTTTACCCCGGCGGGACTCCCGGTTTCGGGACCCCGAGCCTTGACTCACGGGCGGAACCGCCTATACTTTAGTTTGCCTGTAAGTGCGCTTTTCACTATGCACGCCATTTCGAAGTCCCTTCAGAAGTTTCTTCCGTAGTACCTCGTCCGGTCTTTCATACGTAATAGCAACACTTCCAGCCAAACCGGCCCTTGGACAGGGCTAATATTTATTGATTATTCAGGAACAAACTATGTCTACCACAACAGGTACTGTGAAATGGTTCAACGAAGCCAAAGGCTTCGGTTTCATCGAACAGGAGAACGGCCCCGACGTATTCGCGCACTTCAGCGCGATCCAGGGCGACGGCTTCAGGACTCTCGTCGAGGGCCAGAAGGTCCAGTTCGAGATCACCCAGGGCCAGAAAGGACCTCAGGCTTCGAATATCGTAGCCATATGATCTTCATATACATATGAAGCAGGAAGGGCCCCGATGGGGCCCTTTCTGTTGGTGAGGCACACTTACCGGCAACACCATAACCACCCGCACTCGGAGCGACTTATATGAGCCAGGCAAAATCCGGAGACACCGTACAAATTCACTACACAGGCACCCTCGACGACGGTACTCAGTTCGACTCGTCCCAGGGCCGGGATCCTCTCGAATTCGAGGTCGGCAGCGGCCAGGTCATCCCCGGCTTCGACAAGGCCGTCGAAGGTATGGCAGTCGGCGACAGCAAGAGCGTTCGCATCGAGGCCGACGAGGCGTACGGCCCGCGCCACGACCAGCTGGTACAGGAAGTCGATCGCAGCGTATTGCCTGACGACCTGAATCCGGAAACCGGGATGGCACTGCAAAGCAGCAGCCCCGACGGCCAGGTTACGCAGTTCATGGTAACGGCCGTGACGGACGACACGATCACCGTCGACGCCAATCACCCGCTTGCGGGCCAGGCACTCAGCTTCGACATCGAACTCGTCGATATCAAGTAGGAGCGGTTCCCGAACTGCGAAATCCTCCAGGCCCGATCGACGGGTTCACGGCGCTGCCTTGTTCAGTTCCGTTTCCACTTCGAAAAGCTCCTCCAGGAGCCCGCGCCATTCGGCGTACTTTTCATCCACCCAGCTTTCGAGCTCGGCGATTCGCGCCTCCATCGCCTCGACGACGGGCCCGACCTCGTTGTTGAAGGCGATGGCCAGCCGGTCCCGCTCCTGGGCGGTCACCCGGTCCCATTTGTAGTTGTCGTACAGGTTCCTGATCGCGTCATAGCTGCCACGCGGCGCGTCCAGTCTCGTATCCTCTGCGCGACGCGCGTTCTGCCGGTCGTATTCGACCGACTTGCGGCGGTATTCGCGCCACAGCGCATACGTGGAGGCAATCTCCTCGTGCAAATCGCGAAATTTCGCATCGACCGTATCCGTGATCACGTACTCGGTCAGCCGTATCCGCTCTATCCTGTCGAGCATGGGGTCGCTTCGCGCCGGCAGGCGCCGTAGCGCGTACTCGCCCGGCTCGCCTTCGACGAGATATTGCCCGAATGCGGACGGTGCCAGTTCGGCCGCATAGCGCAACAGTGAAATTTCGGTTATGCGCTCGAGTTCGCGGCCGTCGAGTTGCTGCCGCGCCTCCCGCAGGGCCCGCGCTACACCGTCGTAGAGCGACTGGTACGCTGATCCGCCATCCGTCATGCCCGAACGCGAGTCCGTGTCGGCGAGGCGGGCCGTAAAGTTGCGGTCGAACCACAGGCGTCCTGTGGCATCGACCGCCCGAACGCGGAGTTCGAGTCGCTCGCCGTCGGAATGCACGATCGACCCGCTTATGGCGATTTCGGCGGCATCGTCCGGCTCCGTAACGACCCTCACTGCGCCCCACTCCCCGGTCGCAACGAGCGTCTCACGCAGCACGAACGGCAGGAACTTCGCCTCCACGTCCCGAATACGCGGAAAAATCTGCAGGTCGCGATGCAGCGAGCGGTCGTCCGGCACCCCCGGGTCGAACACCGATATCGAGACGTTTAATGCCGCAACGTCGCGTGCATGGGCGGTCGCGGGGAACTGCAGCAGTACGCCCGTCGCGGCCAACAGCAGGAACCGGGCGCGGATGCTCAAAACTCGATCTCGCCGGTGCTGCAGACGCGCTTCATACTCAGCGTCTCGATGCAGTTGAAATCCGGCGGCAAGCGTTCGAATTTCCGGTAGAAACGGCTCAGCGTAACGGGCACGCGAGCGGTATTCGAGGACACGGTCGTGACCACGCGCAGCTGCTGCCGGTCCGCGGACGCCGTGAACCGGTGCGTGACCTGCAGTCCGTCCGGCAGTACGAGGTGCGACACGAGCTGGTCGCCATCCCAGCCGCAGATCTCGGTGCCGTAGGCGCTTTCCGTGCCCTTGGCGATCCCGTCATAAAAGGCACACAACAGGGAAAAGTCGTCCTTACGGTCGACCGCGATCTCGTGGTCGTTCTGGGAAATGGTCAGCACCTGCGGCCGGGTGATGAGTTCAGCAAGCCGCGCAAGCGCGCTTATCGACTGCATGTCCCTGGAGGATGGCTGCACCGGTCCCGGTCGTGTCGTGTACGCCCGGTCGGCAGACGTGCGACTGAGGTAGTAATAGATGTCCCGCAGCACCTGGTTGACGTCGTCGCCGCGCGAGTAGTCGCGCTCCCATGAGCCGCTCAGGTCCGCCGGCATCTCCCCGTCGATCCGCATCATCTGCTCGTCGATGACGGGTTTAGCCGGCGCGCAGGCCGCCAACACCAGGCACACTGCTACGATGTTCCAGCCACGCAACATGTAGGATTCGAGTATCGGGTCCGGTTCCGTTTCGGACCCAATACTCTCATTATTTATCGTGCGGCGACACGTCCCCGCCTGGAGCGGCGTTTGTTGCTTTGCGGACGCTGCGCGCCTCCGCGAGAGATAGGCTCTGCCGCAATACGGGGGTCGGGCGCGTAGCCGGGTACTGTCTCCCGCGTAATCTTTTTCTGCAGCAGCTTCTCGATGTCTGCGAGTAACTTGTGCTCGTCGACGCAAACCAGCGATACCGCATGCCCCTCGTGACCGGCGCGCGCAGTGCGCCCGATCCGATGCACGTAGTCCTCGGGCACATGCGGCAGCTCGAAATTGACGACATGCGGCAGGCGCTCGATGTCGAGCCCTCGCGCCGCGACGTCCGTAGCCACCAGGACACGAACCCTGCCGGTCTTGAAGTTGTTCAGCGCCCGAACGCGGGCAGCCTGCGACTTGTTGCCGTGGATGGCTGCCGAGTTCAGGCCGTCGGCCTCGAGCTGCGCGGCCAGCCGGTTCGCACCATGCTTGGTGCGCGTGAAGACCAGCACCTGCTGCCAGTTTTCCGCACCGATCTTGTGCGACAGGAGTTCCCGCTTGCGAGTGCGATCGACGGGGTACACGATCTGGCTGACGCCCTCCACCGGCCGCCCGTTTACGGCAACCTGTATCTCCATGGGCGCATTCAGCAGGTCGGCCGCCAGGCGCCTGATCTCTGTCGAGAATGTCGCGGAGAACAACAGGTTCTGACGTTTTTCGGGCAGCGCCTTCATTATCTTGCGGATGTCACGGATAAAGCCCATGTCGAGCATGCGGTCCGCTTCGTCGAGAACCATTATCTCGACCGCGTCGAGCTTGATCGTCCCCTGCTGCAGGTGATCGAGCAATCGGCCCGGCGTGGCGACGACGACGTCGACGCCTTTGCGCAGGTTGGCGATCTGAGTGTTGATGCTCACGCCGCCATAAATGACAGCCGTGCGAAACGGCAGATGTTTGCCGTAGGTGCGCACGCTGTCGGCAACCTGTGCTGCCAGCTCACGCGTAGGGGTCAGTACCAGGGCGCGAATCCGCCGCCGGTTGACGGTGCCCTGTTGCAGCCTCTGCAACAGCGGCAACGTAAAGCCGGCCGTCTTGCCGGTGCCCGTCTGGGCACCCGCGAGCACGTCGTTGCCGGCGAGAATAAGGGGTATGGCTTGTTGCTGGATCGGGGTCGCATGGACGTAGCCCTGCTGTTCGACCGCACGCAGCAGTTCGGCCGTGAGGCCAAGTTGATTGAATAACACTGGATGTAATGCTCCGAATCCGCCCGACACGATGGCGGCTCGATGCCGCGAAAGTTTCGATCCAGGCCAGGATTCTGGGTTAGCTCCGGAGATCGCAGAAGTACGATCGGGAGGCATTGGCGCAGACCGATGTGCGCCAGGACGGGGCGGACTATAACAGACTGGCGTGCGAATGAAAGGAATCTTTTCCCTTTGCAGCAACGACTTCCGCCACCGCCACTTCGATGCGACAAGCCGCTGACCGCACGGTAAAGTAGCGGCATGCCGGCACCGCCCGACAAAATCGAATCGTCGAACCTTGCGCTATTCCTGGATGTCGACGGCACCCTGCTCGATATCGAGGATCACCCTGCCGACGTCCGCGCCGACCCGGCCCTGGTCACCATGCTGACGCGCCTGTCGAGAGGGCTCGGCGGCGCGCTGTCACTGATAAGCGGACGCTCCGTCGCCGATATCGATCGGATATTCGCACCGGCCTGTTTTGCCGCCGCCGGCGGCCACGGGGCCGAATTGCGCCTGCACCCGGACGATCCCGTTTCCAGCTCGGCATGGTCGCTCCCGGCGCCGGTGCTCGAGCAAGTGCGGGCGTTTGCGGAGAGCGACCCGGGACTGTTGCTGGAAGAAAAGCGCGGAGGCGTGTCGCTGCACTACCGTCGTGCACCGGAGCTCGAGGAGCGATGCACCACATTCGTGCACGGGCTGTTGCCTGAAATCGAGAAGGACTTTCGCCTGATTGCCGGTAAAATGGTGTTCGAATTCGCACCGAAAGAACACCACAAGGGTGCGGCGATCGGCAAAATGATGCAGCGAGACCCTTTCAGCGGGCGCTGTGCCGCGTTCGTCGGCGACGACGTGACCGACGAAGACGGCTTTCGGGTCGTAAACGCACTGGGCGGAATCACGATCCGCGTTGGCGGCAATCGCGACAGCGAAGCCGAGTATTCCTTACCCGACGTCGCCGCGGTGCATCACTGGCTCGAGTCAATCGAACAACGCATTAATCAGTAACGGGAATCAGGGAGAGAGTTTCTTGTCGAATCTCAATATCGGTCTGGTCGGCAATTGCCAGGTTGCATCGTTCATCGATCAACGTGCCACTATAGTCTGGGCGTGCATGCCGCAATTCGATTCCGACCCGGTCTTCTGCCGTCTCCTGCGCGACGACAGCGAAATCGACCTGCCCGGCTTCTTCGAAATAGAACTCGTCAATTTCTCCCACAGCGCACAGGTATACCAGACGAATACCGCGATCCTGGACACGATCCTCTACGACACGAACGGCGGCGCGGTTCGCATCACGGATTTTGCGCCCCGCTACGAGTACGCCGGGCGCATGTTTACTCCCATGATGCTGGCGCGGCGCATCCGGCCGGAATCCGGCGCGCCGAGGATTCGAATCCGCCTGCGACCGGCCCGCGACTACGGCGCAAAGGCATGCGAGACGACGCATGGCAGCAACCACATCCGCTATATCTGCTCGGATACGACGCTGCGCCTGACGACCGACGCATCGCTCACGCACGTTCTCGAGGAAAACGCCTTCGTGCTCGACGGGCCTTTACACCTCATCCTCGGTCCGGACGAGACGATCCCCGAGTCCTGCGATGATGCGTATCACAGCCACTACCGCGGGACGCGCGATTACTGGCAGTCCTGGTCACGCGGACTGTCGATCCCTTTCGAATGGCAGGAAGCGGTCATTCGCGCGGCGATCACCCTGAAGCTGTGCACGTTCGAAGACACCGGCGCCGTCGTAGCGGCGCTCACCACGTCGATTCCGGAGGCGGCGAACAGCGGGCGCAACTGGGACTATCGATTCTGCTGGCTGCGGGACAGCTATTTCGTCGTGCAGGCGCTGAACCGACTGGGCACGACCGTCACGATGGAACGCTACCTCGCCTACATCATGAACATCGCCGCGGAAGCCGGCGACGAGGAACTCAAACCACTGTATGGCATTAGCGGACGCTCGGTAACCGACGAGCAGATCGTCGAGTCGCTGTCCGGCTACCAGGGCATGCCCCCGGTTCGCCGCGGCAACCAGGCATATGAACAGGTGCAGCACGACGTCTATGGCGCTGTCGTCCTCGCCGCAACGCAGTTCTTCTTCGATAGCCGGCTCATAAGGTCCGGCACCCTCGCGGAATTCCAGCGCCTGGAAGCGCTCGGCAACTGGGCGCGCGAGAAATACGACAAGCCGGATGCGGGGCTGTGGGAATACCGCGGCCGGCAGCGCATACACACGTTCTCGAGCATCATGTGCTGGGCAGCATGCGATCGCCTGGCGAAGATCGCACTCAAGCTTGGAGAGGAAGAACGTGCCGCCTACTGGCGTGAGGTGGCCGACGAAATCCGCGCCGACATCCTGGAACGAGCATGGGATCCGGAACAGGAGTCGTTCACCGAGAGTTTCGGCCGCCCCGAGATGGATGCCAGCCTGTTGACGATGCACGATCTCGGCTTTGTCGAGGTCGACGACCCGCGCTTCATATCGACGGTCGAGTGTATCGGCCGGCACCTGCTGAGAGACAGGCATATGTTCCGGTACATTGCCGCCGACGACTTCGGCGAACCGGAAAATGCCTTCAATATCTGCACCTTCTGGTACATCGATGCGCTTGCCAGCATCGGCCGGATGGACGAGGCCCGGGAGCTGTTCGAGAACATGCTGGCGCTGCGCAACCCGCTCGGGTTGTTGTCCGAAGATATCGACCCGCATACCGGCGCGCTGTGGGGCAACTTCCCGCAGACATACAGCATGGCCGGTATCATCAACGCGGCGGTTCGGCTGAGCCGCTCCTGGGAAGAGTCCCTGTAGACCGGAATCGCACTATGAACGAGTCATCCGACAGACGCCTCATTATCGTTTCGAACCGCGTCGCTGCACCGAAAAAGAAAGGCGCCGCAGCCGGCGGCCTGGCGGTCGGCATACTGGCTGCGCTCAAGGATCAGGGCGGCATGTGGTTCGGCTGGAGCGGCAAGCTGACGGAAAAGTCGGATGCACAAGTTCAGGTTACCCGTAAAGACAATATCGAGTTCGCGACTATTTCCCTGAACGAAGACGATTTCGAACATTACTACAACGGTTACAGCAACCGCGTTCTGTGGCCCGTTTGTCATTACCTGCTCGATTTCCTGCAGTACGAAACCGAAGACTTCGATGCGTACCGTCGTGTCAATTCCCTGTTCGGCCGCAAACTCGCTTCGTTACTGGGCCCGGACGACGTCATATGGGTGCACGACTATCACCTGATACCGCTTGCGTCAGAACTGCGCAATGCGGGCGTCGAGAACCCCATCGGGTTCTTCCTGCACGTGCCCTTCCCGACGTTCGAGGCATTGCGGGCGATACCGGGCTACGAGTACCTGCTGCGGTCCCTGTGCGCCTACGACGTGCTGGGTTTTCACACCCAGGGAGATCTCACGGCGTTCAGGACCTGCATGCAGGAACCCATCGTCGATGCGAAATTCACGGGTAGCAATACGATCGAGGTGTCCGGTGGCACGCTGATCGCCGACGTGTTCCCGATCGGCGTCGACGTCGAGGAAATCCAGGCTTTATCGCTCGAAGCGAACACATCAAAGCCGGTGAGAAGGATGGTCAAGAGCCTGGACGACCGGCAACTGATCATTGGCGTCGACCGACTCGACTACAGCAAGGGGCTGCACCAGCGATTCCTGTCCTACGAGCGCCTGCTCGAAAAATACCCGAACGCGCAGAACAACGTCACGCTGATGCAGATCGCTCCGCCCACGCGGGTGGGTGTCCGGGCGTACGATGAGATTCGCCACGAACTGGAGCAGGTCTCGGGCCGCATCAATGGCCGCTTTGCGTCATCGGACTGGGTGCCGATTCGCTACCTCAACAAGGGCATCAGCCGCAAACCGCTCATGGGTTTCTTCCGCAATGCCGATGTCGGCCTGGTGACGCCGGTCCGGGACGGCATGAATCTCGTGGCAAAGGAATACGTAGTAGCGCAAGATCCCGACGATCCCGGCATGCTCGTACTATCGAGCCTCGCCGGCGCGGCCTGCGAGCTCACCGACGCGGTGATCGTGAACCCTTACGATCGCGACAGCGTCGCCGACGGCATCGCCACGGCCATAACCATGTCGCTGAAAGAACGGCGCGAGCGGCATGCAGCGATGATGGAAGTTCTGCAGAAGAACGACATAACCGCGTGGCGCACGCGTTTCGTGGACGCCTTGCTCAGCCGCCAGGCGGCCTGACACCCCGGAATACGTTCGACGTCCTCTACTGTCTCTCGGCCGTAGCGGCAGAGTCTCCAGTCATGTTGATAATGATCTTGCCGCGTGCGCGTCCCGATTCCGAGTATTCGATTGCCGAGGCCAGGTCACCCAGGGGATATCGTCGATCGATGACCGGTACTACCGCTTGCGTCTCCATGAGTTCGGCGAGCGCGGCCATGTCGCCTGAGTCCAACCGGGCCAGTAAGGTTACGATCTCCTGCTCCACGAACGGCGACAGGAGCAATGCCTTGAGCGGTCCTTTCAGCGGTTCGATCCAGTTACCCTTGCCGCCGCCGACCAGCACGAGAACCCCGTCGGGTTCCAGTACTCGCAGATTGTCCCGTAGCGAATGGTTGCCGACCATATCCACGATCAGGTCATAGCGCCGGTCGCTTTCCGTGTAATCCTCGCGCGTGTAATCGAACACGTGATCGGCGCCGATCGAGCGAACCATATCGACGTTCCGTGTACTGCACACGCCGCTCACCTCGGCGCCCAGCGCCTTGGCTATTTGCACGGCGAACGTGCCGACGCCGCCGGATGCGCCGTTGATCAGGACCTTCTGGCCCGACTCGAGGCGACCCTTGTCACGAAGCGCCTGCAGCGCGGTGATCGCCGCAACAGGTACGGCTGCCGCCTCTTCGAACGTGACTTGCGCAGGCTTCAGGACGACAGCGCCGGAGTCGCGAACCGCGACGAATTCGGCGAAAGCCCCGTTCGCGGCGCCGAACACCTCGTCGCCCGGTTCGAACCGCGTGACCGCGTCGCCGACAGCCACGACGGTGCCCGCAAAATCGACACCAAGACGGGGATCAGCGGGCTTGCCGATCCCGGACATGAGCCGCATGAAATAGGGCGAGCCGCGCATGTAATGCCAGTCAAGGGGGTTCACCGACGCCGAATGCACCTGGACGAGCACTTCGTCAGCCGCCGGCTCGGGCTTTTCGACTGCGGCAAGTTCGAGCACGTCGCTGGAGCCATAGCATCGATAGCGTATCGCCTGCATGGTTTCCTGGCCGTCAGCGACCCGCGATGCGGGCTCGCACGGGGCGTTGTAGCTCAGGACCAACGCCAGGGATATGGCGCCTGCGGCCAGCAGGACCAGTAGCCCGCCTCCAATCTTGTAACGCAGCTTCATCAATCGATCCTTGTCGAAAACGATCAGGGCGGGCCGATTGTTCCTCGACCCGGGCCGGGTATGTTACTCGAAAAGGACCGAGCGAAGCCGTTTGCCGCTTGGCTAGCTCTCGTCAAACTCCTTGTCGGCAGCCTCGAACGCGGCCTCGAGCTCCGCGTAAGCGTCCGAAAAGCCTTTCTTCACCTCGGCCCATGCTGCGCCGGAATCCGACTTCAGCTCCTCGTAGGACTCCGCGACCGCAGCTCTCCTCGCCTTGAGCGTCTCGAGATCTTCCCGGGCTTCCTCGCGCGCCGTCTCGCTCAGGTCGTCCCAGTTTGCCTCGACTTGCTGCTCGAAGTCCTGAATTCGCCGATCGGCGGTTGACAGGGCTGATTCGACTTCCCGTACCGCCTCGTCGCGCTGGTCCTCGCTGTAATCGGCGATCGTATGCGCGAGTTCCTGCGACTCCCGCTTTACGTCTTCGAGCGAGGTCTTCTCCGGCTCGCTCGTGACTACCATCGCACTGTCGCCGTCGTCATCGTTTCCGCAGGAAGCGGCGCCCAGGCCCGCAAGTGCTATCAGGAGCAGTTTCCCGGCCGGTCGAATACTGAATGTTTCGCTGAATTTCAACATGTCATTAATTTCCTTGTGCCAATGAATAAGATGGTCGATTGTCGTCGTCTTGCGCTCTGCAAACTTCCGCTGGACGGGCGTGTCAACGGCCCGCGTCCGCCTTCCGGGATTCGTTCCCGGGCGCCCGTCCCGCTTTCATGTCCAGCAGCGCTTTGGCGGAGAGAATGTCGTCGAGCGTATTGACGTCGATGTCCCGAACCGGGCCGCCCTCGTTTTCTTCCACCATTTCCGCGCGGATGTCGTACTCCCATGCCTGCAGGATGCGTTTTCGCAGGTCGACGCTGATTTCCGACAGGTTCGCCACCTGCTGCGGCGATTCGAAGGTGTCATCCGGATGCGTAATCGCATGTTCAAGGTCGTACCGCGGCTCGCCTGTGACCGGGCGTTCTTCGACGCCGGCGATCTCCTGCGAATCGTCATCCCGTACAACCAGGATGTCGCAATCGGCCTTGGCTATTACGGGCTCGACGGTCACCGAACTGACTACGCGCTCGAGGCGACCGACGCTGCGTGCGCCCATGACGACCAGCCCGGCCCCGACTTCCTTTGCGACCTCGGGTATCACCGAGCCGGGGTGGCCTTCACGCAGAAAAACGTCGTCCTTGTCGATGCCGTATCTCTCGGTCAACGCTTTTACGTCCTTCGTGTGCCGCTCGACGATCCGCGACCGCGCCTCCTGCTGCGCCTTTGCGGATTGCACCGGCATTACGGTGCCGCCGACGTTGGCGGCGAAATCGGCAACTTCCGGCAATTCGTAGGCATTGACGGCCACCACCCGGGCTTCACAAGCTTCTCCTACGCCGATTGCGGTTGCCAGCAGGTTGCGATCGGCCTCGCTGGTGACCTCGACAGACTTGCCCGATTTATTGCCGACGGCAGCCACGAGCGTGTCGATACGGTCCGTCGCGTCGTGCACGAGCCAGAGATTCGAAGGCGCGTGCCGCGCGAGGTCCCAGTCGGTGTTCGTCGTAATACCGAGCAGGAAACCGTGTTCCTCCTGGCGTTTCATGACGAAGTCGGGCTTCGACTGCGCAATCTTCTTGAGCATTGCATCCGCCCGCGGGTAGTCCCAGCGAACCTCCTGCTCCACCTTCAATCCTTCTTGCACCAGCCAGGCGGCAATCTCCGCCAACCGGGTCGCGTCCCGGTCCAACAGCATCTGCCGCTGCTGTTCCAGCTCTTCTTCGGATTTGAACAGCCGGTAGTCGAGCGCGCTGTCGAAAGCCACGTGGAACAGCTCGAGCTCGCAACCGGTTGCCCGTGATACGGCAGCCGCGCGCTTCAGTAGCGGCGACTCCATCGGATCGGCCGCCTCGATCACCTCGGGGCCGAGAATCACCAGGATCTTCTTGATACGTGCCTCCGAATTCATTGTTTACGCCTCCATACCTGTCTCGCGTCCAGTTATTGCGATGCAACTCGCATGCCAACGCGGCACAGGCCCGCAGGCCGACCTGTCACGCCAGCCGGCCCCGCGAGATTGAAAAAAATTCAGCGTGTTTGAAAAGACTGCACAGTGCATCGCGGCCATCGGCACTGGCATTTGACCCGGGGCGCTGCGATTGCCGCGTTTGCGGCACGTCACTGTGTTGGCATGACATATGCAACGGACTAATTACTCACGCGACAGCTGCCTGGCGACGGAGGGGAAAATGGCCGAATCCGAGATGAAGAAGCTCGACGATCTCATCGATGCGTTCGAAACCGCGATGCTCGTAACGCGATCGACCGAGGGAAGGCTTCGAGCCCGCCCCATGGCAATCGCCAGGCACGCGCCGGGCGGTGAGCTGTATTTCGCCACGCGCGTCGAGGACGGCAAGCTCGAGGAAATCCTCCAGTCGCCGGATGTCGCGGTCACCATGCAGGATGACGGGCAATACCTGTCGATTTCCGGGACCGCCCGGATCCTGACCGACCAGCTGCTGGCCGACGACCTGTGGTCGGAATCGATGCGTATCTGGTTTCCGGAAGGCCCGTCGGACGAGCAGCTCACGATCATCCTGGTTGAACCCAGGTATGCCGAGTTCTGGGACCGGACCGGCCTGCGGCAACTCGAATTCCTGTGGGAGGCCGGCAAGGCGCTTCTCACCGCTCGCAAAGCGTCGGACAGCGACCTGAGCGGCCACGGCAAGGTGCCGATGCAATGAGCCTCAACACACCAGAAGCGACCGGAGACGCCAATGATTCCTGAAATCGACTGGCCGGAAGTCCTCTCGAACCTCGTGCAGCTGAGTATCGCCTACGTCCTGTCATTGCCGCTCGCCTTCGACCGCGAGCGCGCCGCCACCGGTGCCGGCCTGCGTACGTTTCCCCTCGTCGCGGTCGCCGCGTGCGGCTACACGCTCGTCGGCATCTCCGTGCTGGATTCGACGGAGGCCGAATCCCGGGTTCTGCAGGGGCTGATTACCGGCATCGGCTTCATCGGGGGCGGCGCCATCCTGAAGAAAAAAGGTGAAATCTCCGGCGTAGCGACGGCCGCCAGTATATGGATTACCGGGCTCATCGGAATTGCGGTCGCCATGCACCGTTACGAGGTCGCCTTGCTCATGTGCGTGATCAGCTTTCTTACCCTGCGGCTGGTCGGGGAAGTCAAACCGGTGGTATCAGATGATTAGTACACCGCCGTTTTCCGCGCTCTCCCGCCTGATCGGGATTCCCGTAAGCGACAACCAGGGAGTGATCATAGGCTGGGTTACGGACATCCTGGTCGACCACGTCGATGGCCGTGTCGCCTACATCCAGCTGCTCCTGGACCGCGACAGCAGCGAAACGAAACGTAACATCACGGTCCCCTGGTCGTCGTTTCGTTCGACGAGCGATGACCCGTCGGTACTGGAGCTGCGTGTCGGCCGTCCGACCCTGGTTGCACTGTTGGCCGGTAACTGAAGTGAGTCACCAATCTCCGGGATCATCCGGACGGGGCAATTCCTGCGAATTTGCAGTAAGCTTATGCGCTAGGAAATGTGTTTTGTATCGCGAGTACCTCCTCCCCCGGACCAGCTCATTATGCCTACTGCCCTCATCGTCGACGACAATAACGAAAACCTGCTCTCGCTTACCGAAGTATTCCGGGCATGCGGCTATACCGTCGAAACCGCCCAGGGTCTGCGCCGGGCCCGGGAAGCCCTGGTAAAGCGTATGCCGGAAGTCGCCCTCTTCAACGAGGAGGTTGACGGCGAAAATTCGCTGGACCTGCTGGAACAGGTTGACCTGGGGGAAGTCGTCGAGATCTACCTGATGAGTGCTTCGCCAAGCCTCAGGAACGCGTCGCGGGCGATGCGGATGGGAGTGGCCGATTACTTCGACATTCCGGTGGACACGGAACAGCTTGCCGAGAATCTCGAGCATCTCGAGAAAGAGCTCCGCAACACCAGGCATCACGACCGGGCATTGAAGAGCGCTCGGGGGCTCCTGATCGGAGAGTCGCCACCGATGCGGCGGATGTACCGGCTCATCCGGAAATGCGCGCCCAGCGATGCGACGATCCTGCTCACCGGCGACAGCGGCGTGGGCAAAGAACTCGTCGCACGCACCATCCACGAGCTGAGCCACCGCTGCAGCGAGGAAATGATATCGGTCAATTGCAGCGCAATACCGCACGAATTGATGGAGAGCGAGCTGTTCGGCCATACCAAAGGCAGTTTCACAGGCGCAGCAAAAGACCACCGGGGCTTTTTCGAGCGCGCCTCCGGCGGCACGCTGTTCCTCGACGAAATCACCGAGATGGACGCATCCCTGCAGGCGAAACTGCTGCGCGTCCTCGAATCCCAGAAAGTGCGCCGGATCGGCGGCGAGAAAGACCTGGACGTGGACGTGCGCATCATCGCCGCAACCAACCAGGACCCGGTCGAAGCTGTCGACAATGAAGAGCTTCGCGAAGACCTGTACTACCGGCTGGCCCAGTTTCCCCTGCACGTGCCGCCGCTCAGGGACAGGGCGGACGACATCATCCTCCTGGCCGAGCATTTTCTCGCACAGCAAAACGAATCGTCAGGCCAGCAGAAGTCGTTGGATGACAAGGTCCTGGAGGCCTTGCTGCTCCACGACTGGCCGGGGAACGTGCGGGAGCTGAAGAACGCGGTCATTCACGGCCACTTGCTCGCGGGCGACGTCATCGAGATCGAGGATCTGCCTAACGGCATTCCGTCGAGCATGCCAGCGACCGGCCAGTTCGTGAGAATCAGCGTCGGCACACCGCTCGAGGAAGTCGAGCGCCGCCACATCCTGTCAACGCTTGCGCATTTCCAGGAAGACAAGAACCAGACCGCCGATGCGCTCGGCATCAGCCTGAAGACCCTTTACAACAAATTGAAGAAGTACGGCACGCGCGCGGAATGACGGAATTTCTCAGCCTTTACGGCGACGCAGCCAGAACCGCCGCCGGCTTTTTCTGGAAAGCCGGCTGGGCATTCGTTCTGGGTTATTCGGTCAGCGCAATGATCCAGGCTTTCGTGCCCAAGGGCCGGCTTACCCCATACCTCGGCGATCCGGACGTCAGGAGCGTTTCTCTGGCTACGGTTTTCGGTGCCGCTTCATCCTCGTGTTCGTTCGCAGCCCTCGCAGCCGCCCGGGCGCTCGTCATGAAGGGCGCCCATTTCATCGCCGCGGTTGCATTCATGTTCGCCTCGACGAACCTCGTAATCGAGCTCGGCATCCTGATTTTGATTTTTCTCGGGTGGCAGTTTCTCGTCGCCGAAATCGTCGGCGGACTGTTCCTGATCATCATCAGCAGCGTTTTGATACGCCTGACCTACCCGCGGGACTGGGTTCAGTCCGCGCGCGAGGCGCTCGAGCAGCAGGGCGACGCGGAAGAGGACGATTTCGACTGGCGGCAGCGCATTCGCTCGGCCGATGGCTGGCGCATCGTGGGACAGCGCTTCGTTTCCGACTGGCAAATGGTGTGGGAAGAGATACTGATCGGTTTCACGATAGCCGGCTTCGTGGCGGTCCTGGTCCCGCCCTGGTTCTGGGAGCGCATTTTTCTCGTCGGCCTGGCCGGCTCGATCCCCGACTGGCTCATCGCGCTGGAGAATGCCCTGATCGCGCCTTTCGTCGCCGCGGCGACGTTCATCGGCTCGATGGGCAATATTCCCCTGGCCACCGTGCTCAACAGCAATGGCGTGCTGTTCGCCGGCATCATGGGGTTCATTTATTCGGACCTGATGGTTCCGCCGCTCGTGATGATCAACGCCAAGTATTACGGTTGGCGGGTTGCCCTTTACATTGCCGCGGTCATGTTCGCCAGTATCGTGATCACGGCACTCTCGATGCACATGATCTTCGGCGTTCTCGGCATCGTCCCCGAGAGTGGCCGGGAGGTCAGCGAAGTCGCCCGCTTCGAGCTCGATTACACGTTCTACCTGAACATACTCTTCGCGATCATTGCAGCCATCATGGTCTGGCTGTACCGGCAGTCGAAGCCCGCGGAATCCGGCGGTCATGATCACGGGAGCGGCGGCCTGGCGCCCAAACGCATCATCGCGTTAATCGCGGCTGTCATCATGGTGGTCGGAATCGCGGTCAGTTTCCTGTAGTTTTCTCCTGCCGGGGTTCTTTCCGGGCTTCCTCATGAGAAAATACAGCCGGGCCGCATACGCAGAATACAAAGGGCCGTAAATGTTGCGCGAACTGGATGAAGCAGCCAGGGCGCTGGTTGCGCCGCGGGTGGTATTGTTCGACTGGCATGCGACGCTGGTCGACACCCTCGACGCGATGTACCACGCCGTCGACGATGTCCTGCCGCGGCTGCCGGAGCTCGGCCTGATGGGCGCCCTGATATCCCATGACCAGGCCAGGACCGCGGAGGATGCACGCCTGGTCGATTACGTACGAGAGCATCGGCAACTGCACCCGAAGATCAAGGCGGAACGCAGAATTTCCCGGACCGACATTTTCGAAGTACTTTTCGGCGACGACGAAGACGCCAAGCAGGTTGCACATGACGCTTTCAACGCAGCCTACCGCGAGCACTACGGCGACGTGCAGCCGCTCGAAGGCGGCGAACTCGATTTGCTGATCGAGATGCACGCCCTCGACGTCAAGCTCGGGATCCTCACGAACCGGGACCGCGAGTTCTTCGAGCGCGAATTCGAAATTGTCGACGACGGCGCATGGCTGGATTTGTTCCACACCACGGTCTGCGGTGACGACAGCAGCCGGCGCAAGCCGAGCCCCGAGCCTGTCCTCAAGGCGCTTGTGAACCTGGGTGAGCCGCCTGCGCCCAATTGCTGGTATGTCGGCGACAGTACGACCGACGTGATGTCGGCCAAGCGTGCCGGCATCACGTCGGTGTTTTTCAACGGTACCGGCTGGGATCACGCATGGATCAACAAGATCTTTCCCGGCACGGCCGCGCACCCCTACCAGCCCGACGCCATCGTCGACGATTTCACGGAATTCAAGTGGCTCGTCGAGGAGTGCCTGGAGGTCGGAGGTCGGCCACAGCTGGCCGGGCGGTTGACGGATAACGACGTATGAGTAGCGATACGGAAACTGGCCTGGTCGAGGGGAACAACTGCTGGCGCGTGTCGCAGGCGGAACGCTTCGGCTGGCTGATCGATGCCGAAGAGTATTTTAAGGCAGTGCGCTCGAGCATCGGCAAGGCAGAACACGAAATACTGATCCTCGGCTGGGACATCGACAGCCGGACGCAGCTCATACGCGACCCGGATCATCCAGACTACCCGAGCCCCCTGGCCGAGACGCTGGAATCACTGGTTCGGCAGAAACCCGGGCTCCGCGTCCACGTTCTCTCCTGGGACTTCTCGGTCATATACGTGCTCGAGAGGGAATTGCTGCCGGCGCGATCGTTCGGCTGGCAGAACAGCGAACGCCTGCACTTCGAACTCGACGGCGAGCACCCGGTCGGCGCGAGCCAACACCAGAAGATCGTCGTCATCGACGGTGTGCTGGCATTCTCGGGCGGTATCGACCTGACAAAAGCCCGCTGGGACACGCGCCGACATGCGGCGGGCGACGAGCGCCGCAAGGATCCGGACGGCCAGAGCTACCGGCCGTTCCACGACGTGCAGGCGGTCGTGTCCGGTCCGGCCGCTGCCGACCTGCGCGACCTCGTCAGCGAGCGATGGCGAAGCGCCACGGGCGATTCGCTGCCCGAACTCGATGAAAAGGCCGGCGGCATCTGGCCGGACGACGTCCGTGTGCGCGGCACGGAGGTCGACACGGCCATCGCCCGCACCTGGATACATCCCGACAATGATCGCGATATTCGCGAAGTCGTGCAGCTTTATCTCGACACGATCAAGTCGGCGCGCCATTACATTTATATCGAGAACCAGTATTTCACATCCCCCGAGATCACTGCTGCACTGGAAGAACGGCTGCGGGACGACACGCCTCCGGAAATCGCCATCGTCATGCCCGGTGAAACCTCGGGCTGGCTGGAGCAGGCCACGATGGACGTTCTGAGGAACGAAGCTTTCGACCGGCTACGGCGAGCCGACAGCCGGGGCATGCTTAGAATCGTCAGCCCGGTCTTCGACGAGCTCGGCGATACCGCGATCAACGTGCATGCCAAGATCATGGTGGCCGATGGGCACCTGGCCCGTATCGGCTCGGCCAATCTCAGCCAGCGCTCGATGGGACTGGATTCCGAGTGTGACATCCTCGTTGACGACGACGATTGCGCGGGCCAGCTCGCCGCCGATTTGCTGGCGGAGCATATGGGCGTGGATATCAGCGACGTTGCGGAGTCGCTTGCACGGGACGGCCTTTTCTCGACCATCGATCGTTTCAACGGCGGCGCCCGCCGGCTCGAAAAGCTCGAGACCGCGACGGATGACCTGGAGCAGACGGTCCTGCGGCCAATGGCGCAGATTGCCGATCTCGAGAAACCGCTGGTGCGGAATGCCGAAAGCCCGGAACAGGACGATACGGATACCGAAGGCGAGACGATGCATACGCCGCCCAGCGGCTGGATTTTTATCGGTCTGTTTGCGGCGATCCTAGGCCTGTGGATTTACCTCGGCGTACAGGGCACCGGCGATGACTTCCAGCCGCGAACACTGCTCGATAATCTGCGCAAGGTCGCCGCACATCCGCTCGCTCCCTGGGTTGCGGTGCCCGCCTTCGTCGCCGGCAGCCTGGTCGTGACACCGGTGACGGCCATGATCGCGCTGTGCGGGTTGCTGTTCGAGCCATGGGTCGCAGTACTGACCGCAACCGCCGGCATGCTCGCATCGACGGTCGTCAACCACTGGA
>DATHRM010000339.1:0-29033 GCA_035465295.1 Woeseiaceae bacterium | reverse complement strand
GCGACGTTGATATCGCCCCAGTCCTGACTCTGAAAGCAGACTCCACCTGCTTCGAGACGCGTTGGAAGTTCGTCTATGACTTTCTTCATGAGAATTCCTTTGTTCTTGTTTCGCGGAGACATCCGCCGATGGGACACTTCTACAGCCTGTACGTGGAACAAGCAAGGTGAAAGCAAGCCACCTGCGGCGATTGCATGCCCTGTAGCCGAGGGTGTCTTCTGCGCGCAGATCCAGAGCAACTGCCGTGGCGTGCCTACGATCGATGCGGTGAAGAAGCTACTCGACGACCGGCCGTGATCGGCAGCGCCACTCTAAACGTTCAACAAGCTGCCGTCGAACCAGACTTTTTGCTTGCCCCTGGTATCGGTCTGGAAACGAAAGCCCGGTGGCAGATCGAGAAAGGGATGCAGGTTGGGAACGTAATCGCCGATATCCCGGACCTTGATGGCGGTGAAGAAATCCGCTGTCTGCAACATCGTCTCTCCGCCCCAGATGTACCAACCGGAGCCGCCTTCCTGGGGCGGGTAGCGCAATCCATTCAGGGGCATCGTGCGCAGGGTATCCAACGCGAGCCCCAGCGCCTCATCCGGATGCGGCGGCCGCGGGTCTACGTCCGCAATCTCGAAGGAACCGGTCAGTGTCGAAATGTACATTGGTACGGAGTATAGCCGAATCCCGAGCGGCCTATCCTCCGAACGCTTCACGATGCTGTTTGCCCGAATCCCCGATCTCGTCCCACGGTGCTTTCGAATCCACCCAGATATGGTGAATCACCTCCAGCGACTGGCCTCCCTCCCTGATCAGGCCGGCCGGAACAAACATGCGTGTCGAGTCATTATTGCCCGGCACAGGGGAACCGCATGCCCGGCAAAACCATATCTCCCAGTCCGCGTGGGGCTTCTTCCAGCTGTTGATCCGGTCTTCGCCACGCAGCCACCGAAATGCTTCGTTGGCGACGACGATCACGGCGATGCCGTTGCTGCCCGTTGCCCGCCGGCAAATCGAACAATGGCAGACAATAACCCCCGGCAGTTCGCTGGTGATCTCGAATGCGATCGCGCCGCAGTTGCACTCTCCCGTTGCCATCACTCTACCTCCTGCCGTGCCATTCCCGGCCGCGTGATTCCATATTTCCGTTTCTGAATGTAGGCTAGCGTGCTTCATGATCTACCTGTACGCAACGCTATTCACTCTGCTGAACCTCGTGTTCTGGGCCGGCATCCTGTTCGGTCTACCCGGGATCTGGCTCATGGTGCTGGGCGCGGCGATTATCGAGTGGCTGCAGCCGGGCGAGTTCATGTTCAGCCAGGCGACGCTTTACGTGTCAGCGGGTCTGGCGCTCCTGGGCGAGATACTCGAATTCCTGATGGGGGCGGCCGGGGCGCGCCAGGCGGGCGGTTCGAAGCGCGGAGCTGCACTCGCTATCGTGGGCGGCATCGTCGGTGCGATCCTCGGCACCGCACTGCCGATCCCGGTGCTCGGCACCCTGATCGGCGCCTGTGCGGGCGCGTTTGCCGGCTCCCTGGTCGGCGATCGCATGGCGGGGCGCCCCATGAATCAGAGTGTCGAAGCCGGGCGCGGCGCAGCCATCGGCCGCTTCTGGGGGACGACGGCCAAGATGGTCATCGGCGCCGTCGTGGTCGTACTGCTGGCCGTTGCGGCGTTTTTCCCGGGCTGACGGGCGTCAGTACGCCGTGAGAACCTGCCCGGTTGCGGGTGCGATCGAGGACGAGTTTGCGCCCGCAAATGTCACCGGCACCGACTGCATCGCCATACCGGTGTTCCGGACCACGACGAAATGCAGGTGCGGTCCGCTCGAGTACCCGGTGTTGCCGGAATCGGCGATGTACTCGCCGCGTTCCACCACGTCGCCGACGCGCACCCGTATCGAGTTCCAGTTGAGGTGCGCGTAGATCGCGTAGGTACCGTCGTCGTGCAGAATGCGCACGACGTTCGCCAATGACATGTTCGACGCGTCCGCCCCGCCCTTGAAGTTCTGTGCGGCCACGTCGAAAACGACGCCGCCGCGCGCGGCAAAAACGTCCGTTCCCACTGGCATCTGGATATCGACCGCGTTCTGCGAATCCCGCGTGTTGTGCGTGATCGTATCCGGGTACGCCTGGCTGATCCTGTGCCCGCTCGAAACCGCGAATGGCGCGCGATATGGCTCCGCCGGCCGGTGCTGCGCCTGCGGATCACCAATCATGTACTCGTAGCGGTATTCGAGTGACGGCCGCACCGCGCCGTCGAGCCGGCCGAGGCGCACGAGCGGCATCGCACTGCGCGGCGGCAACACCCAGCGCAGGGGATCGTCGGGATGCGGATACTCCAGGCCGCTGATCGTGTCAAACCGCAGCGCGAGTTCGACGGGCGCAAAATACTCGTTCGTGGCAACGAGCCGGACCGTATCGACATCGGACTCGTAATCGATGCTGACGCCCGACTTCGGCGACGTCGGCGTCAGGCTGCGAACTTCGACGACGGTTTTGCCGTCATCCGGCGGGCGGTCCGAGTAGATCCACTCGCCATCGTCGCCGCGATACTTGTAGAGCGCCTGGGCCGAGGCCGCACTGGAGCACACGCAGGCGAGCAGCGCCAGCAAGGTCAGGCTACGACGCGATTTACCCGATATCGGAACGCACCCAGCCATTTTCGGTACGCCGGATTTCATAGGCGGGCCAGTACTGGTTATCCAGCTTCAGCGTAATCACTTCGACGGCACCATTCCAGGTCACCGTCTTCACGCGTATCGACTCGTGATCCTTCTTGTCCGCGATAACGTCCACGAAGGCTTCCAGGTCGGGCGTCGGCGTCTCGTCGATCTCGACAACGCGGCGTCCTGCCCACAAACCGTAGCGCGTCGCGGGCGAACCGTAACTGAAAAACGCGACGTACACGCCGTACGGCTCGATGCCGCGCTGCGCGGCCATCGGCCGGTGCGGGTCCTGCAGGAGCGCACCCGCCCAGGACACGGCATGATCGATGCCGCGCCCATCGAGCGCCGTGGTCTCGACGTCGACATCCAGGGCCTTGCCGTTGCGCCACACGGTTACGGTGACCTCGGGTTTCTGCACCGCTTTCTCGAGCCCCCGAAACGACGTCACGACGTCGCCATCGACGGCCAGGATCATGTCGCCGTTCTGCAGTTTCTTTTCCGCGGGCGTACCCGCAACCAGCCGCGTGATGGACAGCGCGCGGCGGTGCAGCGGGTTGTTCGCTTCCAGCCGCTTAAGCCACTTCTCGTCGACGCCCATATTGCGGGCCGCGAACAGCGGTGCGTACACGAACTCGGCTTCCAGCGAATAGAACGGCCGGCCGTCGCGCACGGTGTCGACGAACTCCGCAACGAGGTCGGCGCCAATACCGCGGTTGAACTGCGCGGCATCACCGCCGGACGGCATCGGGAAACTCGACCACATCGCCGCCACACGTCCGCGCTTGTCGACGAGCACGCCGTCGAGTTCCCGCGGCGCGTTAACCAGGTCGACGCCCTCGATGTTCGAATCCCTGAACTGCAGCGTGCGCGACAGCGGCAGGACCAGCGGATCGACGGACGCCACGGTGCTTTCCTGGTGAACGAGCTGGTGGTCCGCCTTCATGCCCACCACCCAGACCGGGTCGCCGGGCTGCAACGGTTTCGTGTTGAAGGTCGCGGCTTTTACGGGCGTGTCGCCGATCGTCTCGGGATCGTAAGCGACGATGGCGAGATTATGCAGTGGGTGCAGCTGCACCACTTTCGCATCGACTTCGAGAGAGCCGGCGAACGTCACCGAGACATCGCCGATCGCCACGGGCACCGTGTTGCGATCGACGACCACGTAACCGCGCTCGGTATCGACAACAAGGCCGGTGCCGTAATAGTGCCGGTCGGAAACGCCCGACACCGTATAAGGAAGATCGAACGTGACAACGACCAGCGATGGCGCGATTGCCCGCGCACGCGGATCGTCGTAGCGGTTGAAGCGGGTGCTGCCGACAACAGGGTCTGCGGGCGCCGGGCCCTCGGACAGGTCGTGGCAGGGCCACACGCCGGTCGCATCGTCGCGGGCGCAGCGGCGCACCGGGAACCACACCCGGTCCATGTCGAAGGTGCGGACGACGACGCTCCGCGGATTGTCGATCGTTACGTAACGAAGCGGCGCGCTGTCGCCGGTTGCCAGCTTGTCGAGCGCCTTCTCGAAATCGTCGAGATCGTCGATGTCGTCACTGCCGAGCTGCGTGATCACGGCTCCGCGCGGCACCGCGGCTTTCGACAGCAGGTAGCCCGGATTGGCGACGTACACGCCGCTAACCGGCAGGTTGTAGTGCCGCGATTGCTGGTAGGACAGGTTGTTGACGATCGCGTCGCCGAACTCGATGAACTCCGCCGGCGAGATCGCGTGAAGGTCGGTAACGGTGAGCGTATGCCTCACGGATTCGCCGCCGCGCTCCAACTCGACCTCGATCTCCTCGCCCACATTGTCGTCGAGCATCGCGGCGAGCGGCACGAACTCGGTAATCAGCTCGCCGTTGATACGCAACAGGATATCGCCCGGCTCGAGCTTGCCGTCTGCGGGCGAATCGGGAATCACCTGCTCGACAACCAGCATCCCGGTCTGCTCGGGAAACGTCGCACGCACGAGCCGTTCCGATTCCTCGGTCAGCCCGAGACGGCCGAGTTCGTCATAAGCCTTGCTCTGGAACATCGTCTGCAGCGTGCCGCGCGTTACCGGCTCGCCCTGCTGGATCAGCGACAGAGCGCGTTCGATGCGGTCGAGCGGCAGGAAGAAGCTGCTGGCCGCGGAATTATTGGCGCCCGCATTCAACGCCACGACCTCGCCCTCGATATTGACGACGGGCGAGCCCGACGAGCCGCCCGAGGTGCCGGACGCGGCCTGCAGGTAAAACGTGTTGAAATCGTTGTACTTGCCGCGGCCGTAATCGGGGGCCTGGCGGTCGAGGCGCGCTATCGTCCCGGCGAGGATCGACAACTGTTCGCCCGCGTCGTTGCCGATCACGCGAATCTCGCGCCCGATGCCGGCGCCGTCCGAACGCAGCGGCAGCTCCGCCGGCTCGATGTAACGCAGGTCGTCGGGATCGTAACGGAAAAAGCCGAAGTCGTGCACGGGATCCCGGTAGACAGGGGTCAGCCGGACTTCCTCGTTGTTGCGGAATACCGCTTCGGCCACGACCGGCCCGGGGGTCACGACGTGGCGATTGGTGAGGATCAGGCCGCGCTCGGCGTCCACGACGAACCCGGTTGCCTGCGTCGAGGAATTCCATTCGGTGTCGAATGCGCGGGTGCTGTCGACCCGGATCGATACGACGCCGGAAGAAATACGCTCGAGCGTATTCGACCATGCCGTGTCATCGGCTGCCATTGCGGGCAGCGAGACAGCAACAGCGAGCAACGCCGCCAATGTCCTGGTTGTGTTCATAGGGCTCCTGGTGCGAGCACGAATTGTAGAGTATTTAGAGACTCGACAGGCGCCGACCGGTTCCAAATTTCGACCATCCGCCGCGGTTCGGGAACCGCTCCTGCGGCGTGGCGGCGCGCCTACGATTCCGGATCGTAGCGGACATCCAGCTGGCGCGCGGCCTTGACGTCGTCGAGCCGCCGCACCGGCGTGTTGAACGGCGCTTCCTTGAACGAGTCCCCGTTCTCGCGGGCACGGGTCACGATATCGACCATCGCGGCCACGAAATTATCGAGCGTTTCCTTGCTCTCGGTTTCCGTGGGCTCGATCAGCAGGCACTCCGGCACGAGCAGCGGGAAATAAGTCGTCGGGGCGTGAAAGTTGTAGTCGAGAAGCGCCTTGGCGATATCCATCGCCGACAGCTGGTACTCCTTGGCCTCGCGCTTCAACGTGACGATGAACTCATGGCTTGCCCTGCGCTCGGGGAAAGCGAGCTCGAATCCCGCGTCGCGAAGCCGGGCCTGCAGGTAATTCGCGTTCAGCGTCGCGTATTCGGCGATACGCCGCATGCCGTCGCGGCCGACGAGGCGCATATAGACGTAGGCGCGCAGCAGGACCCCGGCGTTGCCCATGAATCCGGACAACCGGCCGATGGTCTGCGGCAGGTCCTTCTCCGTGAGCCAGTCGTATACCGTTTCCCCATCGACCTCCTGCTTGCCGACGATCGGCACCGGCATGAAGGGCAACAGCCGTTCGGCCACGCCCACGGCGCCGGAGCCAGGACCGCCTCCGCCGTGCGGCGTCGAGAACGTCTTGTGCAGGTTCATGTGGATGACGTCGAAGCCCATGTCGCCGGGCCGAACCTTGCCGAGAATCGCGTTCAGGTTGGCGCCGTCGTAGTACAGCAGGCCGCCCGCGTCGCGGACGATGTCGTCCACCTGGATAATGTCGCGCTCGAAAACGCCGAGCGTCGACGGATTCGTGAGCATGATGCCGGCCGTTTTCTCGCTGACCTCGGCTTTGAGCGCTTCGATATCGACGTCGCCGTCGGGGCCGGTCGGGATCTCTTTGGCCACGCAGCCGAGCATTGTCGCCGTCGCCGGGTTGGTGCCGTGCGCCGCGTCCGGCACGATGATCTCGTTTCGCTCCAGGTCGCCGCGCGCCTTGTGGTACGCCATTATCATCGCGACGCCCGTCAGCTCGCCCTGGGCGCCGGCCATCGGCGTGAGGGATACCCCCTGCATGCCGGTGACAGCCTTGAGCATCTCCTGCAGTTCGTACATGCAGGTCAGGAAACCCTGGCCGTGGCTCGCGGGGCCCAGCGGATGGCGCCCGGCGAAGCCCGGTAGCAGCGCCAGTGAATTACAGACGCGCGGGTTGTATTTCATCGTGCAGGAGCCGAGCGGATAGAACTGCGTGTCGATGGAGAAGTTCTTCTGCGAGAGCCGCGTGAAATGCCGCACGACCTGCAGCTCGGAGGCCTCCGGCAGCCGCGGCCGGTCCGACCGCAGGTAAGCCTCGGGGATGTCGAGTTCCGCAGCCGTATCCGGGGCCTGCGCGAACGCGCGCCGCCCGTTGCGGGATTTCTCGAAGATCAGCGTGTCCGGGTAGTTTTCCATGTATCTCGTATTCCTCAGTCTTCGGACACCGTGATACCGAGCGCGCGGAATGCGGCTTCGTAATCCGGTTCGGTTGCGATGTCCTTGAGCTGCTGCGTATGAACGACCGTGTTGTTTTCGTCGATTACGACGATGCCGCGACAGAACATGCCGGCCAGCGGGCCCTCGACAATCTCGACACCGTAGTTCTCGCCGAAACCGGCGTGCCGGATCGCCGACAGGCCGATTACGTTTTTCAGCCCGTGCTCTTTTTTGAATCTCGCATGGGCGAATGGCAGGTCGTAGGAGATCATCAGCGCGGCGACGTCCTCGTGTTCCGCAACCAGCCGGTCAAACTCGATGACCGACTTCGCGCACACGGGCGTGTCGATGCGGACGAAAATATTCATGATCTTGCGCTTGCCTATCCAGTCAGCGAGCGTCGTGTTCTTCAGCCGCGTATCGACCAGCCGGATCTCCGGCGCGTGGCTGCCGACCACCGGCAGGTCACCGCGCGTACGGTAGCTTCCGTTGTCGTAGGTGATCGTCGCCACGGCGTCCTCTCCGCCCCCTCAGTCCGCCGCCGAAAAGATGTCGCGCATGGCCTCGACGTAGGCGTCGATATCCGCCTCGGTCTTGGTCTCCGTTGCGCACACGAGCAGCGCGTTGCCGAGGTCCTGGAAGTCCTCGCCGAGGTCGTACCCGCCAAGGATATTCCTGGCTGCGAGCGCTTCGAGGACCGGCGCGACGGGCCGGTCCAGTTTCAGCGCAATCTCGTGGAAGGCCGGCCCGTCGAACAGGCGCTCGATGCCGTCTATGGCGGTAAGGCCGTCGGCAAGGCGCGCCGTGTTGTATGCCGACTGTTTCGCGACGGCAGCCAGCCCGTCGCTGCCGAGAAGCGACATGTAAATGGTGGCGGCCGTTACCATCAGTCCCTGGTTGGTGCAGATATTGGACGTGGCCTTCGAGCGGCGGATGTGCTGCTCGCGCGCCTGCAGGGTCAGCGTGAACCCCGGCTTCCCTTCGAGGTCGGTAGTGCGACCGATGATGCGTCCCGGCATCTGGCGCACGTGCTGTTGCTTGCAGGTCATGTAGCCGAAATAGGGGCCGCCTGACGACAACGGCACGCCGAGCGGCTGCCCGTCGCCGCAGGCGATATCCGCGCCCTGCTCGCCCCAGTGGCCCGGCGCTTTCAGCACCGCGAGCGATGTGGGGTTGGCAACGGCAATCACGTATGCGCCGCGCGCGTGAGCCCAGTCGGTCAGCCGGTCGACGTCCTCCAGCGTGCCGAGGAAGCTCGGCTGCTGGATGACCACCGCGACCGGGTCGGCATCGTCGTCCAGCCCGTCGAACTGCAGGTTGCCCGTCGCTGTGTCCATCGGCAGGTAGTCGAACGTCAGTCCCTGGCTGCCTGCAATCGCCGCCGCCACTTTGCGGTACGTCGGGCTGACGCCCGGCGCCAGCAGCACCTGTCGCGATTTGGCCTTGCGGTTGCTGCGCACCGCCATCAACGCCGCCTCCGCCAGTCCCGACGCGCCGTCGTACAGCGAGGCATTGCTCACGTCGAGCCCGGTAAGCTCCGTGATCATCGACTGGTATTCGTAAATGGTCTGCAGCGTGCCCTGGCTGGCTTCCGCCTGGTACGGCGTATACGCGCTGTAATACTCGCCGCGCGTTGCGATGTCCCACACCGCCTGCGGAATGTGATGCTCGTAGGCACCCGCGCCGATGAAACACAGCGGCGCCCCGTCCATCGCGGCCCGGTCGCGCATCATGCGCGTGACTTCCATCTCGCTCATGGCCTCGGGAACGCCCTCGAGCGATTCGATCATCAGTTCCTTGGGAATTTCGTCGAACAACTCGTCGATGCTCTTCGCGCCGATGGCGTCGAGCATTTCCCGGGTGTCGTCGTCGGTGTGAGGTATGAATGGCATGCTGTTACCTTGTCAGCTGTCTATGTCGTCGAGCAGCGCCTGGTAGGCGTCCGGCGAAAGCAGTTCACCCTCGTCGCCGGACGGTTCCAGCCTGACGATCCAGCCGTCGCCGTAGGGATCGTTGTTGATGGCTTCAGGATCGTCCGACAGGGCATCGTTGACCGCGACCACCGTCCCGCCGATGGGCGCGTACACGTCGGACGCCGCCTTCACGGATTCGACGACGGCCATGTCGTTGCCGGCCTCGACTTCCTGGTTGACCTCCGGCAGTTCGACGTACACGAGGTCGCCAAGCGCCGACTGCGCGTGATCCGTGATACCGATCGTGACCGTGCCGTCTTCCTCGCGCCGCAGCCATTCATGATCGCTGGTGTACTGCAGGTCTCCGGGCAATTCGCTCATCACTCATTCTCCCCTGTTGTTTGTCTTGTCTTCAGGTGCACCGATGTCACACGTCGATGCGAACTTGTCCGTTGCGGACGAACGGCGTCTTCACGATACGCACATCCAGGAGCTTTCCGCGGATATCCACTTGCGCCCGCTCGTAGTCGCCGGCCGGGAGCCGCGCCAGGGCGATGGAACGGCCGATGGTGGGCGAGAAACCGCCCGACGTAATCTCGCCCTCGCCGACACCATCGACGACGACGCGCTGGTGATCGCGCAGCACGCCCTTGTCTTCGAGCAACAGGCCGACGAACCGGCGCGTACCGCCTTCTTCGCGCTGCTTCTCGAGCGCGGCGCGCCCGATGAAATCCCGGTCCGCCGGCTCCCACGCAACGGTCCAGCCCAGGCCAGACTCCAGCGGCGACACGGTTTCGTCCATGTCGTTGCCGTAGAGATTCATCGCGGCCTCCAGCCGCAGCGTGTCACGAGCGCCCAGCCCGCAGGGACGTACGCCGGCCGCGAGCAGCCGATCCCAGAGCTTCGGTGCCTCCGCCGCGGGCACGACGATTTCCCAGCCGTCCTCGCCGGTGTAGCCCGTGCGCGCGACGAACCACTCCCCGGCGTCCATGCCGTGAAACGGCTTCAATGCCAGCGCGGCGTCACGAAACTCTGTATCGATGCTCGGCGCGGCCAGCTCGCGGGCCTTCGGGCCCTGGACCGCGAGCATGGCCAGTTCCGCTCGCTCGCTCACCTTGACGTCGAAGTCCCCCGCCTGTTTACGGAGCCAGGCGAGGTCTTTTTCGCGGGTGGCGGCGTTCACCACCAGCCGGTAGTGCGTGTCGTCGAGGTAGTAGACGATGAGGTCGTCGATGACACCGCCCTGCTCGTTGAGCATGCAGGTGTAGAGCGCCTTGCCGCTCACCGACAGTTTGGCCACGTCGTTCGCGAGGAGGTGGCGCAGGTAGTCGCGCGCCCGTTCGCCTGCGAGGTCCACGATCGTCATGTGCGATACGTCGAACACGCCGGCATGCTGGCGCACCGCGTGATGCTCCTCTTTCTGCGAGCCGTAGTGCAGCGGCATGTCCCAGCCGCCGAAATCGACAATGCGGGCGCCGGATGCGACGTGCTGGTGAAAGAGTGGCGTTTTTCGGGTCATTTCGGCTCCAGAGCATAATAAACAGGGCGGCAGGCCTCACGACCTGCCGCCCCTCTGTCCTCAAAAACCTGAGAGATCAATGATGTCTCATCAAGAGAAACAATCACTTACCCCTTCGGTGGGCTTGTCTAGCCGCTCTCCAGAGCTAATCAGCGGGCACAGTCCTTCTGCCTGAGCGTTTCCGGGCGTGTTGCGCCTTCGGCGCCCCGCTATCAGCGGAGTCTCTTCTGTGAACGCTATTGATTAGTGCCCGCAATCATAGCCAATGGCGATGCCGGTTGCCAGCGACGCCGGTGCGGGTAACATGGGCCTCCGTTTGTGCCGGAGTCGACGATGAGAACACGGATTTTACTGGCGATCGCCGCGGCTGTACTTGCATCGCCATGCGCGCTTGCAGGCGCTGACGAGGACTTTCACGCGCTCCTCGACGAAGCATGGGAGTGGTACCTGGCGGAGAATCCGATGGTGGCGTCGCGCGCAGGCGACCGGCGCTACAACACCGAATGGCGCGACCGAAGCCTCGACGCAATCCAGCGTCGCCATCTGAAGAGACGGGAATTCCTGCGCCGCGTGTATGCAATCGACAAAACGGCGCTGTCGGACGCCGACCAGCTCAATTACGAACTCTTCCGGCGCGACCTGCAGCAGGACGTGGATTCACACCAGTTCAACGGCTACCTGATGCCCTTCAGCCAGCGCGGCGGGGTGCAGAATCTCGACAGCCAGGCGAACTATCTCCGCTTCGCAACCGCCGCCGACTTCGAGGACTGGCTCGCACGCCTGGAGAAGATCGACACCGTCGTCGAGCAGACCATCGAGGTCGCGAATCGCGGTATCGACAAAGGCTTCGTGCTGCCGCGCGTTCTCATGGAACGCATTCCGGACCAGATCGCCGTGCAGCTGGTCGAGGACGGCGCCGACAGTCCGTTCTACCGCACGTTCGAGTCGATGCCGGACGCAATCAGTGCAAGAGAACAGGAGCGCCTGCGCGCAGCCGCGATTGACACGATCGAAGAGACCGTGGTCCCCGCGTACCGGAAGCTCGCGCGCTACTTCGAGAAGACCTACCTGCCGGCGACACGCGAGAGCGTCGGATTATCGAGCCTGCCCAACGGCAGTGCCTGGTATGAATTCCTTGCCCGGCAGTTCACGACGACGCCCATGACGCCGGACGAGATCCACCGCATCGGCCTCGAAGAGGTCAAGCGCATCCGCGGGGAAATGCAGCAGATCATCGACGAACTGGAGTTCGAGGGCGATTTCCAGGACTTCCTGGCCTTCCTGCGAACCGACCCGCAGTTCTATTACGACAATCCGGACGACCTGTACGAGGCGTACCTCGCGACCAGCAAGCGTATCGACCCCGAGCTCGTGAAGCTGTTCGGCACGTTGCCGCGCATGCCGTACGGCGTCAAGCCGATCCCCGACGCGATCGCGCCGGACACGACGACGGCCTATTACTCGCGGCCCGCCGCCGACGGCAGCCGCGCCGGCATCTACTGGGTTAATCTGTACAGGCCCGAGGTACGGCCGAAGTACGAGATCGAGGTGCTGTCGGTCCACGAGGCCATGCCCGGGCATCACCTGCAGCTCGCGTTACAGCAGGAACTCGGCGACATGCCGGATTTTCGCCGTTACTCCGGCTTCACGGCCTTCGTGGAAGGCTGGGGCCTCTACAGCGAAAGCCTCGGCTACGATCTCGGCCTCTACAAGGACCCGTACTCGCGATTCGGCGCCCTGACCTACGACATGTGGCGAGCCGTGAGGCTCGTCGTCGACACCGGTATTCATTACAAGGGCTGGACGCGCCAGCAGGCAATCGACTTCTTCAAGGACAACGCGGCGAAGACCGAGCACGATATCGTCAACGAGATCGACCGCTACATCGTGATGCCCGGCCAGGCGCTGGCCTACAAGATCGGGCAGCTAAAAATCCTCTCGTTGCGCGCCAGCGCCGAAGCCGCCCTCGGCGACGACTTCGACGTGCGGGATTTCCATGACGCCCTGCTCGGCGCCGGCGCACTGCCGCTCGACATCCTGCAGCAGCGGATGGACGCCTGGATCGCGGCGCAGCAAGCCGCGCGAACGGCGAACTAGCCCGCGTCGGGCGCCGCCAGCACCGCGATGCGCAGCAGGCGCGCGAGATCGCGCTGCTGAGTCGGGCTCAAATCCCGCAGGCTGTCGCGGGCGGAGTCCAGGCGGTGCTGGATCGCCCTGTCGATCAGCTTCCTGCCTTTTGCCGTCAGCGAGACGTTTACGCCGCGGCGGTCGCTGCTGTCCGGCCTGCGCCGGACGAGACCGCGCGTTTCCAGCCGGTCGATGCGGTTCGTCATGGCCCCGCTGCTCAGGTCCGTCTCCCGCGCCAGCCGCGTGGCCGATAAGGCGTACGGCTCGCCCTGGCGGCGCAGGGCGGAAAGGACGTCGTATTCCCAGAGTTCGAGGTCGAGCGGCTCCAGCGCGAGGGTCGCCTCTCTCCTCAATGAGCGGTAGAGGGTCATCACGCGAATCACCACGCCCAGGCTCGCGGTATCCAGGTCCGGCCGCTCCTCGGACCACTGATCCAGGATCTCGTCAATCGGGTCTTTTTCCATAAGGCTTTCCGGGTATAAATTTTGACGTCAAGATACTTGACATCGAACTAAAATCACACATAATTTTCCTCGGGGAATGCATGACCCCATGCCAGGAGGAGTTTGCCATGCGTCCGTTATTCGATGACTTCGACGAGTTCGATTTCGCTGACAGCCCGTCCGTCGCGCGCCTGTTGCGCGAACAACGTCTCGAGGAATCGCGTTTCGCCAGTCGCAAGTCCCACGGCCCCAGGCACAAGGGGCAGTTCGACAACGACGACGATTACGATGATTTCGACGACTACGACGACGATTTCGACGATCTGGACGATTACGACGATTACGACGAACGAGAATTCGATTCCTATGCGGGCATAGGCGCAGGGCACTAGGAACGGGTTTCTTTACCCGCGGCCCCGGGTCCGGGTTTTTCCGTGGCGGGCATTTTTCTCGATGAAATCGATGATCATGCCTGCCACGTCCTTTTTGGTCGCGGCCTCGATACCCTCGAGGCCCGGACTGGAATTGACCTCCATCACCACCGGTCCGTGATTCGACCGCAACAGGTCGACGCCGGCAACGTTCAGGCCCATCGCCTTGGCGGAACGAACCGCCGTCGAACGCTCTTCGGGCGTGATCTTGACGAGCTTCGCCGTGCCCCCTCGGTGCAGGTTGGAGCGAAACTCGCCCTCCTTGCCCTGGCGCATCATCGACGCAACCACCTTGTCGCCGATGACGAAACACCGGAGGTCCGCGCCGCCGGCCTCCTTGATGTACTCCTGGACGATGAAGTTGGCTTTCAGGCCCCGAAACGCCTCGATGACGCTCTCGGCCGCCTTATCGGTTTCAGCGAGAACAACGCCCACTCCCTGTGTTCCCTCGAGAAGCTTGATGACCACGGGTGCTCCGCCGACCAGTTTCAGCAGGTCGTCCGTATCCCCGGGCGCGTTCGCAAACCCGGTCACCGGCAGGCCGATACCCTTCCGCGAAAGCAGCTGCGACGCGCGCAGCTTGTCACGCGACCGCGTTAACGCGACCGACTCGTTGACCGAGTACACACCCATCATCTCGAATTGCCGGACGACGGCAGTGCCGTAGAACGAAACCGATGCGCCAATCCTCGGAATGATGGCGTCGATGCTCCTGACCGGCTCACCGTTGTAGTGAATCTGCGGATTGTGGCTCACGATATTCATGTAGCAGCGCTTGTGGTTGATAACCCGAACGTCGTGCCCCCGCTCCTCGCCGGCTTCTACAAGGCGGCGCGTGGAGTACAGGTTGCGGTTGGTCGAGAGAATTCCCAGTTTCATATCAGATTCCCGGTGGTTTTCGGAACGGATCAGGCGCCATGCACAGCGGCGAATTCCTCCACCCTGTTTTCAGCGTGTGACACGCTCTTGAAAGCTGCGACATTGAACAGCGCATCGCCTTCGTGCGCCAGAGGAAGCTTGCTTTGACCGATAATGATGCCGTCGAACGGCGCCTCTACCAGCGCTTCTTCGTCACTGACCGGATCGCCAATTACGGCGAGTGTCTCGCCCTCGGTTACGCGGGAGCCCAGCTCGACTCTCGGAATCACAATGCCGCTTTCGGGCGCCCTGACCCAGCTCGTCGAATCCGCCAGGACGGGCGAGACCGGCCTGGTTTTCTTGCTCAACGGTAACATGCCGATGTGGCGCATTGCATTCAATGTGCCGCGCAGGCCGGCGCGGATGGACAGTTCGTCGAAGCGCAGTGCCTCGCCCGCCTCGTAGATCAGCATGGGCATGCCCTTGTCCGCCGCGCACTGGCGGAGGGAACCGTCGCGCACGTTCGAATTCACGATAACCGGTGCCCCGAATGCTTTCGCAAGCTGCAAGGTTGCTTCGTCATCCAGGTTACCGCGAATCTGCGGCAGGTTGGCACGATTGATGGCGCCGGTATGCAGGTCGATGCCGAAGTCCGCCTTGTCGACGATTTCGTGCATGAACGTATATGCCATGCGTGCTGCCACGGACCCTTTACGGCTGCCCGGAAACGATCGATTCAGATCACGCCGGTCCGGGAGATAGCGCGACTGGTCGAGGAACCCGTGAACATTGACGATCGGTACGGCGAGCAAGGTACCGCGCATCGACGACAGCGCCTTGCGCTTCAGCAGGCGGCGAATGATCTCCACGCCGTTGAGTTCGTCGCCGTGGATCGCCGCCGAGACGAAGAGAACCGGCCCTTCGCGGCGCCCGCAAACGACGTGCACCGGCATCGACAGCGAGGTGCCCGTGTACAGGTCGGCCACGGGCAGGCGCACCGTCGCCCGCTCACCGGCGTTGACGGTCGCGGTACCGACCTTGATCGAGGGATTCTTCGTCACTGCTTCAACTCTCTTCCGGCTTCTCGCCGACAAGATACGACCGCGCCGGGTCCACGACGGCTCGCTTCCTGATCGCGGTACGGCCGAGCAACATGCGAAACAGCATGTCGTCCCGGGCGGTCAGGGTAATTTCGATCGGCCAGCTGCCGCCGCCGATGGCCACGGGTGTCTCGATTACCCAGCGTTTCTCCGCGTGCCCGCCGGAGTCGCGCACGACGCGTTCGTCGATGACCTCCGCCTGGCATACGACGACGGTCTGGTTGTCGCGCTGGCGCGGATGCATTTTGAATTCCACGTAGCGCCGGCCATCGGCGTCGAACTGGCGCACCTCGAATGCGTGCAAGGCCGACGTCCGCGCGCCCGTGTCGACTTTCGCCTTGATCTTCTCCAGGCCGAGCGCAGGCAGATCCACGTACTCACGCCAGCCCAGCGTCAGCCGTTCTTTTTTGCGGGACTTTTCGGCCATTGACGAAATGCGACCGGGAACCGTCAGAGCATCTTCAGCTGACGGTGGGCCGAAAACTCCCGGCGGGCGATTGCCGCGCGCTCGGCAGGCGTCGCTTCTGCATCGTAGATTTCGTCGATGCGCCGGACGCGCGAAGTCAGCCCGATGCCATTCGCAATCTGGATGTTCAGCCCGGGCCGCGCATTCATTTCCAGCATCAGCGGGCCGCGATCCCGGTCGATGACCATGTCGACGCCGAGGTAGCCGAGTCCGCTGACCTCGTAGCCGCGGGCAGCCGACTCCAGGATGAAATCCCACTGCGGGATCTTGAGACCTGCGATCAATGCGCCGGTATCGGGATGGTCGTCGACGGTTTCGTTCTGGAGCACCCCGTCCAGTGTCTCGCCCAGCGCGATATCCACGCCCGCACCGACGGCACCCTGGTGCAGGTTCGCCTTGCCGTCCGAGGCGCGCGTCGGCAGCCGGACCATCGCCATCGCCGGGTATCCGCGGTAGACGATGACGCGGATATCCGGCACGCCCTGGTAGCTGACTTCGGCGAAAATCGGGTCGAAGTGCACGCAGTACTCGATCAGCGCCTTGTCCGTATTTCCGCTCAGGCTGTACTGGCCGCTCACGATGTTCGACAGGTGATGCGCGATTTCCACTTCCGTGATCAACAAGCCGCTGGAACGCCTGAAGGTGTCGCGCTTGCGCTTGCTGCGCCCGGTGATGACCAGTATTCCGTCGCCGCCGCTCCCCTGCGCGGGCTTGATCACGAAGCTGTCGTGATCGGCCACGATCTCGGCGAAGCGCCGGACGTCGCCCTGGTTGTCGATGATGCCGTACAGGTCGGGCACCGCCATACCGGCTTCCAGTGCCAGCTGCTTGGTCAGTGCCTTGTCGTCGACACGCGGATACAGCCGCCTCGGGTTCAGGCGCATGATGAATTCCGCATTGCGCTCGTTGAGGCCCAGTACACCGGCCTCGCGCATTTTTCTGGCTGTTGCAAACATCAGTTGTTGATCAGGGCCTTGAAGCGGCCGAGTTCGAGCAGTCGGTAGCCAGTATAACGCCCCGCGAGCAGGACCAGTGCAAGCACGATCAACAACAGCTCCGGAAACGTGAAAATGAGGTGTTCCAGCCAGCCGAGGCCCATGAAAATATACGCAATGGTGGCGACGAGAAGGCTGCCGGCTCCGGCACGCATTGCGTCGGCGGGCCCGCGCTCTTCCCACACGACGGACATGCGCTCGATGGTCATGGCGATGATGACCATCGGGAACAGCGCCACCGACAAGCCCGTCTCCATGCCCATCTTGTGAGACACGAGACTGATCATGAGCATGAGCAGGACCACGACGATCAGCACGGCGCTCAGCCGCGGAACAAGCAACAGGCGCAGGCGTTCCAGCAGGAATCGGATGCTGAGGCCCAGGGCAATCAGGACCGAAAACAACACGATGCCCCACACCAGTTTCGTCTCGCGGAAGGCGAGCGCGATCAGTACCGGCATGAAGGTGCCGAAGGCGTCGATGCCGACGATATTGCGCATGACGACCATCACGAGTGCGCCAATCGGGATCATCAACAACACCGCGTACACGGCCTGTGTCTGGATCGGCAGGCTGTAAAGGGAAAAGTCGAACATCGTGGCGCCGGACTTCGCCGCCTGCGACTTCGCTATGGCCACGGCGTCGAGATGAGCCTCCTGCACCGCAAAATCGACTTCGACGTTGCTGCCGCCGTCGACATTGATGAGCTGTTCGTTACCGCGCCACCATATAAAAAACCTGTCAGGAAGATTCTCTTCGCCGGTGCTTGGATTGAAAAAGCGCCAGCGGTCGCCATCGTGGATCTCCAGCCACGGCTCGAGATCCGCGTTCCGCTGGCGCCCGCTGAGTTCGAAGCCGCGGACCATGCGTGCCGGTATGCGAGCGACGGCTAGCATCCTCGTAGCAATGTCCACGAAATCCTCCTCGCTCCCGACTTCCGACATCAGGAGCTCGACGTTGGGGTCCGGCGAAGGGTCGTTCAGGCGCCGCAGCAGTTCGGTAGTAAACGAAGTCGTATCGGCCGAATGCTCGCGCACTTCCGCGACGATGACGTCGACGGCCGTCCTGAACGGCTCGTTGATCGCCGGCGGTGGCGGAAATGGCGGCGTCGTGTCCGCCTGCTCGCTGCCGGCATCCTCGAACACCGATATGCGGTAATAAATCGTCTGCCGCCCGTCCGCGCGACGTATCGCCCACTGGGCCTCACGCCCGCCGCTGCCATAGTTGACGCTGAAACCGTAGCCGCGTGACACCGAATTCTCGTTGAGCGTCCGGAAACCGGGTGTCAGCGTGGGAATGTGCAGGTTGACCTTGATGGAACCCGGGCCGGAGTCGAAACTGATCGCGGACTCGATCGTCCAGACGGAGAACTCCTGGTTTTCGGACAGCGGAAAACTGAGCACCTGCCACTTGTAGACGAACATGGAAAGCCCGACGAGCGTCAGCAGCACGGCAAGTACCAACACATATCGCTGCGTCATAAGATCTCCAACCTATAAGGGCCTGCTAGTGGCGCCCGGCACCGAGTGCGATTCTGACCGCACGCTCGCGCAGCGGCCCGCTGATATTGAACAGCCGCATGCCGGCGCGGCGCAACTCACCGAGCGTTGGCGAACCTGCCGCGAACAGCTGGTTCAGCGCGGTCATCAGGTGCAGCATTGTCGCATTGGCGCCCTTGCGGGCTCGTTCGTAACGCCTGAGTACAGGCCTGTCCCCCGGGTGTTCACCCTTTCTGATTGCTTCTTCTATCACCGCGGACAAAGTGCTGGCGTCAGCCAGGCCCAGATTGGCGCCCTGCCCCGCCAGCGGATGTACAGCATGCGCTGCATCGCCGATCAGGGCAAGACGTGGCAGGACATAATTCCTGGCGTGCTGCGCACAGAGCGGGAACGTGCCGCGCGGGCCGGGCGCCGTCAGCTCGCCGAGCACATCGTCCGAGGCGTCGGTGAGCATCGCGCCCAGCTCGTCGTCGCTCGCAGTCATTGCGTGCCGGGCCGTTTCGTGCGTCGTCGACCAGACCACCGATATGCGGCCGTCGGCCAGCGGCAACATCCCCAGCGGCCCCTCCGGCAAAAACCGCTGCCGCGCCGTCGCGCCGTGCGGCTGTTCGGGGTGCAGGTGGGTAACGAACGCGGTTTGGGCGTACGGCCGTCTCATTACGGCAATAGCGGCCGTTTCGCGCACGAGTGACCTTGCCCCGTCGGCACCGATCAGGAGGTCGGCATCCAGCTCGCGGCCGTCTTCGAACCGCACCCGGTAGCCATCGCCCGTCCTCTCGATCGTCCGGATCGGCGATTCGAAACGCAGGTTGACGTCCGCTCGATCGAGGATCTTCAACACGGCGTCCTGGATCAGCAGGTTCTCGACGATGAAGCCGAGCTGCGGAACGGCGAACTCGTCGGCGTCGAAGCGCAGCGTGGACGGTCCCTCGGGGTCGTCGGCGCCGTCCCACACGCGCATGTGCTCGTACGGGCACGCACGCGTGCCGGCCACCGGGTCCCACGCGCCGAGGGCATCGAGAATCTCCGCGGAACCCGTCGCGATCGCCGACACCCGCAGCCCGATATCCTCGTCGGGATCGAACTGCGGCCGCGGCGCCGCATCGATCACGGTCACCCGCAGCGCCTCGGCGACCTTTCCGCGCGCCAGCAACGCGGCGACCGCCAGGCCGGTCATACCGCCTCCCACGACAACGACGTCGTAGCGCTTTTTCATTTGAGCGGCACGCCGCGCGACAGCCGCGGCAATCGGCCGGCGAGGCCCATCATGTGCTTTGCAAAAAGCGAACGAACGCCGGGAATAAGGTCGAAGCCGAGCATGCCGATGTTGCGTGCGGCCCTGAGTGGCGGGCTCGAGCTGCCGAACAGCCGCACGATTCCGTCCGTGAGACGCACCAGCCTGCCCTGGTCGTCCCGGCGCCATTGCGCATAGCGCGCGAGCAGGTCGGGGTCGCCGAGATCTGCTGACGGCTCGGCGCCGCGGGCATCCGCAATACAATCGCACAGCGCCGCAACGTCGCGCATGCCGAGATTGAATCCCTGTGCCGCAACCGGATGCAGCCCGTGCGCGGAGTTGCCGACGAGAACGGAGCGCTCCGCGGTCAGCCGCAGCGCCTTGCTCAGGGAAAGTGGATAGCCGGCGCGCTTGCCGACGCGCGACAACCGGCCGAGCCGGTAGCCGAATGCCTGCTGCAGCTCGTCGAGAAACGCCTCGTCGTCCAGCCCGAGCACGCGCCCGGCATCGTGACTGGATACCGTCCAGACGAACGCCGCGCGATCGTCCGCAACCGGGAGCAATGCGAGCGGGCCCTGCCCGGTAAATCGCTCGTATGCGCAGTTGTCGAGCGATTTTTCCGGCAACAGGTTACCTATGACCGCGTGCTGACCGTAGTCGGTCTTTTTCGCGCAGATGCCCATCATCGGCCGCACTGCCGAATTCGCGCCATCGGCGGCCACGAGGAGCTGGCAGCCGAGCGCCTGGTTACTGCCGTCGGCCGTTTCGATCTTTGCGCTTGCGAAATCACGGCCGGTATCGATATCGACGACGCGCGCCGGGCACATTACCTCCACCGTTGCCGCTTTCGTCAGCGCGGACTGCAGGACGTCGCCGAGCACACGGTTGATGACGACATAGCCGAGTGCCTCCACGCCCTGCTCGGCGGCGTCGATATGTGAGAAACCGAAACGCCCGCGGTCCGAAACATGAATGCGGCGAATCGGCGTCGCCGCAGAAATCACCTCATCCCACAACCCCATCGCCTCGAACATGCGCTGGGTGCTGCGCGACAATGCCGTCGAACGGTCGTCGAAACTCGGTTGCCGTGCCTCGCCACGCGCCACGGCCTCGACGACGGCGACGCGCAGTCCCAGCGGCGACAGGGCGAGCGCGAGACTCGCGCCGATCATGCCGCCGCCGGCAATGACGATGTCGTAGCTCATGTCCGTCGCGCCCATCGCCATCAGCCCTGCATCAGCGCCTCGATGGCATCGGGCTCCTTCGCGAGTCCCTTGCTGAGCACGTCGGCGCCATTGCTCGTCACGACGACATCGTCCTCGATCCGCACGCCGATGTTTCGAAACCGCGCCGGCACCTTGCGGCTATCCGGCAGGTAGATCCCGGGTTCGACGGTCATCGCCATGCCGGGTTCCAGCAGCCGCCACTCGTCGCCGACCTTGTAGTCCCCGACGTCATGAACGTCCATGCCCAGCCAGTGCCCGGTTCGATGCATGTAGTACTCGCGGTAGGCCCCGTCCTTGATCAGCTTCGGCAGCGTGCCATCGAGCAGTCCGAGTTTCCTGAGCCCTTTCGTAATGACCTTGACCGCCGCATCGTGCGGGTCGTTCCAGTGGTTGTCGCGACGGGTCTTTTCGATGGCCGCAATCTGGGCATCCAGCACGATCTCGTAAACGGCACGCTGTTCCGGCGTGAATTTGCCGTTGACCGGCATCGTCCGCGTCACGTCGGAAGCGTAATAGTCAAGCTCGCAGCCGGCGTCGATAAGGAGCAGGTCGCCGTCCTGAAGCTGCGCCCGGTTCTCGACGTAATGCAACGTGCAGGTATTGCGGCCCGAGCCAATGATCGGATTGTAGGAGGCCCAGGCATCATTACGGCGAAACTCGTGAATGAACTCCGCCTCGATTTCGTACTCGAACAGGCCCGGACGGATGGTGCGCATCGCTCGCGTGTGCGCCCTGACCGCGACCTTCGCCGCCTTGCGCATCGCCGAAATTTCGGCGCGGCTCTTGTAGAGCCTCATGTCGTGCAGCAGGTGATCCAGCGCGACGAACTCCTGCGGCGTCTGCCCGCCCCTGGACACCCGCGAACGCAGCGAGTTGACCCAGCCGGTAATGCGCGCGTCGAAGTCCGCGTACACGCCCATCGTGTAATAAACGCGCCTACACGATTCGATGATGCCCGGCAGGATGTCGTCGATATCGTCGATCGGAAACGCGTCATCGGCACCGTAATGATCGACGGCGCCCTCGGGACCCATTCTCGAGCCGTCCCAGCGCTCCTTCAGGCTGTCCCGCTCGCGGCAGAACAACAGGAACTCGCCGGCGTCGCGTCCGGGCACGAGAACGGCGACAGCCTCCGGCTCCGGAAAGCCGGTGAGGTAATAGAAATCGCTGTCCTGGCGATAGCGGTGTTCGACATCGCGTGTGCGGGTGCTGACCGGCGCCGCCGGAAGTATGGCGATGCCGTCTGCGCCGACCATGCTCATCAGCTGCTTGCGCCGGCGGAAAAATTCCTTACTGTTCATTGAAAAGGTACGGGATGGGACACGGGCGGACGTATTCTAACCGGGCGCAAGGGCTTAATGCAGTGTCTTTTCGGCCTCGGCCGGCGACTCCGCCGGCGGGCCCCGGAAATCCGCCAGCTCCTCGTACGCCAGCTGCACCGCGACGCGCACATACTCGACGATCTCCGCGTAGGCCGCTTCGTTCGTCTCGTCGTCACTGTCGTCATCGACCGCAGCGCGGGTCAGCTGCAGCATGTCCCTGATGATGTCGGCCAGCGGTTCCCCGGCCAGCCGCTGTTTCAGCGCCTCGCCATGATTCACCGACACGAGACCGTGCAGAAATCCTTCGCACCAGTGAGCCAGAGCCGCCGCTCTCACCGATGCACTGTCGCTGTCGTCCGGCAGCAGCGGCGCGAATTCGGACAGCCGCTCCGACAGCTGTCGCAGCGTGTCCTGGAAAAGCGTGTTCAGCAATCCGGCGCATTCGGTACGCAACGCATCGGACTCGCGGGTTCCCTCCAGGACCTGTTGCAGCCAGTCGAGCCCTCCACTCGCACCCGAAACCGCCAGGCGGCTGCACAACAGGCCGTGGGCCTGTGGGGCATCCCACGACGCCCCGCAACGCCGCAGCGCATCATTCAAAGTGTCATGGTCAACGTCGGATTTCATGGCTCCCCGCGCCCGGCCGGCCCTGATGTCGGATAATGATCCCACGTATGGCGCGCCCGGGCCATGCCGCCGCCGATTACGTCGCATTGGCGATTGATTCTGCCCCGTTGCGTGTCTATATTGAATGCCATGGCTGACAATAAGAATACGACGTTCGAGCACGAGCTCAGGCGCCTGGAAAAGCGCGTCGATGCGCTGGTTCGCGTCTGCGATCAGCTTCAGGACGAAAACAAGTCGCTGAAACAGCGGCAGGACATACTCACGGCGGAGCGCGCCAACCTCCTGCAGAAAAATGAGCAGGTGCGTGCGCGCGTCGAGGCGATGATTGGACGGCTCAAAGCGATGGAACAAGGTACCTGACAATGAGTGAACCCTACGCACAGGTCAGCGTCCGAATCCTGGACAAGGAATACCAGGTCGCCTGCCCCGCCAGTGAACGAACCGACCTGCTCGATTCGGCGGAAATACTCAATGAGAAGATGCGTGAGATTCGCGACAGCGGTCGCGTCGTAGGACTCGATCGCATCGCGGTCATGGCTGCACTCAATATGGCCAACGACCTGTTGCGCGCGCAGGCGCGCGACAGGCTGCTCGAAGGCGATGTGAGCGATCGCCTGAAACACATATCGGATCGTGTCGAGAGCGTCCTCGGGGAATCCCAGCAGCTGGATTTCTGACGTATTCGGCACCGATTTAAAAAATGGCGCCCCCTGCAGTGTTCGTTAGCGACCTGGAAACCTTTCGACCCTAAATCATAACCTCGGGGTCGCGCACTGTCGGCAGCATGTGAGCAGGGCCGGAATCTCGTTTGGCGAGAAACCGGAAAGCCTGTTGCTGCCACGGCTGACCCCACCTGTTGCTCTGGTTCGAGAGCGACGGCTCGCGACGGCACAGGCGGGGGGCGCTTTCTTTCCCCTGGGCGGCGATTGGCGATGACTGACTCATCGACTTCGATGAAGACCTTGCGGTTCGACGCCAGGAAAGCACGCTGTTCGATGACGGCCGAAGAGCGTGAACGCGCTTCCCGGCGAATCACGGACCGTTTCCTCAACGGCCGCTATTTTATGAGCAGCGACACGCTAGGTTGTTACCTGCCAATGTGGGACGAGGTAGATACAACTGCAATCATCGAGCGCGCATGGCGCGCAAAAAAGCGCATTTTTCTGCCGGTGACCGACGCGCATCGCTGTTTGTTATTTCGCGAAACCCTGCCCGAAACGCAACTCGCTATGAACGACTTCGGTCTCTGGGAGCCCGTTTCCGGGAAGCCGATCGATGCCGGTGAACTCGATGTCGTGGTCACTCCGCTCGTTGCATTCGACAGTCGGCGGAACCGTATCGGCATGGGCGGCGGTTACTTCGATCGCACATTCGCCTTTCTCCGCAATCGCCAGCACTGGCTTCGGCCCAGGCTTATCGGTGTTGCCTTCGAGTGCCAGCGTGTCGGGGAAATCGCGCCAAACCCTTGGGATATGCCGGTTTTTCGTGTCTATACGGAAAACGGCCAGTTCTGAAACGAAGCGAAACCCGCTGCCGCCGTTTGTCAATCGCGTTGCAGCAATCACCGGCATGTAAACAGTCGGCGTACTACCCGGACACAATTTAAGCGTCATGAACAAGTGATGCAGAATTACCATTGCTGGTTTCGGCTGCACGCAGTTCACGTAACTCCATTCTTGAATCCGGGTTTGTTCCCGGCAAAAACCTTACTGAAGCACCAAATTCAAAGTGTCGATTGCGTCACTTAACTCGCTGGATTTTTTATATGTGTTGTATATACTCAACGCCGGGTACCCGACACGGAGAAAATTATGGCTACCAAAAAGAAGTCACGTAAGAAGGCTTCGAAGCGCAAAGTCGCTAAGAAGCGTAAAGTAACGGCGCGGAAGAAACCCGCGACGAAGAAGAAGGCAACAAAGCGTAAGACGAAGAAAAAAGCAGCAAAGCGCAAGACTAAAAAGAAAGCAGCCAAGAAAAAGGCCAAAAAGAAAGTAGCCAAGCGCAAGACGAAGAAGAAAGCCAAGAAGAAGGCTAAGAAAAAGGCCAAAAAGAAGGCCAAGAAAAAAGCCAAGAAGAAGGCTAAAAAGAAAGTAGCCAAGAAGAAGGCTACGAAACGCAAGACCAAGAAGAAGGCCAGTAAGAAAAAGGCCAGTAAGAAAAAGGCTTCGCGCAAGAAGAAGTAGCGCAGCCTGACTGGTCTTCGCTGGAAACCAGGCCATGCCTGAACCTTCTTCCGGCAGACAAGAGTGCCCGCATATGCGGGCACTTTTTATTTCGGACCCGGAAAATCGTGTGCCGGCGGCGTTCCCGACTGTGACGCCTGCCATGGCGGTTCCGCAGGCGATCAGCTAAGCTCTTTCCCGTCGGAGCAATGGCCGCAGTTCCATGACATCAGCTGACAAGAAGCGTAGTGCCGCCGAAGCCTCTCTCGAGTTCATCGAGCCGGGCATGATTCTCGGCGTTGGCACCGGGTCCACAGTCAATTTCCTCATCGACATGCTGCCCGGTATCCGGGACCGCATCGACCGCGTTGTCTCGAGTTCGAAAGCCACAACGGCGCTGCTCGAGGAGCACGGATTTGCAGTATCGACCCTGAACGAGGTGGGCGACCTGGATCTCTATATCGACGGCGCCGACGAGGCAACGAAACGTCTCAATCTCGTCAAGGGCGGCGGCGGCGCGCTGACCAGGGAAAAAGTGCTCGCGGGTGCCGCGCGGCGTTTCGTTTGCATTGTCGACGACAGCAAACTCGTGGGCATGCTCGGCAAGTTTCCACTCCCGGTCGAGGTGCTGCCGATGGCGCAGGCCTTCGTATCGCGAAAGTTCGTGAAGATTCGCGCCAACCCGGTATGGCGGGAGAACTTCGTAACCGACAATGGCAATCACATTCTCGATGTCCACGACCTCGCGGTCTCCAACCCGCTTGAAATGGAAGATCGGCTCAACCGCATTCCCGGCATACTGACCGTGGGGCTTTTTGCCCACCGCCCGGCCGACATCCTGCTGATCGGCAACGACGAGGGTGTGCGCGAACTGAGAGTCTGAACGCCCGCGGCCCCCTGCGTCGCGACACGCCAGTCACGGGGTAACGAACCCGGTCGTTCCGGTTTGCGCATCATGTGACCTGACGCACAGATATGGATGGTATCCCCGTCTAATCTCGGACCCATGGTTTTTCATAATCTGTGGCTCGATGAATAAGACGCTGTATTTTCTGGCTATTCCAGCCTTCCTGGCACCGCTCGCGACGGCCGTGGCGGACCCGGGCGACTGGTACGTCGGCGGGTCGATCGTCTACACCGACGACGACCCGGACCGGAGGCTCGACGACGTCATCGGCGGGGGGCAGCTCCATGTCGGTCGTCACCTGACCGACGTATTTGCGCTCGAAGGCCGCATCGGCTACTCCGATATCGACGGTTGGCCGAGCTGGCCGACGGTGACGGACAAAGAAAGCCTGGAAATTCTCGATATAGGCCTGGATCTCGTGAGCCATCTCAATCCCGACGGCAGCTTTTCTCCGTACCTCGTTTTCGGAGCCGGCTACCTGGGGACGAAGTCCGCCTCCGGCAGCGAAGAAAACCGGCCCAGCGGCAGCGCAGGGCTGGGCTTCGAGTGGAAACTGGGCAGCAGCGCGTTTTCCATCCGCGCAGACTACCGCTTTCGACTGGCCTGGGAGGAAGACAACAGCCTGACCGATCGTATCGCCACGCTCGGTCTCCAGTATTCCTTCGGTGGCCGTTCTGCGCCGCCGGTGATCGACAGCGACAATGACGGGATCCAGGACGTCTTCGACCAGTGTCCGCATTCGGAGCCGGGCGTCGCCATAGACGACACCGGTTGCGAGATCTTCGTGGACAGCGATGGTGACGGCGTCATGGATCGCCAGGACCTGTGTGACAATACGCCGCGGGGTGTGCCGGTGGACAGCTACGGCTGCATCCGCGACCAGGACGGCGACGGCGTCACGGACGATGTCGACGAATGCCCGAACACGGTTTCCGGCGCCGCAATCTACATCAACGGCTGCGAACGCGACGACGACGGGGACAATGTCGTCAACCATCTCGACGATTGCCCGAATACCCGTGCCAACGCACCGGTCGATGCCAGTGGCTGCGAAATCCGCAGTACGGTCGAGTTGCGCGGCGTCAATTTTGCCAGTAGTTCCGATCGCCTGTTGACGGGCGCGGAACAGGTGCTCGACGACGCGATCGTCTGGCTCAAGAAGAATCCTCACCTGGTCGTGGAGGTTGCCGGGCATACCGACAGCGACGGTGCCGCCACGGCAAACCTGGGCCTTTCGGAACGCCGCGCCTATACCGTGCGTGATTACCTGATCAACGGCGGCATCAATTCGGCGAGGCTGACGGCCAGGGGCTACGGCGAGTCGGAACCGATCGCCGACAATGCCACGCCCGAGGGCAAGGCCGAGAACCGCCGCGTCGAAATGCGGATTCTCCGCAACAGGGAATAGGGTTTTGCGAAGTTCGCCTCTGCAGGAACGCTGCCTGTAGGAGCGCTTCTCGAAGCGCGAACGGACTATCCCGGAACCGATGAATGAAAAGGCCCCGCTGAGGGGCCTTTACCGGAAAAGAAAAAGGCCCCGCAAGGGGGCCTTTTTCTTTTCTGGCTGGGGGAGAGGGATTCGAACCCCCGTTGACGGAGTCAGAGTCCGTAGTCCTACCACTAGACGATCCCCCAAATTCGGGATCGGTCCTCTTAACGCTTCGAGTACTGCGTCGCGCGGCGGGCCTTGCGGAGACCCACTTTCTTGCGCTCGACTTCGCGGGCGTCGCGAGTCACGAAACCGGCCTTGCGGAGACTCGGGCGCAGCGACTCGTCGTACTGCATCAGCGCACGCGTCAGGCCATGCCGAATCGCACCCGCCTGGCCGGTCGTTCCGCCACCGGTAACCGTGACGTTGACGTTGAACTGGTCGCTCAGGTTCATCACCTGGAGCGGCTGGCGGACGATCATCTGCGCCGTCTCGCGGCCGAAGAACACGTCCAGCGGCTTGTCGTTGACCGTGATGTCACCGCCGCCCGGCTTCAGGAACACGCGCGCGGTCGACGTCTTGCGCCGCCCCGTGCCGTAAAAAACTGCTTCACTCATTACTTGGCCTCAATTCTCGTGCGCCCGGACTCAGGCGTTCACATCCAGGGGGATCGGCTGCTGTGCCGCGTGATCGTGCTCCGGTCCTGCGAATACACGCAGCTTGCTGAACATCTTACGCCCCAGCGGACCTTTGGGCAGCATGCCCTTGACCGCATACTGAAGCGCCCGCTCCGGCGTCTCGTCCAGCAAGGTTGCCAGGTTCTGCGACTTCAGGTTACCGATATACCCCGTATGGTGGTGGTACATCTTGTCCCTCAGCTTGTTGCCGGTCACGCGGATCTTTTTCGCGTTCACGACGACGATATAGTCGCCCGTGTCCACGTGCGGGGTGTATTCAGGCTTGTGCTTGCCGCGCAGGCGCCGCGCAATCTCCGTCGACAGGCGACCCAGGGTCTTGCCCGTTGCATCGACGACATACCAGTCGCGCCGTACCTCTGCGGGTTTGGCAGAAAACGTCTTCATGATATCCAGATTCCTAAGGGAATTCGTTGTAATCCGGCGGTGCCCGGCCTGATTACCGGCGCCGCGGCCTCCACCCGGGCAGCCACGAGCCTGCCGGAGGGGCGAAAGGCGCGAAATTCTACTCGACCCCCCGGCTCATTGCAAACCATTGGGGGGCTTTTTCGGACAAATCACCGTTCCGCCAGCGGGCGGCATTTCCCGTTGATCTACAACGGCTTATGACGGCCCGGCCGGCCCCGGCGCGCTAGAAGGCGTATTCGAGGGACACCGCGGTGCGGGTATCGGTCTTTTCCGTGCCGACCGGCACGTCGCTGTTGTTACGGATCGTGTACGACGCGACCAGGTTGAGCGCCCCGATAAGCCTCGCGGTAATCGAGGTCACGGACTCGCTGAAGGTGTTGTCGCTACCCACTTCGAAGCGCAACGTCTGCTCGAACTCCGAGGTGTCGCTGAATTTCCACTTGTACCGCAGAGCGGCGGTGCCGATCGTCTCGTTCGTGCTGACGCCCTGCTGATCCTCGGACTGGCGAGCACCAAAGCCGAGTTCTCCTTGAAGATCGTGCGCGTCAGTATCGATGATGTGGCGACCGTAACCGACGGTCTGCGAGAACTGCGTATCGAAACCACCAAACCTGTCCTTGCGCCAGTTCAGTCGCC
>DATHRM010000338.1:0-10757 GCA_035465295.1 Woeseiaceae bacterium | reverse complement strand
TGTAACCCTCCACCGCGCCCGCCGGCCTGCCGAAGAACCCGGACAGGTTCGGGCCGATCATATGCACACCGCCTTCACCGAGCGTATGGCACGCCTTGCACATCTGCGCGAGGCGCTGGCCATTGGCCCGGTCGGCCCCGGCATACGGCGCCTGCGCCAGGTAATCCGCTGCGGCAAGCACCGTCTGCTCGCCGAGCGTCGCAGCTGTCAGCGGCGGCGCGCCGCCATCCGCCGCCCGCGCCGGCGATTCCGATTCACCACTGCAGGCCGCGACAAGACACGCCGAGGCCGCGATCAGGACCGCGATTTTCCGATTCACTTCGAGCCAACCCTTCGTTGTCGAACGTCCGGTAAAAACTATAAGGCAATTTGCGTACCAGCGCCGCATACGCGTTCATTGGCGCCGTTTTCCGGAGGGGCCGCCGGCCGCGTGTACGAAATATGTATAATTTTTCGACGCCGGAACCCCGCACGTTGGAGCGTGGCGGTGAAAATGAGGGATAATTCGGTACCGGACACGATCACGGGCGACACGATGACAGGCTACACGGCAACGCTGCCGAACGGCGAGGCCATACACTACGTCGACGGCAAGCGCCGTTTCTGGTTGCTCTCCGTGCTGTATCCGTTACAGCCGCTCGTCGGTATCGCGCTGCACGCGGCGACCGGCAACGAACTGTGGCTGCTGCTGCCTTTCCTGCTCAATTACGGCATCGCGCCGATCCTCGACATGATCGTAGGCGAGGACGAGAACAACCCGCCCGAAGAAATCGTGATGCAGCTCGACCGGGATCCCTACTACCGGCGGCTTACCTTTATCGTCGTGCCGCTGCATTTCCTGACGCTGATCATGACGGCGTGGTATGCCGGAACGCAGGATCTCAGCGGCTGGGCGATTCTCGCGCTCGCCGTCGTCGCCGGCATGACCGCAGGGCTTGCAATCAACACGGGACACGAGCTGGGCCACAAGAACTCCAGGCTCGAGAAACTGCTGGCGAAGATCGTGCTTGCCGTGCCGGCCTATGGCCATTTCACCATCGACCACAATCGCGGCCACCACCGAGATGTCTCCACCCCAGAGGATGCGGCCAGTGCGCGGATGGGAGAGAGCATCTACAAATTCGCGGGCCGCGAATGTCCGGGCGCATTCAAGCGCGCCTGGAGTATCGAGAAAGACCGGCTCAACCGGCGCGGCAAGTCCGTGTGGAATCCCGGCAACCAGATTCTGCAATCCTATGCGCTGACGGCTGCGATATGGGCCGGGCTCGTGCTGGCCTTCGGCTGGGTAATGGTGCCGTTCCTGTTGGTGCACACCCTGTTTGCCTGGTGGCAGCTGACCAGCGCCAACTACGTCGAACACTACGGCCTGTTGCGCGCGAAAGACGAGAGCGGCAAATACGAACGCTGCGAGCCCCACCACTCCTGGAACAGCAACCACGTGTTCAGCAACCTGGTCCTGTTCCATCTCGAACGGCACTCCGATCATCACGCGCACCCGCTGCGGCGCTACCAGTCACTGCGGCATTTCGAGGACCTGCCGCAGTTGCCGAACGGCTACTTCGGCGTGTATCTGCTCGCCTACGTTCCCTGGCTCTGGTTCCGGGTGATGGACAAACGGTTGCTGGCACTGCCGCACATCCAGGGCGATCTCGATAAGGTCAACATCGATCCCGACGCGCGGGGCCGGATCTTCCTCAAGTACGGGCGCGACAAGATGACGGAGCCGGTGATCTCCTGAGCCCGCCAAAACCGGACGTTTTGCCCGGATAATCGCGCACCGGGCGACGGCCCGCGGCTGGTAGCCTCGGCGCAACTTCGGCCTACACCAGGACGAAAATGCGCCCGCCCGCCCTCTCCCTGTCGTTTCGTCACGTGCTGGCGATCGTTCTTGCGCAACTGCTCGCGCTGGTGGCACAGGCCTGGCTGTCGCGCCTGCTGGTTGCGCACGGCTACGGGGAACTGCAGGCACACTACCTCGCGTATCTCGTGGTACCGCCGATCCTGTTGCCCATGCTGGCGCCGGTACTGCTCGAGCACCGCGAGTTCCTGCAGCGGCTGTTCAGCCCGCGTGGCCTGACCCTGCGCCTCGCGCTCGCCGCGGTCGGGCTCGGCATCACGCTGCGTATCGTGTGGTGGTCGCTGTTGATCGCTCGCGTCGCGCTCGGCATGGCCGTGAACGACGACCCGCAGGCTGTCGCCGGTCCGGTCCTGTCGTTCGCCTGCCCGCCATTACCGTCGCTTCTGCTCGGCCTGCTCGTGATGGCGATCCTGATCCCGTTCATGGAGGAAACCGTGCACCGGGGGCTGGTGCAGTCCGCGTTCGTGCACAGGGGACCGCTGCCTGCCATCCTTGTCTCGGCGGTAATCTTCACGGCATTCCATCCACCGTCGTCCTACGGGTGGGTGTTTTTCATGGGCGTCGTGCTGGGCATCCAGTTCTGGCTCGCCGGTTCGCTGTGGGCGACGATACTCACGCACGCAACCTATAACGGGCTTATACAACTCGACTGGCGCTGCCTGCAGGGCCGCTGGAATCCATCACCCGACTCCCTGCCGCAACTCGTCCCGGCCATGATCGCTCTCGCCACGCTCGCGGCGGCACTGCTCCTGGTCATCGTCATCCTGCGCGCTCAGCGAACCGGGGCGCGGGCGAACCCGGCCCCGGCGACGGCCGCTAACCAAGCGCGTTCGCGACACGCTCGATGACGTACGAAGTCGCCTCGACAAGACCTTCGTAGATCTCGATGATCTCCCGGCCGATCGATTGCGTATCCGTTATACCGCCGTAGTTGTTACCGCTCTGCTCCGACGAACACTGCTCGGCGGCGCCGCCGACAAACCCGATTTCACTCATTGTAAGTTCACGCATGATTCAATCTCCTTATCGATCAATGCCTGGTGGTGTGCGCGTCCTGCGCACTTTCAGCTTAGCCGCGCCCGTATGACGCTGCGTGGCGCGAAAGCGGCGATTTCATGGGGTTTTTAACATAGTCACGCCGGCCGTCGCCCGGCAGGGTGTGATGCGCCGCACGGAAAGGCGCGTGATCCCTGTCTACGCTGAGGGTCGACATTTCGCTCGGGTTACAGGACAGGGATGATGAAGACTCTTTCGCTCAGGCTGTTCGCGCTCTTGCTCGCGCTCACGGCAACAGGCACCGCCATTGCAGACCACAACTTCGGCGTCGGCGTCAAAGCCGGCACACTCGGTATCGGCGTCGAGGGCACGTGGCGGCCGCTGCCGTATATCGACGTGCGACTGGGCACCAACCAGTACAACTACAGCGACAGCGGGTTCTATAGCGGCGTCAATTACGACGCCGAAATCGATCTCGACAACTATTACGTGACGGGAAACCTCCGCTTTCCGCTCAGCCCGTTCCGGCTCACCGGCGGACTGTACTCGAACGGCAACGAATTCAACGCGGTGAGCGGCGATAACGGCGCCATCATCATCATCGGAGGCGACCCCTATCCCGCTGACGCGGTGGGCACGCTGTCCACCGGCGCCGCATTCGACAGCACGTCGCCGTACTTCGGCGTCGGTTTCGACTTCACCGTGTTCGGCAAGGTGGGCATGAACCTCGACTTCGGCGTGCTCTGGCAGGGCTCGCCCCGGGTATCCATCGCCACCGACGGACTGCTCGCGGGCGATCCGACGTTCGAAGCCTCGCTCGCTGCCGAGCGTGCGGAACTCGAGGACGAACTGAGCGACTACAAGGCATGGCCCGTGGTCAGCCTCGGCTTCGTCTTCAACTTCCTCTGATCAGAGTCTGTCGAGCCAGTTCGCCACCATGAGACCCGTGCGCAGATAGGCCCGCCGCATCGCGGGCACGGGGTAGCGCCGCGGCAACTCCCGGGCAAGCCGCGGGAGATCGTCGGGGGCACGGCCTCGACCAATCCAGTCCGCGAGCTGTTTGCCGGCCCACGTCGCCGTATTTACGCCGTTGCCGTGGTAGCCGAAGCCGAAGAAGGTGAACCGGTCGTTCGTCAATCTGCCGACAGCGGGCCGTAACGATGCCGTCATGCAAATCAGGCCGTGCCAGCGGTATTCGATTTCTACATCCGCCCAGCCGGGCCAGAGTCTGCGGAATGCACCGATGATCTTCCGGTAGTTCGCGCGCTCGCCCTCGCGCGTACCGCGCGTGTGCCCTCGTGCCCCGAACAGGAAGCGATGGTCGGGAAGCAGCCTGAAGTAATTCAGCAGGTGCCGTGAATTGATCGCCGGGTGCTCGGCTGGGGCGTGGCGAAATCGTACAGGTTGTCGTCGTACAGGCGCCGCATGGTGCTTATGTCCGCGTGATGCGCTCCGCACATGCCAGCATGGCCGCGAGGCTGGCGTCCACGTCGGCTTCCGTCGTCGACCAGTTGCAGACACTGATGCGCATCGCGCGGCGCCCCTGCCAGACCGTCCCGCCGCACCAGCAGGTTCCGTCCCGCTGTATTTCCTCGATGACCCGGCGGGTCGTCTCGTCGTCGCCGAACGACACCAGCACCTGGTTCAGTTCGACATCGTTTAGAACTGTGTAGCCGGCATCCCGCAGGCCATCCGCGAAGCGCATCGCGTGCGAGCAGCAACGCACGATGAGATCCTCGACGCCACGCCGGCCGAGCGACCGCAGTGCGGCCCAGATCTCCACGCCCCGCGCCCGTCGTGAGAGTTCGGGCGTGAAGTCGGACGGGTTTCGCCTGGTCGTCTCGGTCGGCAGGTAATCCGCGGTAATCGCCATCGCCGCTTTCAGCGCCGCCGCGTCCCGGGTGATGGCAACGCCGCTGTCGTAAGGCACGTTGAGCCACTTGTGAGCATCCGTGGCCCACGAGTCCGCCGCGTCGAGACCCGCCACGAGGTGACGCATCGCGGGCACCGCGGCCGCCCACAGCCCGAACGCGCCGTCGACGTGCACCCAGGCGCCGGCCGGCCGAACGGCACTGCAAATATCGGCGACGGGATCGGACGCACCCGTGTTGATATTGCCGACCTGGGTGCAAACGATCGTCGGTCCGTCGATCGCGGGCAGCGCATCGGCGATCATCCGGCCCTGGCCGTCGACCGGCACGCGCAGCGCCTTGTCACGTCCCAGGCCGAGCAGGCCGAGCGACTTGGTCAGGGTGGGATGCGCTTCCTCACCCACGATCACCGCCAGATCGGGCGCCCCGATCAGGCCGTCTTTCTCCACGTCCCAGCCGGCGTCGGCAAGCACACGGTGCCGTGCCGCCGCCAGCGCCGTGAAATTCGCGATCGTTGCCCCGGTCACGAAACTGGCGGCCGAGTCGTGCGGCAGGCCGAACAACTCGCACAACCAGCGCCGCGAGACTTCCTCCATCATCGCCAGCGCGGGCGTGACTTCGCTCATCACGGAGTTCTGGTCCCATGCCGTTGCAAGCCAGTTGGCTGCGACGGTCACCGGCATGGAACCGCCGATGACGAAGCCGAAGAAACGCGGCCCGGCCATCGCAACCGACGCGGGCGACCCGATCTCGTCGAGCAGCGCCAGCGTCTCGGCATCGGGTCGGCCCTGTTCCGCGAGCGCTTCGTCGAACCCGGCCACTGCAGCGACGGCTTCCGGCGAAGGCGCCACGCTGCGACCAGCAAGCGTTTCGCGATAGCGGATGCCGCGCTCCGCCGCATCACGCATGATCTTCGTGTCGTTACTCATAACCACTCCGCCAATGCACCGGCATTGTCACACATCTCGGGCGCGACTTTGCCGCTCCCGGCGAGTCCGTATAATGCCTGCGACGTGATCTACGACCTGCATTCTCACAGCACCGCTTCCGACGGCTCGCTGGAACCCGACGCGCTCCTGGTGCTTGCCGCCGAATGCGGCGTCGACGCGCTCGCCATCACGGATCACGACACGCTGTCGGGATTCGACCGGGTCGATATCTCGGTGTCGCGCACCCGGCTCATTCCCGGCATCGAGTTCTCGACAACCTGGCGCAAATACGGCGTGCACATCGTCGGTCTCAACGTCGATCCGGCCTGCGCGGCACTGCGCGGCGGCGTGCACCGGCAGCAGCAGTCACGCCACGAGCGCGCCCGGCTCATTGCGCAGAAGCTCAGGTCGAAAGGCCTGCCCGACATGCTCGACGACGTGTTGCAGATTGCCGGGGGAGAGCCGGTCGGGCGGCCGCATTTCGCCGAGCATCTCGTCCGCGCCGGGATCGTGAAGGACACCCGCGCGGCGTTTCGCAAATACCTCGGCGCGGGAAAACCCGGTGACGTCCGGCGTTGCTGGGCGTCACTGCCGGAGGTCGTGGGCTGGATCGTCGGGGCCGGTGGCACCGCCGTGCTTGCCCATCCGGCCAAGTACGGGCTCACGAAGACAAAGCTGCGCGCGCTCGCGACCGACTTCCGCGCTGCGGGAGGCGAGGCAATCGAGGTCGTATGCGGCCAGCAGTCGGCCAACACGACGGCTCACCTGGCCCGGCTCGCCAACGAACTGGACCTGGCCGCGTCCTGCGGCTCCGATTTCCATCACGGCGACAATGCCTGGTCACGACCGGGCCGATTCCCGCCATTGCCGCAGGGCGTGCGGCCGGTATGGACAACATGGCAGACGTACTCGAGATAAGTGACGACATCGCGATCCCGATGGGCGAAATCACGCTGAGCGCGGTGCGCGCGGGCGGCGCCGGCGGGCAGAACGTCAACAAGGTCGCGACGGCGATTCACCTGCAGTTCGATATCCGTTCGAGCAGTGCCTTGCCAGACCACGTTCGCGAACGGCTTCTGGCGCTCGACGACCGCCGCATTTCGTCGTCCGGCGTCGTCACCATCAAGTCGCAGGAACACCGGACCCAGGCGCGAAACAGGGAAGCCGCCCTCGAGCGCCTTCGCGACCTGGTGAATTCGGTTCTCGTCGAGAGCAAGCCGCGAATTGCGACCCGGCCGAGCCGCAGGTCCGTACAGAAACGACTCGACGAGAAACGCCGCCGCGGCGATGTCAAGCGATCGCGCGGCCCCGTCGACGACTCCTAGGCCGCCTCGCATACAGCGCTCATACCCGTCCAGGTGCAGCCCCGCACGCGCCAGTAATCCGATATGCCCAGCGCGTCGAGCAGGTTGCCGAACTCCGGGTGTTCGCGGAGCGGTTCGACCTCCGGAATGAACAACAGGTCCATCTCGAAGACCTCGCCCTCGCTTTCGAGTAGACGTGCAACGCTCATGGCGCCGTCGAGGTCGCCCAGCACGGTGCGCACGATAAACTCGATCTGCCTGCTGATGCCGTTTCGCGATACCGCCTCATCGACGGCGCCAAGCGCCGCGTCGCGCCCGGCTTCGCCCTCCAGCGCCGCAAATACCGGGTCGATCCACGACTCGCGGCCGCCCGCCACCTGCACGGCCCGGCGCGTGACGTCATACGCCTCCGCACTGCGTCCCTCGCGAAACAGGAACAGGGCATAGCCCATCATGTGGGTCGGCCCGCCCGCGCCGAACTTCGCCGAGCGCGCAAAAAAATCTTCGGCGTTGTCCGTGTCCCCGAGCCACAAATAGGCGAGCGCAACGCGGCTGTTGATCACCGCCGACGTCGGGTCCATTTCGAGCGCCAGGAGCGCCTGATCGAGCGACGCGTCGAGCCTGCCGACCGATGCAAGCATGCGCGAGTACCAGTTGAACGCATTCGGATCGACGACGTCCGCGGACGTGGCCGCCCGGTAGGCCTCTTCCGCCTGCAGCCATTGCATCTGCTGGTGGTGGACGAAGCCGAATATGGCGTTCGCGGCATCACGTATGCTCTCGTCGACGCTCATACCCTCTTCCACCGTCGCAATCGCCGCCTGGCTCATCTCGTCAGCGGGCGCGTCGCGGTAGGTCGGGAGCAGGAGATAGGCGTTCGCCAGCATCAGGTAAGCCGGCCCGAAATTCTCGTCCAGCCTTATCGTTTCCTGGAACAGCTCGATAGCCTCTTCGAGACTGCTGCCGCTGTCCTGGCGCTTGTCGAAGGCGTACAGGCCGCGCATGTAGCGATCGTAGGCGCCGAAACTCGCCGGCCGTGTCCTGCTGATCAGTTGCTGCGACGTTTTGCCGAACAGGTCGCGGCGCACCATTCGCGCGAGATCCTCCTGCAGCTGGAATATCTCGCTGACCGGACCCTCGATCTGGGCCGTAGCGATGACGTCACCGCTGCGCCCGTCTTCGACGGTATAGAAGATCTGCAGGTCGTCGCCGACACGGTGCACGCGGCCGGACAAAACGGCGTCCACCCCCAGGCTGCTCGCAATCTCGGTCACCTCGTCGCCGACGTGCTCGACCCGGCTGCTCTTGACCGTGAACTCCGGGATATTGTGCAGCGTATTCACCAGCTCGTCCTTGAAACCCGCAACCAGGTAATTGTTCGCGGGATCCTGGCTTGCATTTTCGAACGGCACGACGCCGATGGAGCGGACATCCCCGGGCGGCCACAGCGTCCACGCCAGCCAGGCCAGCGCCGCCACGAACAGGACGGCGGCCAGCGGTTTCCAGCGTGCGGCCGGCGCTTCGCCGGGCGCCCCGGGAGGCGGCCTGTCGTCCGCCGCCGGTTCCAGCAACTCCACCGGCTGCATGAGCCGGTACCCGCGGCGGGTCAGGGTCTCGACGTACCGGTGCGGGCGGGATTGGTCGCCGAGGTGCCGGCGCAGCTGCGACAGGCAACGATTGATCGGCTCATCGCTCGTCGGCCGGCCGTCCCAGAGCTCGTCGACGAGTTCGTCGCGCGTGACGAGATCGCCATCGCGCCTGGCCAGCGCGATCAGGACGCCGAATACGCGCGGCTCCGGCTTTTCCTCCTGACCGTCCTTGCGCAATACGCCGCGCAAGGGAAGCACCTCCCAGTCACCGAGCCGGAAACCCTGTCGTAGCTGCTCTTCAGTCGGCATCGGACGTTCCCTGACGCCACCCCCGCGATGGCCGCGAACCGATTGTACGGCAAAGCCCGGATCGCGGGCGATCAACGCCGCGCGCTTGCCCGATAAACGTTATATTGCTACCTTTGTACCAATATAACCATCGGGTCAAAGAGCATGGCAAAACGCGTCATCCAGCGCACCCAGACCGGGGTGCGCATCGAAACCTCGTTGCTGAAAGTCCTCAAGGGCCTGGCCGAATACACCGACCTGTCGCTCGGTGACCTGCTGGAGGGTATCGTCCTGCACAGCTTCGAGGGCAAGGCGCCCTTTTCGTCCGACACCCAGGCCGTGATCGAGAAGCTCAAATCCGTCTATGGCTGCACGCTGACCGCGGCGGACAGCCACGAGCTCGAAGAACGCGCACAAGGCACAGGGGCCTAGAACAGGCCCTCGATCTCGCCGTCGCTGTTGACGCGAATGCTGTCGGCCGCGGGCTTCCTCGGCAGTCCGGGCATGGTCATGATCGCGCCGCAGATGACGACGACGAATTCCGCGCCGGCTGCAAGGCGAATTTCCCGGACGGGCACGACGTGGCCGGTCGGCGCCCCGAGCAGGTTCGGATCCGTCGAAAAGCTGTACTGCGTCTTCGCCATGCAGACGGGATACTTGCCGTACCCTGCCTTGTCGAAGTTCGCGAATTCGTCGCGCACTTTCTTGTCCGCGATGATGTCGTCGGCGCCATAAAGCTCGCGAGCGACGAGACGCGCTTTCTCCCAGAGGCTCAGGTTGTCCCTGTAAAGCGTGCGGAATTGCGCGGTGCCGCTGTCGCACAGATTGGCGACGTGCTCCGCCAGTTCCATCGTGCCCTTGCCGCCATCGGCCCAGTGCGTGCAGTCGATCGCGCTGACACCGAATTCCTTGCAGTAGTCCTTCACGACCGCCGCCTCGGCGTCGGTATCCGCCGTGAAACGATTGATCGCGACGACGGCCGGCACACCGAACTTGCCGAGATTGCGGATGTGGCGGCCCAGGTTCCGGCAGCCTGCCGCCAGCGCCTCGGTGTTCTTCTTGCCTAATTCGTCTTTGGGCACGCCCCCATGCATCTTCAGCGCCTTGATCGTGGCGACGAGCACGACTGCGTCCGGCCGGAGCCCGGCCTTGCGGCACTTGATATTGAAAAATTTCTCCGCGCCGAGATCCGCGCCGAATCCCGCCTCGGTGACAACGTAGTCGGACAACTTGAGCGCTGTCTGCGTCGCCATGACCGAATTGCAGCCGTGGGCAATGTTGGCGAACGGGCCGCCGTGCATAAAGGCGGGATTGTTTTCCATGGTCTGCACGAGATTCGGCTGCAGCGCATCCTTGAGCAGTGCGGTCATCGCACCCTGCGCATTCAGGTGCCGCACGGTTACGGGCTCGTTCTTGTGCGTGTAGCCGAGCACGATGTTGCCGAGACGGTTCTCGAGATCCGCCAGGCTCGTCGCGAGGCAGAATATCGCCATGATCTCGGAGGCGACCGTGATATCGAAGCCCGCCTCCCGCACGACGCCGTTGTGGTAACCGCCGAGGCCCGACGTGATCGAGCGCAGCGCGCGGTCGTTCATATCGACAACGCGCCGCCAGGTAACGAGTCGCGGGTCGATATCGAGTTCGTTGTCCCAGTGCATGTGGTTGTCGATCAGCGCGGCCAGCAGGTTGTGCGCCGCGCCGATGGCATGAAAATCGCCGGTGAAGTGCAGGTTGATATCGGTCATCGGCACGACCTGCGCGTAACCGCCGCCCGCGGCGCCGCCTTTCATGCCGAAACAGGGCCCCAGGCTCGGCTCACGCAGGCAGATCGTGGTCTTCTTGCCGATCAGGTTCATCCCGTCGCCGAGACCCACGGTCGTGGTCGTCTTGCCCTCACCCGCCGGCGTCGGCGACACGGCCGT
>DATHRM010000337.1:0-4829 GCA_035465295.1 Woeseiaceae bacterium | reverse complement strand
CCGCCCTGGCAACTGACGAGTGACAAGTGAGCGACGGCAGGCCGGCTCGCCGTCCGGTGAGCCGGCCTGTTTCCATGGCGCATCGGATCCTGCGGGATGTGATCAGTGATTCCACTGTGACCACGGAAGGATTCGGCGTATCGTGTGCCTGAACGGCACATACAGGACAATTCGGAGTCAGCGATGAACAGCGGAAGCTGCCTGTGTGGCGACATTGCCTGGACGATCGACGGTGAGTTTACGATGCTCGTCAACTGCCATTGCTCGATCTGCCGCAAAGTACACGGATCCGCCTACGGCGCGTTCGTGGCTTCCTCGGGCGACGGCTTTCGCTGGGTTGCGGGCGAAGACAAGGTGCAGGTCTACCGCTCATCCGAGAACGGGCTGAGGCCGTTCTGCCCGCGATGCGGGTCGAGCGTGGCGGCCGTGACGGAAAAACTGGCGTACATGCCGGCCGGCAACATGGAAGGCGACATCGAGCGATCACTGGACAGTCACATTTTTGTCGCGCACAAGGCCTGCTGGTTCGACATTACCGACGACGCCCCGCGGTTTGACGAATTCCCGCCCAACTACCCGGGCGTTCCTGTCGACAGCGAACTCCACTCGCCCGCTACCGAGGGCGCTATTGGCGGCGGATGTTCATGCGGGGAAGTGCGGTACGAGTTCGATGGGCCGGCGGCAGCGATGGTGCACTGTCACTGTGAGCCGTGCAGGAAGTCGCGAAGCGCGCCGTTTTCAACACAGGCGTTCGTGCCTCGCGACCGGTTCCGCTGGCTGGGCGGCGAGGATCACGTGGTTCATTTCAGGGATACGACGTCGGGACACATGCCGGTGTCTTTCTGCCGCGTCTGCAGCTCTCCGCTGCCGGCGCGCCTGGAGGAATCGGACAACATGATGATTCCCGCCGGCACGATCGACCAGGACCCGGGCATACGGCCGCGGGCACATTGCCACGTCGTGTCAAAGGCGCCGTGGGTCGACATCAACGATGACCTGCCGCAGTTCGACGGAGACCTGGAAGTGAAACGGTTCCAGTGATCGGGCACGAACGTCGAGATGCGCCGCGACAATCAACTGTTCGTCAAACCGACCGAGGTCGGGCGGCGATACATCGGCAACGTAACGGAAGCCCCGGCGGACAAAGAAGTAGCCATTCGTTGAGGATGGGGTTCCCCTGTGGTTATCTGATGCTCAATTCCGGAATCCTGCGTCCCTGGCTTTAATGATGGCCTGGCTACGGCTCGCGACGCCGAGCTTCTCGAAAATGCTGGTGATGTGATTCTTGACCGTCTTCTCGCTGATGTGCAGGCGTGCGGAGATTTCCGCATTGTTGAGGCCCGCAGTGATCTGGGCGAGCACTTCGCGTTCCCGTTTCGACAGCGTTGCGAATAAAGCATCCTCGGCCGCCGCCTCGACGCCCGTGAACTCCAGCATGACGGACCTGAACGTCTGCCAGGCGGGTTCATCGGGCAGCAGGATGTGATTGCGCGAATCCAGCTGCACGAATTCGGCGCCACGAATGCCCGCTGCGATCCTGGCGCCCTGCGAAAACGGTATGACGCCGTCGTCCACGCAGTGCATGACGAGCGTGGGGACCTCGACCTGCTCGAGGATGCCGGTAAAATCTGCGTTGCCCTGTTCGCCCATCAGCCGCGCAGCCAGCGTCGGCGACGTCGACCTCGCACACACGTCGTCGAACCAGGCGAGCTGTTCCTCGGTACCGTCCGGCAGGAACATGGACGTGTACAGTCGCCGGAAAACCGGGTTCGCGGTGCCCCAGCCGAGCTCGACGAGTTCGCGGATCGCCTCGCGCCGGCGTCGTTCTTCCGGGTCGCGGCGCGCCCACCCCTGTACGTAGCCGCCGTAGATGACGAGGTAAGACACGCGCTCCGGGTACGTAGCGGCGTAAGTCAGTGCGGCGCCGGTGCCCTGGGAAATGCCGAGGAGGACGAACGGCTTTTCGGGTTTCGCGGCGTCGACCACGGTCTCGAGATCCGGAAACCAGGTCGACGGCGACAGGTCGTCGACCTGGTGCTGCGACAGGCCGATACCGCGTTCGTCGTAGCGGTAATAACGGAAATGCTCTTCGAGAAACTGCTGCCAGTGCGACCAGACGAGGCTGTCGCGATCGTATTCCAGGTGCGTGAGCCAGTTCGCCGCCTTGACAAGGGACGGGCCGCCGCCTGACACGGTCCAGGCAAGGCGCATGTTGTCACCCGTGTGCACGAAGCGGATCCGGTTCGCTGCCCGTTTCATGGCGGAATTCTAGCATTCGGGACCCTGGTCCCATGCCGGGGCAGGCCCGAACGGTAATTCAGGACCCCGGTCCCATGTCACCTTGACGTCGTACCTGTGACGATTCCATCACGGAAATTGGGAGGTGCGACATGCATTACCGACATCTGATTGGCCTGACCGTGCTCGGACTGCTCTGGGGCGCGTCGTTTCTTTTCACGCGAGTGGCCGTTCCGGAATTCGGCGCCGTCGCGTTAATGGCCGTGAGGGTTACGCTGGCCGCTGCCTTGCTGGTGCCGCTGATGTTGCGGCGCAGGCAGATCGGCGTCGCGTTGCAGCACTGGCGCGCCATTGCGCTCATGGGTGTGCTCCACTATGCGATCCCGTTTTCCCTGTTTGCCTACTCGCTGCTCACCCTGTCCGCGGGCTACGCCAGCGTCATCAACGCAAGCGCGCCGCTGATCACGGGCCTGGTCGCCTGGCTGTGGCTGCGTGAGCGCCAGAATGCGAGCCGCATCGCCGGCCTCGTCGTGGGCATGGCCGGCGTCGTTGCCCTGGTCTGGGACAAGCTTGCCGTCGGCTCCGGCCCCGTCGCACTCGCCGCGCTTGCCTCGGTGCTGGCTGCGCTCTGCTACGGCGTCGCTGCCGTGCTTGCAAAGAAGAAACTGGCGGGCGTCGACCCGACCGCTATCGCCGGCGGCAGCATGCTGGCAGCCGCGCTCGTGCTGCTGCCGCTGTCATTCCTGCTCCGGCCTGCCAGCATGCCGTCGCCCGCCGCCTGGAGCATGGCGGCCGTGCTCGGCATCGCCTGCACGGCGGGGGCCTTCGTTCTTTACTTCCGCCTCATCGCCGAGATCGGGCCGTCGCGGGCGATCACCGTGACGTTCCTGATTCCGGTTTTCGCCGTCCTGTTCGGCGCCATATTTCTCGACGAGCGGATTACGCTTTCGATTATCGGCGGCGGGCTTGTGGTCGTACTCGGAACGGCATTGTCGACGGGACTTATCGACCTGCAGACGCTGACGCGCAAGACGGCAATCGCGGTGACGCGGGCGCCGGGCATACTGGCGGCGATCGCCGTGCTCATAGGCATACCGCAGCATGTCGATGCCAGGGAGTGGCAGGCAACCGCCCCGGTTTACCTGGCGGCAAATTCGTTTTCCTTCCGCACGAGCGACGGCTGGAAGACGTTCACGACGGTTGCGGCGAGCGCCGAGCTGGAGCTCGTCCGGGCAGGCAGCCCGTGGGCGATCAACCTGTTTGCGGAATACCACGCCTCCGGGGAAGCCCGGGTCGACGGCACCGTATTCGCCGGCATCCAGGGCAATTACTTTCGGGACCGCTGGGAACTGGCCGGATTCTGGTTCGCGTCCCGATACCCCGACAGCGCCAGCCGGCAGACGTTCATGGCGCGTCTTCGCTACCGGTTCCGGCCGGGCCACAAGATCGGCACCGAGTACCTCGCTTACGCTGCCCAGCCGCGGAACGGGGAGCTCAAGCTGGGGTACTACGGCGGCATCGGCGAGTCCGTCTCATTGAAGCTGCTCGTCGGGGCAACGCCGGGCGACAGCTGGCGGCCGCTTGCCCGGCTGGAGCTCAGCTGGCGTGTCAACTGATTGGGGCCGATAACGTTCAGCGCGAATCGGTATGCCAGATTGCCTTTAATCAACATTGAATCAATCACTTGGCGCTCGAAAAATGACCGCGCCGGTGGTTTCCTCCCGGGCAGCTCGAAAAAATGCGTCTACACTTCCGGGGCAATGGCCGGGTTTTGTTGCTTATTTGAATAGATCAGCAAAATCCGCAGGGGGGGTGGCCATGATCAACAGCACCGTTAATCGTACGCGCAATGGATTGCTGGTCCTGCTGCTTTCATGCCTGGTTACGGTTGCCCACGGCGAGTACGCAGGACCGCTAGACGACGAACTTTCGCTCGATGCCGACGAGCAACGGCGGCAGAACAATGTCTCCTACGGGCTGATCCTGGGGCAGATTGCCGCGCACAATGCGGCGATCCCGTTCGGATTTGCGCCCGAGCCCTTCACGTCGTTCACCGCCGAAACGATCATGAACATCGCGGACGGCGGACTGAAGTACACCAAGGCCTATCTGGTGGCGCCCCCGGACCTTGCGGTGACACCGCAAGCCAACGGCGGTTGCGAATTCGAACTCGCTATCCCGCAGACCCGGGCATTGTTTACCAACAATCTCGGATTCACGCCGAGGCTGCGCGACGATTTCCTGCTCATCCCGGAGTCGTTTCCCTCGTTCCGGGACGAGACCATCAGCTACGGGCCGCTGGGCGTGCCAGAAATCGTGCATGCCAACACGGACGTCGTCCTGCGTCTCGATGGACTGACGGCGGGCATATCGTCTTTCTTCGCGGACGCCGACACGACGTCGCGGACCTTCATGGTCCAGGCGGGCGACCACGAACTGGTCTGGCGGGCCGAGACCCAGGTGAAGCCGTTTTTCGACCTGCTCGTTCCCACCGTGATGACGCCGCTGATGGCGAGTGCGGAGTTCAAGTTCGGCAAATACCTCAAAAGCCTCAAGGCACAGCGGCGGGCGCGAAATCCAAACCTCGCCGT
>DATHRM010000336.1:0-31397 GCA_035465295.1 Woeseiaceae bacterium | reverse complement strand
GCGATGCTGATGGTCTCCAGGTCGCGCATTTCGCCGACGAGCACGACGTCGGGATCTTCACGCAAAGCCGAGTGCAGGGCCTCCGCAAACGACGGGCTGTGCACGCCGATCTCGCGTTGGCTGATCAGGCAGCCCTGGGCTTTGTGGACGAATTCCACGGGGTCCTCGATCGTCAGGATGTGTCCTTTCAGGCGCTTGTTCATGGCGTCGATCATCGCCGCGAGCGTCGTCGATTTGCCGGAACCGGTCTTGCCGGTGACGAGGATCATGCCCTGCGTGTGGCGGCATAGCTCGTGCACGACCTTCGGCATGCTGAGATCGGCGAGCGTCAGCGCCTGCGACGGGATGGCGCGAAAGATCGCGCCGATGCCGTTCAGGTGGCGAAACGCGTTGACGCGGAAGCGAGAGACGTCCGGGATCTCGTAAGCGAAGTCCGCGGCATCGTCCCGCTCGAAGTCGCGTTGCGTCGCGCCATCCATGATTTCGAGCATGCATTCCCGCACGGTGTCGATCGACAGCTGGTCCCGGTCCATGACCTGCAGGTTGCCGTGGATTCGCGCGCGCACCGGATCGCCTGACACGAAATGCAGGTCGGATGCATTGCTCTGCAGGGCTGACATCAGGTACTGGTCTATCTTCATGAGCTACCCATGATTTCGTTTCCGCCGACGTCGATCATCGGCACGATATCGGTGTCCGTCACGAAGCGCTGGAACTTCTTCTTGTCGTTGGCGAAGCGGATCGCGTCGTCCGGGTCGATCTCCTTCTTCTGGATCGCCCTCAGCAGCGCGGCGTCCATGGGCTGCATGCCCTGGTCCGCCCCGGTCTGCAGCTGCGACGGTATCTGGTGGGTCTGGTCGGACGTGATCATCTTCGCGATAGCGCGATTGTTGACGAGGATCTCGAGCACTGCGCGCCGGCCCTTGCCGTCGACTGTCTTGACGAGCACCTGCGTCACGACCGCCTTGAGGCTCATCGCGAGAAACGCCTTGGTCTGCTCGCGAAGCTCGCCGGGGAGGGCATCGATGATGCGGTCGATGGTCTTCACGGCCCCGGTCGTATGCAGCGTGCCCAGTACGAGGTGGCCGGTCTCTGCGGCGGTCATGGCCATCATGATCGTCTCGGCGTCGCGGAGTTCGCCCACGAGGATTACGTCCGGATCCTCGCGCATGGCCGAGCGCACGCCATCCGCGAAGCTCTTCACGTGGGTATTCAGCTCGCGCTGGATGACCTGGCACTTCTTGCTCGGATGCACGAATTCGATCGGGTCCTCGAGACTGATGATGTTCAGGTTCCGCGTCTCGTTGAGGTGATTGATCATCGCGGCCAGCGTGGTCGATTTACCGGTTCCGGTGGAACCGGTGACCAGCACCATGCCCTGGTGGTAGTCGCAGAAATCCACCAGCACTTTCGGCATGCCGAGCTGCGAGAGGGTCGGTACGGCACCGGGAATGTGGCGAAATACGGCGCCGACGCCGGTCACCTTGCGGAACACGTTGACGCGAAAGCGCCCGCCTTCCTCGGCGACGTAGGAGAAATCGAGGTCGTGGCCCTCTTCGAGGCGTTCGATCTGCTGCGTCGTGAGTATTTCGCGAACATAGCCCTCGAGCTCGGTGTCCGACAGCTGCCGGAACTTGATGGGCATCAGGTCGCCGTTCATGCGCAGCATCGGCGGCACCCCGACCGCGAGGTGCACGTCCGAACAGCCCTGGGCCAGGCCGAGCTTCAGGAATGCATCAATACGCGCCATTTACCGCTGTTCATCCAATAAATCAGGAGCTTAGGCGTATCCTAGGCGGAATTCGGGCCGCTGGCCAGAGCGAGATCACATTTTCGGACATTGACGCCCGCCGGCGTCAGATACTGATGGTGTCCAGCGCGTCGGTGAGTTCCGCCATGGACTGGTAGCGCTTGGTCTTGTCCACCGACATGGCCTTGTTGATGATGGCGACGAACTCGTCCGGGATCTCCGGGTTGATCTCCTGGCAGGGCTTCGCCTTGCCCTGTACGTGCTGGTACATGACCGACATGTGGTCGCCGCGGCTGTAGGGCGGTATGCCGGTCACCATCTCGTACATGATGACGCCGATGCTGTAGATGTCCGCCGTTTCATCGACCTTCTTGCCGAGAATCTGTTCGGGCGCCATGTATTTCGGCGAGCCGATGACATAGCCGGTCTTCGTCAGCTGGGTGTCGCCGCTGGATGCGGCGGCCGCGACGCCGAAATCCACGATCTTCAGCAGGCCCTCGTTGTTCACGAGCACGTTGGCGGGTTTGAGATCGCGGTGGATGACGCCGGCCTGGTGCGCGACCGCCATGCCCGTCGCGATGTCACGCGAGAACTGCAGGGCTTTCCTCACGTCCATGGGCTTGTTGTCCGGAATCTCGCCGGACAGCGTGTGCGACGGGAAATACTCCATCGAAATCGCGTAAGAGCCTTGCAGGTTGAGGAAGTCGTAGATGCGAATCACGTTGCGGTGCGTGATCTTGCGTGAATAACGCAGTTCGTGCACAAAACGCTTCATCATTTCCTCGTCCGAGGAGACGTTCGGATTCAGGAATTTCAGTATGAGCCGCTCGTCGACGACCTCGTCTTCCATCAGCAGCACGGTGCCGAACGCGCCCTTGCCGATTTTTTCGATGTACTTGTAGCGCCCCTCGATGACGTCGCCGGGCTTGAGCTTGGAGATATCGAGCGCCAACGGCGCGGCCGCAGGCGGCCCGGCCCCGTCGATCGTCGTGTCGCCGAGCGATGCGGCGGCCGTCCGCGCCTTGGCCTGTTCGTTGAGCAGTTTCTCCAGGTCCTTGTCGTCGAGCAGCAGCGTGCGCGTCTTGTCGCCGATCTTCTCGGCGCGGACGTTTTCGGCCAGCATCGTCGCGGAGAAGCGCGCGTCCAGGTCCTTGAGCGCCTTGTCCGCGATATTGATGACCGTGGGCTCGTCGGCCTGTTTGAGTTTTTGCAGGACCGTGCGCACGGTATCGGCGTGTGATTCGTCGGCGAGTTTCGAGAGCGCCTTGACCGCCTCGATCTGCAGTTCGCGCTCCGGGCTCTTGAGCAGGGGCACGATCATGGGAATATGCTTGTGGTTACCGAGCTTCGCCAGGGCGCGTACGACGACCGTGTCGGTCTTTACATCCTTGCCGAGCATCGATTCGAGTTTCGGCAATGCCTTCGGGTTGCCGATCTTGGACAACGCGTCCACCGCGCGCTCGCGTACCCACCAGTCGGAGTCGTCGGTTGCCTTGATCAGGTGGTCGACGGCACGTTCGTCTTTTGTGGCGTTGAGGATCTCGATCGCCGTACGGCGTATTTCTTCGTCCTCGTCGTTGATCAGCGACACGACGGAGTCGACGACCTTCGGCCCGCCGATTTCCGCGAGCGCGTCGCCGGCGCGCGACCGCACCCACCAGTCGTCGTCCTTGAGGACTTCGAGCAATTCCTTGACGGAGTTGACGTTGCCGACCTCGTTCAGCACTTCCACCGCGGCGCGGCGCGAGTACTCGGACTCGTCCTTGAGCGCGTCCGCGAGGTATTTCACCGTGTCGGGATGGTTGATGTGGATCATCATTTCGACGGCCTTGTTCTGCACGTCGAGATCCGGATCCTGCAGCAGTTTCGCCACGGCGGCGATATTGACGTTCTTGCCGCGCGAGGCGAGGGCGCTGAGCGCCGCGCCGCGTACCATCTTGTTCGTGTCCCTGAGTTCCACTTCGAGCGCCGCGTTGATCTCCGCGCTGTCGAATCGCTTGAGCAGGTTGATGAGGTGGATCTTGATGACCGGGTCGCGCCCGCCCATGCGCGCGATGAGATCGGGGACCATCTCCGGTCGGACCATGCGCTCGATGATCTTGAAGACGGCGGCCTTCTCCTTGACGTCGAGGTCGTAGGCGCGCTGCAGCAATTCGTGCACGCTGAGGTCTTCCTTGTGAACCTGGAGGACTTCGATCAGGGCAGGCTTCGAGACTTCGTTGTCGTCGAACCAGTCGAGCAGCTGGTTGACGTTGTAGTCCGTGGTGCTGCACAACGCCCAGGCAGTGCCTTTGACCACCCGTTCGTTGCCGTCGGCGAGCCCCTCGCGGTAGTAGTCGATGGTCTTGTCGTTGACGAGCGCGGAGAGGATGTCGACGAAAACCATCGTGTGCGACTTGTCGGACATCGCAAGCGCGTCGATGACCTTCGGGATGACTTTCGGGCCGACTTTCTTGATCTTGCCGACGAGTTTGCGCGCGCCGGAGCTCGTCGGGTCTTTTTCTGCGATCAGCTGCTGGATCAGCTGGTCCGCGCGAAATGAGCTGAGCAAACTCATTTCGGGGCCTCGTCTAAGGCGCGCATGCCGATACCGGGACGTGCCGTCTCCGGCTTCCCTGTATTCGACACTCTCAGAGCCTTTCCGTTACGAATCGACAATCGACTTGCTCTAGCCCACGCGTAGCAGGCCGCCTGCGACCCGTTTGATCCACAGACGCTCCACTCTCAAACCCGATGCGGCGCATTATGCCACATCGCCCCGACGCACAATCCACCCGAAGACCTTGAAAAATCAGGCCCGGGGCACATGTCCTGCCGCAAAGAGGTACTTGGCAGCGTGCCCGCCTCGGTTACAATGTGCGCCCCACTGCCCCTCCCCGAGCGGCAGTTGTAGGGAAATTTTACCTAATAAGAGAACCCGAAGTGTGACGGCGTCAACAGATTCCAGTGTGAAAAAGCTCGTCGAGTCCCTGCATTTGCCGGGAATAGACCACCCCATCAGCGACGTCGGTCGCGTTGTTGGCGCCGCGGCCGGCGATGCGTCCGCCGAGGTCAGTGTGGAACTGGGCTTCCCGGCGGACGGCGCGAAAGCCGGCTGGCGGGCGTTCATCGCGGACGCGGTGAAAGCGGAGACCGGCGCCGGCAACGTCGACGTGACGCTGACGTCCGCCATCACGGCGCACGGCGTGCAGCGCAACCTGAAACCGCTTGCCGACGTCCGCAACGTGATTGCCGTGTCGTCGGGCAAGGGCGGCGTCGGCAAGTCGACCGTTGCGGTCAACCTCGCGCTCGCGCTGGCGGCCGATGGCGCCACGGTGGGGCTGCTCGACGCCGACATCTACGGGCCCAGCCAGCCGCACATGGTGGGGCTGGTCGGCGAACGGCCGACGACCCAGGACGGCAAGAGCATGGCGCCGCTCGAGGCGCTCGGCCTGCAGGTCATGTCCATCGGTTTTCTCATCGATCCCGACGAGCCGATGGTGTGGCGCGGGCCGATGGTGACGTCCGCGCTCAACCAGTTGCTCAACCAGACGAGCTGGCGCGACCTCGACTACCTCATCGTCGACATGCCGCCCGGCACCGGCGATATCCAGCTCACGCTGGCGCAGCAGGTGCCGGTTTCCGGGGCCGTGGTGATAACCACGCCGCAGGACATTGCCGCGATCGATGCGCGCAAGGGCCTGGCGATGTTCCGCAAGGTAGCGATCCCGGTGCTCGGCGTCATCGAGAACATGAGCACGCACATTTGCACCGCCTGCGGCCACGAGGAAGCGATCTTCGGCGCCGGCGGCGCCGACGCCATTGTGCGCGACTTCCATGTCGAGCTGCTTGGCAAGCTGCCGCTCGACGCGAGCATTCGTAAACAGGCGGACTCCGGCAACCCGACGGTCGCCGCGGATCCGGATTCGGCGCCGGCGGAAGCGTTCCGCAGTGCGGCGCGTCGCATGGCGGCCGCGCTCGCGATGCAGGGCAAGGACTACAGCGCCAAATTCCCCAAGATCGTCGTCGAGTAACACGGGTGAGCATCAAGTCCGATCGCTGGATTCGCCGCATGGCGGCGGAGCACGGCATGATCGAGCCGTTCGAGCCCGGCCAGGTGCGTGAGAACGAGCAGGGCCGCATCGTCTCCTACGGGACGTCGAGCTACGGTTACGACGTGCGCTGTTCCAGCGAATTCAAGATATTCACCAACATCAACTCGGCGATCGTGGATCCGAAGGGCTTCGACGAGACCAGTTTCGTGGACCTCGAGAGCGACGTCTGCGTGATTCCGCCGAACTCCTTCGCGCTGGCGCGCACCGTCGAGTATTTCCGTATCCCGAGGACCGTGCTCACGATCTGCCTCGGCAAGTCGACCTACGCGCGCTGCGGGATCATCGTCAACGTGACGCCGCTGGAACCCGAGTGGGAAGGCCACGTTACGCTGGAGTTTTCCAACACGACGCCGCTGCCTGCAAAAATCTACGCCAACGAGGGCGTGGCACAGATGCTGTTTCTCGAGTCCGACGAACCCTGTGAGACGTCCTACAGGGATCGCGGCGGCAAGTACCAGGGCCAGGTCGGCGTCACCCTGCCCAGAGCCTGATTCTCGCTACAGGTCGAAATCCAGGATGACCGGTTCGTCCAGCGGTTTGCCGTCGAGCCAGGTGGTGCCGTTTTTCATCTGCAACCGTCCCGAACCGAACCAGTCCGCCGCGGTGGGGTAGATCCGGTGTTCCACGGCCTGCACCCGCCGCATCAGCGCGTCGGGATCGGTGCTGGGTGCGACGCGGATGCGTCCCTGCACGATGCGCGGTCCGCCGTCGAGTTCCTCGGTGACGAAGTGCACCGTGCTGCCGTGCCAGGTGTCGCCGGCCTCGAGCACGCGTTCGTGGGTGTTCAGGCCCGGGTACAGCGGCAGTAGCGCGGGGTGAATATTGAGTATGCGCCCGGCGTAGTGCTCCACGAACCACGGGCTCAGGATGCGCATGAAACCGGCGAGCACGATCAATTCGGGTTCCCACGGCGCCAGGGCCCCGGCCACCGCCTGGTCGAACTGTTCGCGTGACGCGTATTGGCCGTGTTCGATGCAGAGCGTGTCGATGCCCGCCTCGCGGGCCCGGGTCAGTCCGTACGCGTCGGGACGGTTCGAAAATACGCCGCACAGCTCGATCGACATCGAACCCTGCGCGACGCGATCGATGAAAGACTGCAGGTTAGTGCCGGACCCTGAAATCAGGACCGCCGTCTTGCAGCCTCCCGACCTCAAAGGAACTGCACCGGCCCGGCACCCCCGGCGATGCGGCCGATCTCCCAGGCCGATTCGCCGGCATTTTCGAGCACGCTCACGGCCCGGCCGGCATCTTCGGCGGCGACGACGACGATCATGCCGACGCCGCAGTTGAAGGTGCGGCGCATTTCATCCACGGCAATGTTGCCGGCACGGGCCAGCCAGTCGAAAACGGGGCCGTGCTCCCACGACGCCGTATCGATCTCGGCGTGCACGGCGGCGTCGTGAATGCGCGGCAGGTTCTCGGTTATGCCGCCGCCCGTGATATGCGCAAGCCCCTTGATCGTTACCGCGCTCATGAGCGCTAGCACGGGCTTGACGTAGATGCGGGTCGGGGTGAGCAGGCGTTCGCTTGCGCGGACGCCGTCGATGTCGACGTCGCCGGACAGTTCGAGCACCCTGCGGATCAGGGAATAGCCGTTCGAGTGCGGGCCGCTCGAGGCAATACCGATCAATGCGTCGCCGGCCGCGATATCGCGGCCGTCGATGATCGCGTCCCGTTCCACGGCGCCCACGCAGAATCCGGCGAGATCGTAGTCGCCGTCCGCGTACATATCCGGCATTTCCGCGGTTTCTCCGCCGATCAACGCGGCACCCGCCTGGCTGCAGCCCGCGGCGATACCCGTCACCACGTCCGTCGCGACCTCCACGTCGAGCTTGCCGCAGGCGAAATAATCGAGGAAAAACAGGGGCTCTGCACCCTGCACCAGCACGTCGTTGACGCACATGGCAACGAGGTCTATGCCGATCGTATCGTGACGTCCGAGGTGCTGGGCGAGCTTGAGCTTCGTTCCGACACCATCGGTCCCCGAAACGAGCACCGGCTCGCGGTAGCGGTCCGGCGCGAGCGCAAAGAGGCCGCCGAATCCACCGATGCCCGACATGACTTCCGCACGACGGGTCGCGGCCACGATGGGCTTGATCCGCTCGACGAGCGCGTTACCGGCGTCGATGTCGACACCGGCATCCCTGTAGGTCAGATTCTTGTTGGCCATCGATAAGTGGCAATTTCTGAGAGGGCGATATAATAGTCGCTGGGCATCCACGGGGAAACCACCCTTGCTGACACACCCTGATTCGCGATCGCCGGCGGCCGGCCGCCGGTTCATCGCCTGTATTGCGCTGGTCCTTGCCATGCTCGCGCCGCCCGGCGTCGCCGGTGCCGTCGAGATGACGTCGCTTTACACGGCGGAAGTGCCGCTCGACCGGGCGCAGAACGACCCGCGCTCGGCTGCCTACCGCGATGCGCTGGAGGTGGTATTGCTGCGCGTTTCCGGTTCCGGCATTGGCGACGACCCGGAGATGATCGATCTCCTGTTCCCGAACCCTGCGTCTTACGTCGTCCAGTTCCGGCCGGGCGAGGCCGACACGCTGTGGGTGACGTTCGACGGCGCCGCCGTCGAAGACGTTCTGCAGCGGAATGGGCAGGCGGTCTGGAGCAGCGAGCGTCCGCTGACCCTGGTATGGCTCGCCGTGGACTGGGGGCAGGGCGAGCGCGAGATCATCGGGGCGGACGACCCCGAACGCAGCGACGACGAATCGCGCACGATCGACAGGAACCGCCTGCTGCGGCAACGCGTGCTCGACGTCGCGGAGCGCCGCGGCCTGCCGGTTGTTTTCCCGCTGCTCGACACCGAGGACCTGGCAAAGGTCGGCTTCCCCGATATCTGGGGCGGATTCGACGAGCTCGTGCTCGATGCGTCGGAACGCTACGAGGCGAGTTCCGTGCTCATCGGCCGGATTCGTCCGGAATCGAGCCAGCGCAACCGCTGGACGTACCATTTCGCCGGCGAAGAACGCGCCTGGACAGGGGAGCCCGAGCTCGTGATGAACCTGGTCGCGGACATGCTGGCGGCGGAATTCGCGATCGCCGGCGACGCAACGGTGCAGAGCGTCGAGCTGGGCGTTGCGGGAATTAATACCGTGGAGGCCTACGGCAGCGTGCAGCGCACACTGTCCGATCTCAGCGTCGTCGAGAGTTTCGGGATTACAACGGTGGAGGGGGACCGGATACAGTACCGCGTCCGGGCGCACGGCGGGGCCGAGAGGCTTGCGCGCGCGCTGCGCCTGAGCGGATTGATCGAGCAGGACCGCTTCGCCAGCACACCAGTTCCGGGGGAGACGCCGGCCGCAACGCTGGAATTCTTCTACAGTCCCTGACGTGCCTTGCTGATGCACCTCGGCTGGATTCCGAACGCCATATCCCTGCTGCGGATAGCGCTGATCGTGCCGATTCTCATGCTGATCCTGCGCGGCGAGTACGCGTGGGCCCTCGGCCTGTTTTTCTTTGCGGGATTCTCGGACGGCCTCGACGGCTACCTGGCCACGCGATTCAACTGGCAGACCCGGCTCGGTGGACTCCTCGACCCTGTCGCCGACAAGCTGCTCGTCGCCGGCCTGTTCGTCACGCTCGCGTGGGTGGGGCAGATCCCCGCCTGGCTCGCGACGGTCGTGATCCTGCGCGATATCGTCATTTTCGGCGGCGCAGTCGCCTATAATTTTCTCATCGAGCCGGTGCAGGGCGAACCGTCGCGCATCAGCAAGCTCAACACGGCGCTCGAGTTGATGTTCCTGTTTTTCGTTTTGAGTCACGCCGGCTACGGCTGGCCCCCCGCAATCACGCAGACCGTGCTCGGGGCGTCGATCCTCGTGACCGTGGTCATCAGCGGTGCAGACTACGTCTGGTCGTGGACCCGCCGTGCGCGTGCCGGAGGAAAGCATGAAAACTGACCTGCGTACCAACTGGCTGATCGCGATCGCACTGGCCGGCTGGCTCATGTACCTGCTGACGCCGATCCTGACGCCGTTCGTTGCGGCGGCGCTGCTCGCGTACATCGGCGATCCGCTGGCGGATCGCCTGCAAAAGCTGAAGCTGCCGCGCACGCTCGCCGTGGTCGCCGTATTCCTGCTGACCTTCCTGTCGCTCGCGCTGTTGATCGTCCTGATCGTGCCGCTGATTCGCAACCAGGTCGGCGCCCTGCTCGACGCGCTGCCCGCGATCGGCGCCCAGGTGGAGCAGGTGTGGCTGCCATGGGTCGTGGAGACGTTCGACATCGAGCTGGGCGACGACATCGGCATCGGGCCTTTCCTCGCGCGCTACAGCGAAATGGCCGGGAACTGGGGCGGCAAGGTGCTGATGGGTGTTGCCGAGTCGGGCGGGGCCGTGGCGACGGCGGTCATCAGCCTGTTCCTCCTGCCGATTCTCACGTTCTACCTGTTGCGCGACTGGGACCTGATTGTCGTGCGCATCGGCGCTATGGTGCCGGTCAGCCAGCGCGACACGGTATTCGGTCTCGTGCGCGAGGCCGACGACATGCTCGGCGGCTTCCTGCGCGGGCAGATACTCGTCATGATGGCACTGGCGACGATCTATTCAGCCGGGCTTGGCCTCGTCGGGCTGAAATTCGCGGTGGCGATCGGCGTCGTCTCCGGGCTGGTCAGCTTCGTGCCGTACCTCGGGTTCGTATTCGGCGTACTGCTGGCTTCATTAACCGTCGTCCTGGAACCCGATCCCCTGTGGCGGCTGGTCGGTGTCCTTGCCACCTTCACGATTGCACAGCTCATTGAAGGCTCGATGCTGACGCCCAAGCTGGTCGGCGACCGCATCGGCCTGCACCCCGTACTCGTGATCTTCGCCGTCGCGGCTGGCGGCCAGCTGTTCGGTTTCTTCGGGATATTGCTGGCGTTGCCGGCCGCCGCCGTTCTCTCCGTCATCGTTCGCTATGCCTACGGGACCTACCTGGAGGAACATCCGGACGAAGCGGAGGAACTGCGCGAGGCCACGGCGGGCGCCGGTCACCCCGACGCCGCGAATGGGCATTCGTCTTGAGCCAGCTCGCGCTGCCGTTGCAGCTTGCCGATTACGCGGTATTCGACACGTTTCTCGCCGCCGGCAACGAGCCGGTGGTCGACTACCTGCGATCGTTGACCCGCGCGGCGCCGGGGCAGGGAGCATGGATCTGGGGCGCGCCCGCGACCGGCAAGTCGCACCTGCTGCAGGCAACCTGCGATCAATTCGGCGACCGCGCCGCTTACCTGCCGCTGGCGGACCTCGAAGCAGCCGGGCCTGCTGTGCTGGAGGGGCTGGATTCGCGGCAACTGGTGTGCATCGACGACGTCGACAGCATAGCCGGCGACGACCGTTGGGAACGCGGGCTGTTCCTGCTGTGCAACGGGCTCATCGACGCCGGGCATCACCTGGTGGTCAGTGCCTCCGCCGCGCCGCGCGAGAGCGGCATCGCGCTCGCGGATCTTCGCAGCCGCCTGCAACGGCTGGCAACGTTTCATATCCGGGGCCTCGATGACGCGTCGCGCATGCAGGCCCTGCAGCTTCGCGCCAGCCATCGCGGACTGGACCTGCCCGCCGAGACGGCGCGATTCCTGTTGGCCCGCAGCAGGCGGGACATGAAGAGCCTGTACGAACTGCTCGACAAGCTCGATCTCGAGGCGCTGCGCGCCCAGCGACGGTTGACGATACCGTTCGTGAAAGAGGTACTGCAGGCGGGCTGAAGGTGCCGGTTGCGGCGTCAGTCGCCGAGTCGCTTTGCAATTGCGGCGACGCGTTTGCCCAGCGCCCGGGCGAGCGTTTTCTCGTCGTCGGAAAGGCTGTCCGACTTTCGACTCCACGACACGTGAGAGGCGCCGTAGGGTGTGCCGCCGGTCGTCGTCGTCGAGAGCGCCTTCTCGGTATAGGGCACGCCGACGAGGAGCATGCCGTGATGGAGTAACGGCAATGCCATGGACAGCAGGGTCGTCTCCTGGCCGCCGTGCAGCGACGACGTCGAGGTAAAAACGCCCGCCGGCTTGCCGGCCAGTGTGCCGGACAGCCACTCCGTGACCGTATTGTCGAAGAAATGCTTGAGCGATGCGGTCATGTTGCCGAAATGGGTCGGGCTGCCCAGCACCAGGCCCGAGCATTCGTCGAGGTCGGCGCGTTCAACGTAGGGCGGGCCGGATTCGGGCACGGCTGTTTCACGGGCGTCGGCCGTACTGGACACGGCGGGCACGGTGCGCAGGCGGGATGCCATGCCGGGCACCGAGTCGACGCCGTGGCATACCTCGCGAGCCAGTGCCTCGGTCATGCCGGAGTTCGAGTCGAAAAGGACGAGAACATCGCTCATGACGGCAGGATCGCCGCCACGTTCTCCGGCGGCCGGCCGATGACCGCGACGCCCGCGTCGTCGTCGATGACGATCGGCCGCTGCAGCACCCTGGGATTCTGCGCCAGCCAGGCGGCGAGCGACGCGTCGTCGTCGAGGTCCGGAAGATCGTTCGCATCCCGGTAATCGTCCTCGTTACGGCGCAAAAGACCGGACACCGGCACGCCGATCGTTGCGGCGAGCTCGAGGATACGGTCGGCATCCGGCGGTTCGTCGAGGTACCTGACCACCTGCGGCGTGACGCCGCTGCTTTCGATTATTTCGAGCGTTTTCCGGGACTTGGAACACCTGGGGTTGTGATAGATCGTGATCGTCATCGTGGCGGGCTGTATCTGGGATAATTGGAACCGCTGCGAACTGTAGCAGGGTCATGGTTCGGCGTCAGCGGAAAACAGGCGCCTTGACCCTGCCGCGGAGGGTTGGTAGCTTTTTGCGGCTCGGCGTTTCAGAATAACAACAATGCCATCGACCCGATCAATTCCCCGCCTGCTCGGCGTGCTCGCGCTCACGCTGTCGTTCGCTGCGTGCGAAACGGCGCCACCCGTCCAGGAAATGAGCGATGCGCGGCAGGCGATAACGGTCGCCCGCGAGGCCGGCGCCGCCGATCTTGCGGCAGCGGAACTGGCCGCGGCCGAGAAGTATCTCGAGAATGCCGAGGACAAGCTCGACGACCAGCAATATCGGGAAGCACGTCACGCAGCGCTGGAAGCCAAGCTGCGGGCGCAAAAAGCCCTGCGGATGAGCGAGGCCTCCAGGGAAAGCCATCGCGACTGAGCTGCCGATGCCGCTTGCCCGACTGTATACGATCAAGGGGCGTGTCCAGGGCGTCTTCTTTCGCGACAGCACGCGCCGCGTCGCCGAGTCGCTCGGCCTAACGGGCCACGCGATCAACCTGCCGGACGGCGATGTCGAGGTTCTGGCCTGCGGCGACGCCGCGGCGCTGGATCAGCTTGGTGACTGGCTCAAAGAGGGGCCGCCGCACGCGCGTGTCGACGAGGTCATTGCGCGGGATGTAGAGCGCGCGCCGCCGGGCGGCTTTCGCACCGGCTAGGCCTGGAACCACTTTTTCGACAGCTTGTCGATCACCAAGTTCGGGTATTTGCGCTTGCCGAGGCTGCCGTTGTAACGGCCGAGCGCCCGGCGCAGGTCGCCATTCTCCTTGTCGTAGTAAAAACGCAGGATCGTGCAGCCGTAGCGCAGGTTCGTATCGATGTGCAGCAGGTTGTCGTCGGGCCGGCCGATCTCGTCGAGCCAGAACGGCATGATCTGCATGAGGCCGATGGCGCCGGCGACCGAGATTGCGTAGCGGTCGAAGTTACTTTCGACCTCGATCACCGCCAGTATCAGTTCCGGCGGGAGGTCGACGCGACTGGCTTCGTAGTGGACGCGGGTCAGGATCTCTATACGTTCCTCGTGATCGCTGACCTGCCTCGCCAGGCGCCGCGACATGTCGGTCAGCCAGACTTCCGCCTCGAAGCGGTCCGGGAACGTATCGATCTCGTTGGCCGCCGCGCGCAGGATCTCGCGCAGTTCGGGGTCGGGACCCTGGTCCGCGGGCAGCGCAGCGGGCAGCAGCAGGGCCGCGAGCAAGCCGATCAACCTGGTTCGTGCAAACGATTCCATGCCTAAAACTTAATCCATAAGAAACATTAGTTTATGGCGTGTTCCTGCAGCAGTTTGAGAGCGGCATCACGTTTCAGGTTGCGCGATTCGGTGTCGCGACGGTGGCGATACTCGAATTCGTCGCTGGCCAGGTTGCGCTCGCTGATGACGAGGCGATGCGGGATGCCGATCAACTCGGCGTCGGCGAATTTCACCCCCGGGCGCGCGTCGCGGTCGTCGAGCAGTACCTCGAGACCCAGTCCCTGCAGTTCGGCATACAGGCCCTCGGCCGCCTCGCGCACCGCGTCCGAGCGGTGCATGTTGATGGGCACGAGCACGACGTTGAACGGCGTCAGCGGTTCGGGCCAGATGATGCCGCTCTCGTCGTGGTTCTGCTCGATCGCCGCGCCGACGATGCGGGTGATGCCGATGCCGTAGCAGCCCATCTGCAGCGTGCGTTCCTTGCCGTCGCCGTCGAGGACGCTGGCCCCCAGGGCGGTGCTGTACTTCGCACCCAGCTGGAAGATATGTCCGACCTCGATGCCGCGGGCGATCGACAGCGAACCGGAACCGCCGGGCGTGGGATCGCCCTCGACGACATTGCGCAGGTCGGCGGTCTCCGGCTCGTCGATGTCGCGGCCGAAGTTGACGCCCGTGTAGTGCATGTCGGCTTCGTTGGCGCCGACGACGAAATCGGCCATGACGGCGGTCGCATGGTCGTAATAAACGGGGACGTCGAGCCCGATCGGTCCGGCAAAACCGGGCTCGCAGCCCGTTACGCGGCGCACGGTGTCCACATCGGCCATGGTCAGCGGCGTCGCCACGCCGGGAATCTTCTGCGCCTTGATGGCGTTCAGTTCATGGTCGCCCCGCAGTACCAGCGCGACCGGTTGCTCCTCGCCTTCGACGATCAGGGTCTTCAGGGTCTGCGCCGCCGTGATGCCGATGAACTTGCGCAGCGCTTCGATGGTCTTCGCGCCCGGCGTCTCGATCTTCTCCATTTCCTGCGAGGGGGTGGGGCGATCTCCCGCCGGGATCTCCGTGGCCGCCATTTCGATGTTCGATGCGTAGTCGTCCGCGTCGCAATAGGCGATCGCGTCTTCGCCCGAATCCGCCAGCACGTGGAATTCCTGCGAACGGCTGCCGCCGATCTCACCGCTGTCTGCGTCCACCACGCGGAACCGGAGCCCGAGGCGTTCGAAGATCGCGGTGTAGGCGGTGTGCATCTTCTGGTAGGCGACACGCATGCCTTCCTCGTCGAGGTCGAAGGAGTAAGCGTCCTTCATGATGAACTCGCGCGAGCGCATGACACCGAAACGAGGCCGTATTTCGTCGCGGAATTTCGTTTGCACCTGGTAGAAATTGATGGGGAGCTGCTTGTAGCTGCGCAGTTCGCGGCGTGCGATATCGGTGATTACTTCCTCGTGTGTCGGACCGAAGCAGTACTCGCGTTCGTTGCGGTCGCTCATCCTGAGCAGTAGCGGGCCGTACTCCGCCCAGCGCCCCGACTCCTGCCAGAGTTCCGCCGGCTGCACGGCAGGCATCAGCAATTCCAGTGCGCCGGCCCGGTCCATCTCTTCGCGGACAACTTTCTCGACCCTGCGCAGCACGCGCAGGCCGAGGGGCATCCACGTGAAAAGACCGGAGGCCAGGCGCCGGATCAGCCCGGCGCGCAGCATCAGCTGGTGGCTGACGATCTCTGCTTCCGCAGGTACTTCCTTGAGCGTCGTGAGGCCGAATTCCGAATAGCGCATGTTTGATTTTACCCAGATGAGTCAGCCGCGAATTCTAGCCGAAAGCGGCGGTTCGTGCGGGATATTGCCCCTGGAAACGTATTGACTCGCCCGCCAAAGAAGAGGATCGTGCGGCGTTTTGCAATCCGCGAGGCCTTGTTGCACGGACGAAGAAACCCTTTCGTTGCCCGCGAGGGAATACCCTTCATGGTCGCGGCCGTTGTCGGCCTGTGGCTTGCGTATCGCTACCTGGGCCCGCTCTACATGCTGTTTCCGGCCGCCCTGCTGGTGCTCTTCTGGCTGGTCTTCAGGGACCCCCGGCGCCAGATTCCCGCAATGCCGCTCGGTGTCGTGAGCCCGGTGGACGGGCGCGTTACAGCGGTCGACCTCGTTGACCGGGGCGTTGTCCAGGGCGAGGCGCAGCGCATTTTCATCAGTATCGATGCCCTCGGCACGTACACGGCCCGCTGCCCGGTGGAAGGCGTGATCAAGGACCTCAACACGCTGGCGGCGGAAAAGGTCGTCGACTACCGCACGAACGCGCTATGGGTGCAGACCGACGAGGGTGACGACGTGATATTGCAATTCCACGGCTATCGTCTCGGCTTCGCGCCGTCGGCGTTCGTACGGTACGGCGAGCGTATCGGCCAGGGACAGCGCTGCGCCTACCTGAGGCTCACGCGCGTTGCCGAGGTGCACCTGCCGATCGGCGCGAGGGTCCTCGTCCGGCCCGGCCAGCGTATCACCGCGGGTCTCGACGTCATCGGCAAGTTGCCGTCCCGCTGAAGCGCGCCCGGTGTATTGCGCGGATTGCCGTGGCAAACTATCCGGCAGCCGGGAAAGACCCCACGTATAACCATGATGCAGTCCGAACACGAACGCCGCGCGTACCTCCGCGCAATGGGAATCGACCTCTGGGTCCCCCGGGACCAGGTGGATGCCGAGCCCGACTGCCCGGAACCCGAATCGCAGGCCGATAGCGCCGGGTACGACTGGGACGAGCTGCGGGCAGCGGTCTCCGGCTGCACGCGCTGCCCGCTGCACGAGAGCCGGACGCAGACTGTGTTCGGTGTCGGCAGTCCGGTTGCGAACTGGATGATCATCGGCGAGGCCCCGGGCGCCGAAGAGGACCGGCGCGGCGAACCGTTCGTGGGGCGTGCCGGCAAGTTGCTGGACGAGATGCTGCTCGCGATCGGCGAAACGCGCGAGAGCGTTTTCATTGCCAACATCCTGAAGTGCCGGCCGCCGCACAACCGCGACCCGAGCCCGGGCGAGGCCGCCTCCTGCCGGCCGTACCTGGAGCGCCAGATCGAACTGCTGCAGCCGAAGATCATACTTGCCGTCGGCCGCATTGCGGCTCAGCAGCTGCTGCAGTCGGATGCGCCTGTCGGCCGCCTGCGTGGCAAGGTGCACCGGCTCGGCGCCATCCCGCTGGTCGTCACCTATCATCCGGCATACCTGCTGCGCAGTCCTTCGCAGAAGCGCAAATCCTGGGATGACCTGTGCCTGGCGGCCGGAGTCATGGCGGGGGCGGCGGCATGATCAGGCCCATTGCCGACCCGTCGGCGAGAATTCGTGCGATGACGCACGACGACCTGCCGATGGTCTCGGATATCGAACGGCGCAGCTACGAGTTCCCGTGGAGCCATGGCGTGTTCCGCGACTGCCTGCTTGCGGGCTACTACTGCCTGGTGCTGGAACGGGACGGCCGCGTTGCGGGCTACGGCATACTCTCTGTCGCCGCAGGCGAGGCGCATATCCTCAATCTCTGCGTCGATCCCATTTACCGCTCGCACGGCTACGGGGAGCAATTGCTCGATGCCATCCTGGCGCAATCGCGTGCGTCCAACGTACGCGAGATATTCCTGGAAGTGCGCCCGTCCAACCTGACGGCGCTGGCGTTGTATCGCAAGAAGGGGTTCCACAAGATCGCTCGGCGTCCCGCCTATTACCAGGCGACCGACGGGCGTGAAGACGCCGCTGTCCTCGCGAAGAAGCTGACACCTAATGATCGCTGACGAAGTCCGCAGGCGCCGGACTTTCGCGATCATCTCGCACCCGGATGCCGGCAAGACCACCCTGACCGAACAGCTGCTCCTCTATGGCGGCGCGATTCAGCTTGCCGGTACCGTCAAGGGGCGCAAGGCAACGCGCCACGCCACCTCGGACTGGATGGCACTCGAACAACAGCGCGGTATCTCCGTGACGTCATCGGTGATGCAGTTTCCCTACGACGGCTGCGTCGTGAACCTCCTCGACACGCCCGGGCACGAAGACTTTTCGGAAGACACGTACCGGACGCTCACCGCTGTCGATTCGGCGCTGATGGTCATCGACTGCGCGAAGGGCGTCGAGCAGCGCACGATCAAGCTGATGGAGGTGTGCCGGCTGCGCGACACGCCGATCATGACGTTCATCAACAAGCTCGACCGTGAAGGTCGCGAACCGATCGACCTGCTCGACGAAATCGAGTCGGTGCTGGGTATTCACTGCGCGCCGATCACCTGGCCGATCGGCATGGGGCGCTCCCTGAAGGGCGTGTATCACCTGAAGCAGGACCGGATCTACCTGTACCGTGGCGGCAGGCGGGAACGCGGGGCAGCGCCGCGCGTCGTGGACGGCCTCGGTTCCGACGAGGCCGCTCACGTGCTCGGCGGCGACCTGGAGGCGTTTCGCGACGAAATCGAGCTCGTGCGCGGTGCATGCCCGGAGTTCGACGTGGAGGAGTACCTTGCCGCCAGGCAGACACCGGTCTTCTTCGGTTCGGCACTGTCCAATTTCGGCGTCAGGGAACTGCTGGACGAGTTCGTGAGCTACGCGCCGCCGCCGCTGCCGCGCGAGACGGAGCAGCGCGTGGTCGCACCGGTGGAAGAGGAACTGACCGGCTTCGTATTCAAGATCCAGGCGAACATGGATCCCGGTCACCGCGACCGGATTGCCTTCATGCGCATCTGTTCCGGCGAATACCGCAAGGGGCTCAAGGTGCTGCACGTGCGGTCGGGCAAGGAAATGAAGATTCCCGATGCGATCACCTTCATGGCCGCGGACCGGCAGCACGCCGAGACGGCCTACGCCGGCGACATCATCGGGCTGCACAATCACGGCACGATCAATATCGGCGACAGCTTTTCCGAAGGCGAGGATCTGCGCTTCACAGGTATCCCGAATTTTGCGCCGGAGATCTTCCGCCGTGCCGTGCTCAGGGATCCTTTGCGGCTCAAGGCGCTGCAAAAAGGCCTGGGGCAACTCTGCGAGGAGGGTGCCACGCAGTTGTTCCGGCCGCTGCGCAACAACGACCTTATTCTCGGCGCGGTAGGACCGCTGCAGTTCGACGTCGTGGCGCATCGTCTGCGCGACGAATACAAGGTGGATTGCCAGTTCGAAACGGTCAACGTGGCTACCGCGCGCTGGGTCGATTGCGCCGACCCGAAGATGCTTGCGGACTTCAAACGCAAGGCGGAGGACAACCTCGCGCTGGATCACGGCGGGCGTGTCGTCTACATTGCGCCGACGAAGGTGAACCTGAACCTGACCGAGGAGCGCTGGCCCGACATCGTGTTCCGCAAGACGCGCGAACACTGACAATAACGCCAGCCGTAACAATTTGACGAAGCCGCCGCTATTCAACAGGAAAGTGCTCGCCTGGGCGTTTTACGACTGGGCGAACTCGGCGTTCGCGCTGTCCGTGCTCGCGGTGCTGTTCCCGCTGTTTCTCGGCAGCTACTGGAGCGCCGGAGACTCGGGCGCCGCCGTAACCGCGCGCCTGGCGTGGATTACGGCAGCGTCCAGCGCGGTGGTCTGCATCATTGCGCCTGTATTCGGTACCATTGCGGACGCCGGCGGCTACCGCAAGCGATTCCTGTTCGTGCTTGCGATGACCGGTGCGATTGCGACGGCCGTCCTCGCCAGTGTGGACGCCGGCAACTGGCCAATCGCTCTCGCGCTGTACCTCGTGGCGTCAGTCGGCTTTTACAGCTCGACGGTGTTCTACGATTCGCTGATCATCGACGTCACGGTCCCGCGTTACTACAGCTTCGTATCATCCCTCGGTTTCTCGCTCGGCTATCTCGGCGGCGCGGTGCTGCTCACCCTGCATGTATGGATGCTGCTCGCGCCGGAGAATTTCGGTTTCGGTACCACGGACGACGTCATCAGGTTCGCATTCGTGACCGTGGGCCTGTGGTGGGGCGTCTTCATGCTGCCGCTGATGATCTTCGTGCCGGAACGGCACAGCCGTGCAGAGGTGTCCGGCGGCGTCGTCCGTGCTGCGTACAGCGAACTCAAAACGACGATCCTGAAGATCGGGCAATACCGTAACGTGGTTATCTTCCTGATCGCCTACTGGCTGTACATCGGCGGCGTGTTCACGGTGATCTTCATGGCCGTGAATTACGGCCAGCGCCTCGGTTTCAGCCAGCAGGACCTCGTGACCGCCTTGCTGGTCACGAACTTCGCAGGCTTCCCGGCAACCCTGCTCTACGGCGTCGCCGGGCATCGCTGGGGGCCGAAGCGGGGCATCTATTTCGCGCTGCTCGTCTACGTCGTCATGTCGACCTGGGCTATCTTCATGGTGGAAGTCCGGCAGTTCTACATCATGGCGATCATAATCGGTTGCGTGCAGGGAGGGGTGCAGGGCCTGAGCCGCTCGCTGTATGCATCGCTGATTCCGCCGGATGCGCCCGGCGAGTTTTTCGGTTTTTACAATATGCTGACGAAATTCGCGCACGTGCTGGGACCGATACTCGTCGGCATCGCGGCAACCCTGTCCGACGATCCGAAGTGGGTGTTGCTGACCCTGCTGCCGCTGTTCATTGGCGGCGGCATGTTATTGGGCGTTGTTCGGGAAAAACAGGCGAAGAAGGTAACGTAGGAGCGGTTCTCGAACTGGGATCGCGCGCCGGGACACGCTCCTACAGCGGCCGTTTCGCTAAAGCCATCTGTAGGAGCGCTTCTTGAAGCGCGATCAGTCGCGGTTCGGGTACCGCTGCTACAGTGCAGCGATTTCGGATTCGAGGCGCTGCAACAGCGCCGCGTCCGGTGGGCCATAGCGAACGTCGAGATAGGTGTCCGTAATGCGGTCAACGACGGTTGCCGGCAATGCGGATTCGCGCCGGACGCGGCCCGCAAATTCGCTCGGCGTTTCGCCCGTTGCAGGCGTCAGTCCCGATTTGTGGATGAACTTTTCGTAGAGAAGGGCGGCCCGGTCGCTCTGCGGCGGCCGGTAGCGCAGCATCAGCGCGGCGCTGATCAGCACCGTGAGCCCGGTTACGACGGCAATGAGCGTCAGCAGCATCTGCCGCCAGTCCGGATCGTTCATGCCCAGCCAGTTCATGAAACGTTCCTGGTTGTCGGGGCCGTAGCCGAGAATCCACTCGTTCCATTTCGCATTTGCGGCATCCCATGCAAGCACGAGGTTGTGCAGCAGCATCGACGGCGCGCCGAGCCCCCACGCCGCCCCGGAGCCGTCGAACATGGCCCCGGTGCGGCCGGCATCGACGCGTTCCGGCGCGACGGCTGCCGTCGGATCGACGCGCCGCCAGCCGGCGCCCGGCAGCCAGACCTCGGTCCACGCATGGGCGTCGGCCTGGCGGACGATCATGTAGTCGCCCACCGGGTTGAGTTCGCCGCCCTGGTACCCCACGACGATACGCGCGGGTATCCCCGCAGCGCGCATCATGAGCGCGAACGCCGAGGCGTAGTGCTCGCAGAAGCCGCGCCGCGTTTCGAACAGGAAGCGGTCGACGGGATTGCTGCCGAGCGGCGGCGGTTCGAGCGTGTAGTGGTACTCCTCTTCGTTGAACTTCGTCAGCACCGCGCGCACGAATCCCGCGTCCGAGCGGGCTGCCGCGCGCAGGCTGCGCGCCAGCTGTGTCGTGCGCGGGTTGCGGCCCTCCGGAAATTCGAGGTACGTCTCGCGCCGGAACGAATACGGCTCGGCATCGATGCGGTAGTCCGGGTGGGAGATGGCGTCATAGGCAATGCGCTGGTCGATCGGTTGTACACGGGTGAGCTGGTGCTGCGGGCCGAGGAAGGTGTTCTCCAGGTCCCATTGGTAGGCAATGTCGAGCGCAAACACCCAGTGTTGCCGCGTGGGTTCCATCGTCACCCTGTAACGCACGGGCTCGCCCAGCGCTTCGGTATTTTTCAGAGCGGTACTCGAAATCCTGGGCTCGGGTATCCCGGACCAGGTGCGCCCGTCGAAGCGATGCAACACCAGGCCGCGCCAGTAGCGGTCCGGGGGTTCCGGGACCGTGCCTTCGAAATTCACGCGGAACGCGACGGCGTGGGATTTCGACAGCGCGCTGATATCGCCCGGGCTTATCGTGCTGCTGAGCCCGGTGACCGCGGTTCCGGTGTCGATCGGTACCGCCCAGAACGGGGTGGCGATTCGCGGAAAGAACACCCACATCGCCAGCGCGAGCGGCGCGGCGTACATCACGAGTCGGCTGCTGGTGCCCAGGCTGCGGCGCACCGGTTCCGCGTCGTCGGCTGCCGTTCTGAGCCAGGCCGTCATGATCAGAATGACGCCAACCACGAGATACGGCAGTGACCACAGGTATTGCTCGCGCAACAGCGACGACATCACCAGGAAAATAGCGATGAACAACAGTACGAACTGGTCGCGGCGCTGACGCGTCTCGAGGAGTTTCAGTGCCGCCATGATCGCAAGCAGGGCCGACCCGGGCCCGACGCCGCTGATCGTGTTGTAGGTATAGAGCACGCCCAGGAAGCAGGCCAGGGCGAGCGCAGCGCGCAGCAGCGCGGGCGGCACCGGTTTGCGGCGCACCTCGATCGAGTAACGCCAGATCGCGCAGGCCAGGAGCGCCGCGGTTATCCAGACCGGCAGGTACGGCACGTGCGGCAGCAGGGCGAACGCCAGGGCGAGCAACGTCCAGGGCAGGCTGGCGAGCAGCGATCCGTCCGTGCCGCGCGCCCTAGCCATCGGGGTTCTCCAGGCCGAACAGGGCCAGCGCCTCCAGGCACTGGCGGCGGTGAGCCTCGCCGTGCGCGGGCGGAAACGACTGGCCCGGAAGCCGCAGGCCGTAATCCTCCTGCGTCCTGTCGGCATCGATCACCCAGCGCGTGAGGATGGCAAGCCGCTGCTCGGGATCGTCCGCGGCAACCGCGTCGAAGTCGAACCACTGGCTGCTCATGTCGGCGCCGGAAAACTGCTTCGACAGCAGCTGGTCGTTGCGTGCGTAAGCCTTCCAGGCGACGTTGCGCGGCGAGTCGCCGGTGTGGAATTTACGCAGCCCCGCGAAGTCTTCCTCGCCCCTGGCGTCATGTTGCCGGTGCCCGAGGGCCGTCTGCGATGCCGGGGGCGGCGGCGCATGCTCGGCCGGGCGCGGATACACGATGCCCCGGGGGTACATATGCAGCCACGCCCACGAACGGAACAGTTCGAACGGGAACAGCGTGCGAATGCCGAACCGCTCCAGCGTTACCCGGCCGCGCTGTCCGGTTCTTACCGGGAGCACGAAGATCCTGCTCTCACCGGGCTCCAGGTCCTTGATGTCGCTCAGCGCGTCGTCGATATACAGGCGGATGCGATGCCGCGGGCTCCTCGAGCGGTTTGCGACCGCGATGCGGAATTGCGCGGACTGTCCGGCAAACACGGGCTCGACGCCCGCGAAGCTCACTTCGAGCGCGACGAGATTGCGCTGGCACTGGTGCATGGCGACGAAACCGATGCCGATCAGGATGAACGTGAGCACGAAAGAGAGGTTGTTGTTGTAGTTCATCGAGCCGAGCAGCATGGCGAAGGTCATCAACGCGAAGATGAGGCCCACGCCTGTCGGCAGGATATAGATACGGCGCGGCTCCAGCCGCGTGACCGGCCCGTCCGCTCCCTGGCGCCTGCGCGCCCAGAGGCGCACGCGCCGGGTTGCAGCCCTGTTGATGCCGGGCAGCAGCCGGCTAGGGGATAGCCACCGAATCGAGGACATGCTGGCACATCTCGGCGGGGCTGCGGAAGCTGGTACTGCCTGCGGGTTTGAGGCGATGCCCGGCCACGGCCGCGAAGACCGCCTGCACGTCGTCCGGGAATACGCCGGAATGGCGTTCGACGAAAGCGTGCGCCCTGGCCGCCGCAGCCAGGGACTGCGCTCCGCGCGGCGACAGACCGATCTCTATGTCCGGCGATTCACGGGTCTGCCGCACCAGCGCCTGGATGTAATCGACGAGGTGTTCGCTCATGTGCACGTTCGCCACGTCGAGCTGCAGGCTCACCAGGGCCTCGGGCGTCATTTCGGGGGCAACGCTCTCGAGCATGCTGCGCCGGTCTTCGCCGGTGATGAGTTCACGCTCGTTCTCGGCATTCGGGTAGCCCAGCGCGAGCCGCATGAGAAACCGGTCGAGTTGCGACTCGGGGAGGGGGAACGTGCCGATCTGGTCGGCGGGATTCTGCGTGGCGACGACGAAGAAAGGCACCGGCAGCGGACGCGTATCGCCGTCGACGGATACCTGGTGTTCCTCCATGGCTTCGAGCAGGGCGCTCTGGGCCTTGGGCGTGGCCCGGTTGACCTCGTCCGCGAGGATGAGCTGCGCGAAAATCGGGCCGGGCTGGAATTCGAACTTACCGCTGTCGCGCCTGAACACGGACACGCCGACGATGTCGGCGGGCAGCAGGTCACTCGTGAACTGTACGCGCCGGTAGCTCAGGCCGAGCACTTTCGCGAGCGCCTGCGCGAGCGTCGTCTTGCCGAGACCCGGAAGATCCTCGATCAGCAGGTGACCGCGGGCGAGCAGGCAGGCCAGCGCAAGCGCGATCTGCTGGTCCTTGTCGAGGATGATCCTGCCCAGCGCCGTGCGCGCACGCTCCAGCGCCTGGCGACCAGCGTCTTTACCGGGCGGCGTCTTTTCCAGCGGGCTTCCGCCGTTCATATCCTGCTCCCTGCCTGGGGCGAACCGGGACGATCAACCGATTATGTCACCAGTATGGTCGCCAAAGCGCCGACCTTTTTCACTTGCCGGCCGTCGAGAGTGTGATGCAGTACTCAGAAACCCGCGGCGTCAGCCCAGCTCGTCGAGTTTCTCGAGTTGTTCGCTCAATTGTGCGGCCTGGCGTTCGAACTCCGCTGCGCGCTGCTTTTCCTGTGTGACCACGTCTGCCGGCGCATTGTTCACGAAATTCGGATTGTCGAGCTTCGCACGGGCACGACCGAGGTCGGCCTGCACCTTGTCCATCTGCTTGCCGAGGCGCCTGCGTTCCGCGTCCACGTCGATCATGCCCTTCATCGGCACCAGCAGCCGAAGTTCGTCGAGGAGCGCGGTGGCCGCCGCTGGCGGTTCTTCGTGATCGGCGAGCAGCGTCACGGACTCGACGCGGCCGACGCGCTGCAGCAGTGACGCATGCTCCGCCGCGCGGCGCTGGTCTTCCTGCGATGCATTTTCCAGTACGACTGGCAGCGCCTTGCCGGGCGGTATGTCCATTTCGCCGCGAATCTGGCGCACGCCGAGGATGAACTTCCTGAGCCACTCGATATCGGCAACGGCCGTCTCGTCGGCCTCTGTCGTGCCGCGCTGCGGGTAGGGTTGCAACATGATCGTGGGCGCCTCGATACCGGCACGCGGGGCAACCTGTTGCCAGATTTCCTCGGTGACGAACGGCATGATGGGGTGCAGCAGGCGCAGCAGCCCTTCGAGGACCTCGACGAGCGTGCATCGCGTGCCGCGCTGCGCTTCTGCCGAGGACGCGTCCGACTGGAGGACGGGTTTCGAGAGTTCGAGGTACCAGTCACAGAATTCGTGCCAGGTAAATTCGTAGATGGCCTGGGCGACGAGGTCGAGGCGGTAGGCGTCGAAGTTCCTGTGGACCGAAGCCACGGTCTCGTCGAAGCGCGCCCGGATCCAGCGGTCGGCCGCACTCAGCTCGACATCGCCGTCGTCGAGCTGCTCCGTGTTCATGAGCACGTAGCGCGCCGCGTTCCACAGCTTGTTGCAGAAGTTCTTGTAGCCTTCGATGCGCCCCAGGTCGAAACGGATATCGCGCCCGGTCGTCGCCAGCGACGCGAACGTGAAGCGCAGGGCGTCCGCGCCGTACTGGTCGATGCCGTTTGGAAACTGCTTGCGCGTGGTTTTCTCGATCTGCGGCTTGAGGTGCTCCTGCATGAGCCCGGCTGTGCGTTTGTCGAGGAGTTTATCGAGGTTGACGCCGTCGATCAGGTCGAGCGGGTCGAGGACGTTGCCCTTCGACTTTGACATTTTCTGGCCGTCCTGGTCGCGTATCAGCCCGTGGATGTAGACCTCGCGGAACGGTACGTCGCCCATGAACTTGATGCCCATCATGATCATGCGGGCCACCCAGAAGAAGATGATGTCGAAGCCGGTGACGAGCACGCTGCCCGGGTAGAAATCGTCGAGCGCGTCCGTCTTTTCCGGCCACCCGAGCGTACTGAACGGCCACAGGGCCGACGAGAACCACGTGTCGAGCACGTCGTCGTCCTGGCGCAGCTTCACCGTGCTGCCGAGGCCGTGCTTGTCGCGAACCGCTTCCTCGGAGTGGCCGACGTAAATATTGCCGTCGTCGTCGTACCACGCCGGAATGCGGTGTCCCCACCACAGCTGGCGGCTGATGCACCAGTCCTGGATGTTGTACATCCATTCGAAGTAAGTCTTGGACCAGTTTTCGGGAACGAAGCGGATGTCGCCGTTTTCGACGGCCGCGATGGCCGGTTCGGCCAGCGGCTTGATGCTGACGTACCACTGGTCCGTGAGGTAGGGCTCGACGACGGCGCCGCTGCGGTCGCCGCGAGGAATCTTGACCGTGTAGGGTTCGATCTTCTCGAGCAGCCCCAGCGACTCGAATTCCGCAACGATCGCCTTGCGCGCGTCGAAACGGTCCAGGCCGCGGTACCCGTCGGGCACCTCGTCGTTCATGGCCGCATCGTCGGTCAGTACGTTGTACATCGGCAGGTCGTGACGCTTGCCGATGTCGTAGTCGTTGAAGTCGTGCGCGGGCGTGATTTTTACGCAGCCTGTGCCGAATTCGGGATCGACGTAATCGTCGGCGATAATCGGGATACGGCGATCGACGATGGGCAGGATGATTTCCTGGCCGACCAGGTCGCGGTAACGATCGTCGTCGGGATGAACGGCGACCGCGCTGTCGCCGAGCATCGTCTCCGGCCGCGTGGTTGCCACCACCAGGTGGCCGTCACCCGACGCCAGCGGATAGCGAAAGTGCCACAGCTGCCCTTCCTCGTCGGCCGACAGCACCTCGAGATCGGACAGCGCCGTGTGCAGGACGGGATCCCAGTTGACGAGCCGCTTGCCGCGGTAAATCAGGCCTTCGTCGTACAGCGAGACGAATACTTCGGTCACGGCGTTGGAAAGGCCCTCGTCCATCGTGAAGCGGTCGCGGCTCCAGTCGACGGAGCCGCCGAGGCGCCGCAGCTGGTTCGCGATCTGGCCGCCGGACTGTTCCTTCCACTGCCAGACGCGCTCGACGAATTTCTCGCGGCCGAGTTCGCGCCGGGACGTGCCCTCGGAATTCAGCAGCCGTTCCACGACCATCTGCGTGGCAATGCCGGCGTGGTCCATGCCCGGTTGCCAGAGCGCCCTGTATCCCTGCATGCGCTTGTAGCGGGTCAGGGCATCCATGATCGTGTCCTGGAAGGCGTGGCCCATGTGCAGCGTCCCCGTCACGTTCGGGGGCGGGATCATGATGCAGTAGGGCTCGCCGTCTCCCCGCGGCGCGAAGTAGCCCGCTTCTTCCCAGCGGGCGTAGATGCGTTGTTCGATCTCGTTCGGTTGGTAGGACTTGTCCATTCGTTGTCGGCGCCCGGTCGCGGTAAATCAGACGTTGTGCGTTTCGAGTTCGTGCCCCTCGTCGCGGTAGGCAACGAAGCGCCTGCGGCTTTTCTGTTTGCTGTCGTCGTCGGAGGTTACAAGCTCCGCGATACGCGGGAAAGCGCTCGCACAGGCCGGGACGACGTCATCGAGGTTGATGAGCAGGTCGCGCGAAACCGCATACGCCGGATCAGAGCTCACGGTAACCGGTGCGCGGGGTTTCTCGTCGACCCCCGGGCGCACCAGGTCGTGCGGCACGAAACTGCCGTCGCGAAACGTCCACAGCAGTTCGTCGATGCGGCCCGCCGTGGCCTCGTCGCCGGTATGGATATGCACCGTGTGTTCGAGCTTGTACGCTTTTTCCGCCAGGCGGCACGCAAACAGCTGGCGCGCCTGCTCCCCCGACTGACTCAGGACGTAGAAGTCGATTCGTGCCATGGCATCGTCAGGGCAGGGCGTTGCAGCGGGACAGGACGAACTCCGACAGCAGCGGCACGGGTCGGCCCGTCGCCCCTTTCTTCTGGCCCGACTTCCATGCCGTGCCGGCAATGTCGAGGTGCGCCCATTTCAGGCCATCGGTGAACTTGCCGAGAAAGCAGCCTGCGGTGATGGCGCCGCCGTCGCGGCCGCCGACATTGGCGAAATCGGCGAAGTTGCTCTTCAGCTGCTCGGAGTACTCGTCCGACAGCGGCAATCGCCACGCGCGGTCGGACGCATTGACGCCCGCCGCCACGATCTCGTCGGCGAGCGAATCGTCGTACGTCATGACGCCGGTATGGTGGTGGCCGAGGGCAATGACGCAGGCGCCGGTCAGCGTCGCCACGTCGATGATCGTGTCGGGCTTGAAGCGCCGCGAATACGTCAGGGCGTCGCAGAGGATCAGGCGGCCCTCGGCGTCCGTGTTCAGTATTTCGATGGTCTTGCCGGCCATGCTCTTCACGATGTCGCCGGGGACGGTAGCCTTGCTGCCCGGCAGGTTCTCCACGGCCGGGACGACGACGTTGAGATTCACGGGGAGTTTCAGCGCTGCCACCGTCGCCATGGTGCCGATAACGCCGGCAGCGCCGCACATGTCGAACTTCATCTCGTCCATGGCGGGCCCCGGCTTCAGGGAGATGCCGCCCGAATCGAACGTCACGCCTTTACCGACGAGCACGATAGGTTTCGACTTGCCGCCGTTCCTGTATTGCATGACGATGAGCTTGGCGGGCTCGTGGGTGCCGGCGGTTACCGACAACAGCGAATGCATGCCCAGGCGCTTCATGTCGGATTCGTTGATGATCCGTGTCGTCAGCTTGCCGTTGCCTTTTGCGAGTTTCTGCGCGGCGCGCCCGAGATAGGTGGGCGTACAGACGTTCGGCGGCAGGTTGCCCAGGTCTTTCGCGAGCGACATGCCTTCCACGATCGCGTCGCCGTGTTGTGCGCCGAGCCTTGCCTTGTCGGCATCGCCGCGGCTGGCAACCGACAAACCGACTTTCTTGAGAGGCATGCGCGAGTTCTTGCGCTCGCTCTTCATCTCCGTGAATCGATACAGGACGTCGCCGATGGTCTGCGCCGTGTGCCGGCCGAGGTAGTACACGTTTGCATCATCGACGTCCTCGAGCGTCAACGTATTCAGGATGTCGCTGCACTTGCTTTCGGATACGGCGCCGGTCGCTGCGGCCACGGCGCGGCAAAACGTCCGGGTAGTCAACTCACCTGATTTACCGAGCCCGACAACGGCGACGCGCGTGGCCTTCACGCCCGCCACGTTGGTGAGGAGAACGCAACGCCCGGGTTTCGACGATACGTCGCCGCTTTTCACCAGGCGGCGCAGCTCTCCGTCGCTGGCTTCATCGATATCGCTGGCGCCCGCGCCCAGTTTGCCGCGTTCGTAGACGCCGACAATGACACAGTCCGTTGCGCGCTTCGCGGCATTGCTGGTGGTTGTAAAATAATCCATGGAAGTCAGGGCTGTCCCGGGCAAAATAAAACCGGTAGTCTAACCGATTCGGCCGAAAACCGTTAAGAAAATCATTGACATCGATGCTTCGCATCCTCGATCGATACATATTCCGTGAAATCGCAACGACGTGGCTTGCGGTCACGCTCGTGTTGCTGATGATCCTGCTGACCAACCAGTTCGCCCGGGTCCTCGGGGAAGTCGCGAAAGGGAAACTGCCGAAAGGCGCCGCGATGGACGTCATCGGTCTGTCCGCCCTGCAGTACATGACCGTGCTCGTGCCGGTCGGCCTGTTCCTGTCGATCATGCTGGCTCTCGGCCGGCTGTATCGCGACAGCGAGATGCCGGCGATGATGGCGTGCCGCGTCGGGCCGTCCGGCATCTATCGACCGCTGGTGTGGCTGACCCTGCCGCTGGTGCTCGGCGTGGCCTGGCTCGCCATCGACGTCGGGCCGCGAGCGCTGCAGACCGTAGAGCGGATCGGGGCGGAGGCCCGGCGCGAAGCGGACCTGGCCAGTATCGAGCCCGGCCGGTTTACGGTTTTCGGGCCCGGCAAGGCGGTCGTCTACGGGGAGCGGATCACCGCCGACGGCTTCATGGAAAACGTGTTCCTGCAGCGTTTCGTCGAGGACGACAGCGGCGAGGCGAATATCGTCGAAGTCGTCGTGGCGGAACGCGGTGAGCAGGTGGACTCGGACGACCCTGATATTCGTTTCCTGGTGTTGCATAACGGCCGGCGCTACGAGGGCGTTCCGGGCACGCCGCAGTTTCGCGTCGTCGAGTTCGCGGAACACGGCATTCCCTATCGTCTTCCAAGCCTCGAACCGCCGGAACCGGAGCCACGGGAAATGGAGGTCGCCACGCTCATGCGCTCGCAGGACCCGCTGCATCGCGCCGAACTGCAGTGGCGCATCGGCGTGCCGTTGTCGACGATCATTCTTGCTATCTTCGCGGTGCCGCTGTCCCGGAGCCAGCCGCGCTCGGGTCGTTACGGGAGGCTTGCGATCGGGCTCCTGGTGTTCATCATTTACTTCAACCTGCTGAGTGCGGCGAAAGCCTGGGTCGAGAAAGGCGAGGTCGATCCTGCACTGGGCCTGTGGTGGGTGCACGGCCTGGTCCTGTTCGCGGCGTTGTCGCTGCTGGTAATCCAGAACCAGTATCACCGGCGGCTGTTCCGGTGACCGGTATACTCAGCCAGTACCTGATGCGCACGATACTCGCGAGCACGGCGCTCGTGCTCGTGGTCCTGCTCGCGCTCGCGGGGTTGTTCGAGTTCATTGCGGAACTCGAAGACGTGCAGGCCGACTACAAGACCCCGCAAGCTATCCTGTACGCGGCGCTCAGGCTGCCGAATCTCGCGTTCCAGATGCTGCCGGTCTCCGCGCTGATCGGTTCCCTGCTCGGCCTGGGCGGGCTCGCCGCCAACAGCGAGATCATCGTGATGCGCGCGTCCGGCCTGTCGGTTCGCAAACTCGCCGGCATGGTCGCGCTGGCCGGTTTCGTGATGCTCGTCATCACGGCCCTGCTCGGCGAGTTCATCGGTCCGCCGCTGGATTACTACGCACGCAACATGCGTGCAGAGGCGCGTTACGGCGAGGAGGACGACCGCCTCGGCAACGAAACGTGGGTGAAGGACGGGCCGGTGTATCTGCATCTCGAGCGCGTCAACACGGAATTCGATTTCGGCCGTCTTTACCTGTTCCGCTTCAACGATGCCAACGAACTCGTGTCGATCGCCCGGGCGGAAAATGCCGGCATCGGTGAAGACGATCGCTGGCTGCTGGAGAACTTCCGCGAGACGCGGTTCCGCCGCGACAGCGTGCAGGCCGTCGAGTCGTCCGTTGCCGTCGAATCGTTCGAGGTCAATGCCGAGATGCTCGGCAGCTCTATGGTGAAGTCCGAGAGCCTCTCCGCACGCGGCTTGTTGAGCTACATCGATTACCTGGAACGCAACAGCCTCGATGCCCGCAACTACGAATCGGAACTCTGGTACCGCGTGTCGCGAACCGCCGCCGTCATGATCATGCCCATGCTGGCGTTGGCATTCGTGTTCGGGTCGCTGCGAAGCGGCGGCGCGGGCGCCCGCCTGATGATCGGTGTCGGTGTCGGCCTCGCGTATTACCTGGCGAGCGAAATGATGGCCAACTCCGGC
>DATHRM010000335.1:0-3122 GCA_035465295.1 Woeseiaceae bacterium | reverse complement strand
CGTTGCTTCGCTCGACCGACCGATATCCAGTTCCGTGCACACGCGGTTGCGCCCCGCGGCCTTGGCCGCGTACATCGCCTGGTCGGCGCGACGGATCACGGACTCCGCGCTCTCGCCGGCGCGGGCCTCGGCCACGCCGAGGCTCACGGTGACGAACAGCTTCGTGGAATCCTCGATGAACGGGTCGGCCAGTACCCGGATACGTATGCGTTCCGCGAGATCGCCCGCCACGTCGAGCGAAGCGCCTTCGAAGATGATAAGGAATTCCTCGCCGCCGTAGCGGCCGACGATATCGCTGCCGCGCGCGCCGGTGACCATTCGCGTTGCCACGTCATGGAGAATCCTGTCGCCCACGAGGTGACCGTGATTGTCGTTGATCTCCTTGAAGTGATCGAGGTCTGCCATCACCGCGCACAGGGGCGCGCTCTGTTGCCGCGCATTTTCCAGCTTCTCGGCAAGCGCCTGTATCACGAACGCTCGGCTGTGCACCCGGGTTACCGTGTCGAAGCGCAGGCTGCGCCGCAGCGTTTCGCTTTCGGCGCGGCATAGCGTGATCGAGTCCTCGAGGTCGTGAACCTGGGTGGAGTGATAGGTTTCGATTGCAAGGGACATGTCGAGCGCGGTTATCTTGATGATGAAATGCGCCAGTTCGGCGAAGGCGTCGGGTTTCTGGCGGATTTCATCCGGAATGAGCGACAGGAGCATGTTCTGCAGCTGGCAGAAGAAGCTCTGGTACAGGGTCAGCGAGACGCCCGCACGCTCGTGAGCGGCGCCGACCCGCAGGCGGCTCTCGAAGTAGTCCGGTGTATCGAAGTCCCGCCCCACGCTGAGCAGGTAACTGCGCTGCGTCAATTTGAGGTGGTTGATCTGGCCCTCGCCCTGCACCATCGCCCGGAATTCCGGCAGCTGCTCGATAGCGTCGTACAAATCCTCGACGATGCCGTCGACGTTCGGCTGGATGACGTGGGTCTGCAGTTCTTCGGCGATCATGGGAACGGCGGGGCCGCCGAGCCCGAGCAGGTTGATGCGCTCGTCAATTGCGGCACGGTCGAAGCCGAATTGTCGGCACAATACGTTGGTCATCTCGCCGCCGAGAATCAGCCCAAGTCCAATTATCCTAGCGGGTGGGCGTGGCCGGCTATATACGTATCTATGCCCATGTGAAAAGATAAGCGCATGAACCTGCGTGCAATTTCGCTCGTTGCGCCGTTGGTCGTCGCGTTGCTTGCCGGGTACGCCTGCAGTTCGGGCGGCGACGGTGCGTCGCAGGGCGATGCCGGGGCTCCGGTCACCGTCCGTCGCGGCAACGGCGGAGATCCCCAATCACTCGATCCGGCTCTTGCCGAGGGCGTCCATGAATTCGACGTGCTCGGCGACCTCTACGAGGGGCTGCTGGCGCTGGATGCCGCCGGAGAAATCGTTCCGGGCGTGGCCGAATCGTGGACGGTCGGTGACGATGGCCTGGCCTACACGTTTCACCTGAGAGACGATACGCGATGGTCTGACGGCGCGCCGCTGGCGGCAGATCATTTCGTAACCGGCATGCGGCGGACACTATCGCCGGAGACGGGGTCGCCGCTCGGTTTCCTGCTGTACCCGATTGCAAATGCCGAGGCTGTCGCACAGGGCACAGTGCCGGCGTCCGCGCTGGGCGTTGCCGCACCCGACCCGTCGACGCTGGTCATCCGGCTGCACACGCCCGCGCCGTACCTGCCGTCACTGCTGACGATGCCGGTCGCGTATCCGTTCAGGGATGATGGCGGACCGGCGAAAGGGCGTTTTTCGGACCCGGTGCGATTCGTCGGCAACGGGGCGTTCGTACTCGCCGACTGGCAGCCGGGCAGCCACGTTCGCCTGCGCGGGAATCCGCTGTTTCGCGAGGCGGATACCGTGACCATCGACGAGGTACTGTATTTACCGGTGCAGGACCCATTGACGGAGCTCACCATGTACCGCGCCGGCGAACTCGATATCACCTTCGCCGTGCCGGGTTCCCACGTGCAGCAGCTCCGCGAAACGCACGCCGACGAGTTGACGATCTCGCCCTACCTCGCGGTCTATTACCTCGCGTTCGATCTGAGCGAGGCGCCGTTCGATAACGCAGCGCTGCGGCAGGCATTGTCGATGGCCATCGATCGCGACGCGCTGGTGCGGGTGACGGGCAGGGGAGAGCAGCCTGGCTACGGCCTGGTCCCGGACGGCGTAAACGACTACGAACCGGCGCGGTATGGCTGGATGTCGTTGTCCGGCGAGGACCGTCTCGCGAGAGCCCGGGAGTTGTACGCGCAGGCCGGCTACTCCGAAGACGAGCCGCTCGAGGTGACGTTGCTCTATGACGCCGGGGACTTTCACGAGACCATCGCGCTGGCCGTCAGCGAAATGTGGCGCGCGAACCTGGGGGTCGACGTTCGTCTCGACAAGCGCGAATGGAAATATTTCCTGTCGACGCGCAACAATCGCGACGAATGGCAGGTCATGCGATTCTCGTGGACCGCCGATTTCGATCACCCGGCGAGCTTCGCCGATATCCTGCGCTCGACGAGCCCGCAAAACCTGCCGGGCTACGCGAGCGAACGCTACGACCGCCTGCTGGCGGAGGCCGAGGCCACGGTCGATCCCGGCGAGCAAATGCGGCTGTATGCCGCCGCGGAGGCGGTGATGCTCCTGGATTCACCGATCGCACCGCTGTATTTCTACGTCAGCAAGCACCTGGTCTCGCCGTCCATCTCGGGCTTCGAGAGCAACGTGTTCGACCGCCACCCGAGCCGGTACCTAGAAAAGCAGTAGGAGCGGCTCCCGAGCCGCGATCGATCGCGCGCCGGGGCGGCGCGCTCCTACGGATCCTCCAGGCATGGCTGTAGGAGCGGCTCTCGAGCCGCGACCCGGCGCTGCCAAGACCCCCCGGATCCTGTAGAAACGCGTCTCGAAGCGCGAAAATCGCCGGAGACGGTGCATTACGTCAAATCCCCGGTCTTTTCCCGGCAACCGGTGCCATGGCCACAAACCCCAAAGGAATCAGCGCGTTAACCGGGCCGGGGCGGCACGGGCAAAACTGGTTTCAAAAAAAATCATATATTTAGCTTGCAATCCCGGATATGTGTGCACAAAATGCACACATATCC
>DATHRM010000334.1:0-10776 GCA_035465295.1 Woeseiaceae bacterium | reverse complement strand
GCATACAGCGCACTATTGAGTGACAGCTCGGGTCGTAGGGCAGATGGACTGCCCTGTGCATTGAAATGACAGGACATGCATGCTGCTTCGTATAGCGCCGCCCCAGCGACGTGCGAGTCACCCGAGTCGGTGGGCGTAGCGCGCATCGCGGTGACGATGTCCGCGTTGCCGGTCTCTTTCGCGCCAGCGAGATCGGCAAAGTAGACGGCCATTGCGCGAATGTCCGCGTCGGGAAGATCCGCCAGGCCCCGATGCACTACGTCGGACATTGATCCGGAAGCGACACCGTGCAGGTTACTGGCACCGTAGCGCAGGTAAGCAAACAGCTCGCTTTCCGTCCAGACCAGCGGTGCTGCATTTTTGCTGTTAAGCGCTGGCGCGTACCAACCATCGACGACGGCACCATCGTATCCGGCATCGTCGCGTTCCGCTCCAAGTGCGTTACGTGGTGTATGGCAAGCGCCGCAATGCCCGAGGCCAGCGCTGAGGTAGGCGCCTCGATTCCATAAGTCACTCTTCGAGGCGGTCAGCCTGAAATCGCGATTATCAAAGAACATCAATTTCCAACCCGCCTGCAAAGCCCTGATGTTGAGTGGAAATGGCAAGGTGTTGCCAGGAGTGTTGGCGACTGCCGGTCGCCGGGTCATGAAGTAGGCGTACAGTGCCTTGATATCGGCGTCAGTCAGCAACCGAAAATGAGTGTATGGAAAGGCCGGAAACAGGTGTTTTCCGTCGCGCCGAACACCCTCGCGCATGGCGCGTGCGAAGGCCGCTTCTGACCATTGACCAATACCGGTATCCGGGTCGGGTGTAATGTTGCTGCTGTATACAATGCCAAATCCGGTTTGCATCGCGTAACCGCCGCTATACTCGGGCGCGCCCGCGATGCTGTGGCAGGTCATGCAGTTACCGGCGCCGGCAAGTTCAAGACCACGCTGCACGAGGCCGTCACCGAAGGAATCGGCTCGGGGCACCGGTATCGGGTCGATCGCAGGGCGCCACGCATATAAGCTGAAGCCGAGCACGCCAAGCAATACGATAGCAACGACGGAAAGCAGCACGGTCCTCGCGCGCAATTTCACGGAGGTGGACACGATGCTACTTCACGGTCACGATTATCTTGCCGACCGCGTGTCCGTCGGCGAGGTGATCATAAGCCTCGGAGACCAGGCTCAGGGGAAACGTGCTATCGATAACGGGACGAATCGCTCGCGCGTCGATCAGCGCACTCAGTTCCGCCAACTGTTCGCCGTCCGGACTCATCAGGAACCACTCGAATCGGACGCCGAACTTGTCGGCGTTTTCTTCCTCATCCTGTCCTTTGATCGAAACGACGCAACCGCCTTCTTTCACGACTTGAAAGGATCTCGCGAGCGTTTCACCACCGATCATGTCAAACACAACGTCGTAGTCCGCGACCGCGTCTTCGAACTTGCTGGCTTTGTAGTCGATAGCCAGGTCAGCGCCCAATGAACGCACCAAATCAATATTGTCTTTGCTTACAGTCGTCGCGACGTATGCGCCGACATGTTTCGCGATCTGAATCGCCAGCGTGCCGACCCCGCCGGATCCTGCGTGAATAAGGATTTTCTGTCCCTTTTTCAGCGCAGCCTTCACTCGAATAGCCTGCCATGCGGTCAGTCCGGCCAGCGGAATCGATGCGGCTTGCTTGTGGCTGATTGATTGCGGTTTGAGCGCGAGTTCACGTTCATTAACGATGGCGAACTCGGCAAGTGACCCGGCGTCGCCCTGGTTTGGTCGCGCGTAGACCGCATCGCCGAGCTTGAACTTTGAAACGTTTTTTCCGACGTCGATGACAACGCCTGAGAGGTCGTAGCCCATGACATGCGGAAACGTAATTGGAAAAAGGTCCTTCAGATGGCCTGCACGCAAGATGTTGTCGATTGGGTTCAGGCTCGCCGAGTGCACCTCCACCAACAGTGTGTCCGCGGACACGGCCGGCGTCGGGATATTCGTGATCTCTATGTCGCCAGCGTAGCTGTTGATGGTGGCCGCTTTCATTCTCGTTTGCTCCAATTTTACTGTTGCTATTGGTCGCACTGAGCGTTTCACCGGCAAGCAAACCGCCTGGTTGTCCGGCAGGTTAGGGTCTTACCAGTATTTTGGGTACTCTCTATCCGCAACTTACAGGAGAGCTGCACCGCCATCCGTTCGTTACCGCACCTTGGCGCGTTCGTGCCGCGCCCACGCAGCAACCTCACCCGCTACCACGGCGTCTTCGCCCCGAGCTCACCGGTGCGCGGCTCCGCACAGGCGAACATTTTTTCAGCGCAACTATGTGGGCCGACGAACAGACCGCTCACACGAGCAGGTACAAACTGCACAATCTGATACCGGCCGCCGTGATCTCAGCCAGGTATCTCCGATGACCAAGTCATAGTCCCGGACGGTCCGGGATTTCCCACCAGTACATCTTCCTTTCCATCCACCAAGAGAGAATCGTATGAACAAGACACACGCTATTCCATTAATCGTCGCGGCCAGCTTACTCGGTGCCGCGGCAAGTGCGCCCACTGCATTTGCGGCGGAAGCGGTCAAGGCAGAAGTGCAAGTGAACGAACAGGAGAGCCAATCCGCGATCAAGGACGCCTGGCTGCACGGCAAGCTCGAGTCGGCCTTGCTGTTCAATGAGCACCTCAACTCCTTTAACATCGACACCGACGTCGTGAACGGTACCGCGACGCTCAAAGGCGCCGTAGAGTCGGATATTGATCGTGATCTTGCCGGAGAGATCGCAAAGTCCGTGAACGGCGTGACCAAGGTGGAAAACGAGTTGCGCGTGGACAAGGTCCAGGCAAGAGTCGAAAGCCAGGACGGTGCGTCCGCCGACAGGCGTGGCTTCAAGGAAAGCGTAAGCAATGCAACGCTGACCGCACGCGTCAAAACGAAGTTGCTGGCCAACGACAACACCGGTGGCATGGCCATTAACGTCGATTCGAAACAGGGCGTAGTTACCTTGTCGGGCGACGTCAAGTCCGATGAAGAGAGGGACCTTGCGGTTCAGCTCGCATCCAACACCAGCGGTGCGTCATCAGTGACTAACCAGCTAGTCGTCAATCCGAAGTAGGTTGCCGGGCTGGGCGCTGGTAAAGGCAGTGTCTTTGTGCGGCGGTACATCGTTGCTGCCGTACAAATTTCGCCCTGACCGACGACGCATTACCCGCGCTGTACGCCGGGTCTTATCCATGCCTGCACAACGGGCAGTTCAATGATCGCGGTTCTTTCGGCCTGGCGCTCGCGCGAGCAGGCGGCTTGCTGCGCTTTGCGCAACGTTACCACCAGCTCAAATCAACACAGTTGCGGAGCAGCGGCAATGACGATGCTTCGGCATTCAAAAACGAAAGGACAAATCACAATGCACCTGTCATCAAGCTCGATAACGGGCAATAAAACGTAGTCAATTGCTTCTGACATTCCCGGCAGTGGCATGCGTAGACAATGGAATGGACAGCCTTGATCGTGTAGCGGACCTGGCCACACTGGCAGCCGCCTGAAGTCATCGATTCGATCATGGCCTGCACCTCAGTTCATCGAATAACTTGCACATCTTAGTCATGATTTCTGCATGAGGCAGCCGATAAACTGTCGGGCGTGAATTCCGATTTAGGCTGCAACCGGCAGCTGCGCTGCCTCGCACTGCGTGCGTCTGTCGTCGCTTCGCTCCTCGGATTGACGATTGCCTTGCTTGCACTTGTCGCGACGCGGCGAGCGAAGCCTCACACATGCCCGGGTTCGCATCGGCACGGCCTGTCAGAGCCACCCGCGGCGCTTGAAAAAGACGTAGGGCAGTATGGCTGACGCGATCATCAGCCCGATGGCGAAGGGATAGCCAAACGGCCAGTCCAGTTCGGGCATATGCTCGAAATTCATGCCGTAGATGGAGGCGATCAACGTCGGCGGCAGAAAAACGACCGCGGCTACCGAGAATATCTTGATAATTGCGTTCTGCTCTATGTTGATCATGCCGAGCGTCGCGTCGAGCAGGAAAGTATTCTTCTGGGACAGGAAACCCAGGTGGTCGGCCAGCGAGCGAATATCGCGCGCAAGCGTCTTGACCCGTTCCCGAGAGTTTTCTCCCCATCTTTTCTCCAGCGTCGCCTGCCCCAGGAACCCGGCCAGGCGCGCCAGCGTGACAAGACTGTCGCGAATGTTGGAAGTCAGATCGCCCTTTTGGCCAATCGCCTCGATGGTGTCCTGCAGGTCGGCGCTCTTTGTGAGCGTTCCGCTCTTGTTGCGAAAGATGTTGCGGGAAATGCCGTCGATATCGCTCCCGGCGCGTTCGAGGATATCCGCGATCCGGTCCACCACCGCCTCGAGCAACGCGATCAGTACGCCTTCGGCCGTCTCGCAGCCCATTGCCACCTTTTGCGCGCGGGCCGGGAAGGTCCGGAAAGCCCGAGGCTCGTGGTAGCGCACGGTGACCAGATGCGTCTGCGTCAGGACGAAGGTGACGGGCTGCATGTTCACCTCGTCGCCGTCGGCATTGGCGGGCAGGATCGCCGTCATGAAGGCCGCACCGTCTTCGTAGTAAAGCCGCGAGGAGATCTCGATTTCCTCCATCTCCTCCCTGGTAGGGATTCCAATGGCAAGGTTGCTTTCCAGTTCCGCCTCTTCGGCAGGCGTGGGGCTGACCAGGTCGATCCAGACAGCCCGCGCCACGGCATCCGCCTCATCCCCGAGCGGCTTCAATCGTCCGGCGTCAGCAGAAAAAGCTCTCATCATGGCAGTTCTCCCGGATTTCGGCGTGGGGTTGCGGTGAACCACCCTGCATTTTTCGAACGCGCTGATCTTTGCGAGTCACATAATAGACGACCGGTGTCCTCTGCACGGTTCAAAAGCAATTCGTCCGGTGTTTGCATCCACGCCTGAATGTTACGCTGGCCGTGCAGTGCTTGCCAAACATCGACAGGGTCTGGACGCCGGGACCTCGAAATTCGGCGTGGAGCTCAGTTACATCCCTGATACTTGTACCGGCAGACGTCTTAAAGAGCGCAGCGCGGGCACCTTCACACTTGGAGCAGCCGATGCATGGCAAAGCCCGGAAAGGGAAAGTTTGCAGTCCTGGGCTCGGAGCCTTCGGCTCGACCGTGGCGCTGGAGCCGGAGCGAACGGGCAACTCCGTTCTCGGGGTGGACAGGGATGAGCAGGCGGTAAACGCCGTCTCGGACATGCTGACCCAGGCGCTGATGGCCCACGTGCGCGATGCCGGGGCACTTGAAGAGATGGGTCTGAAGGATTTCGACGCCGTTGTCGTGGCCATTGGGCAAGCACTCTCCGGACCGTATCCTTAGTCGACATGAATATCGAAGGCCACGGTCATATGATCGGCAATTTGCCGGTGGCCGAAACGAGGAATGCTGCGCCCTATTTCCACAATAGCCGCTACGACTTCCGCAGCAAGCCCGAACACAAGCCGGCAATTACCGACCGTGCTCCACCAGGTCGCACCAGGAACGACCATGACGATTAAGTGGACGAGAAGGATGAGAACATCGCGCACATTGCGGCCATATCGTAGTCTGTCCGCCTGGTTTGACGAGCGTACGCATGCCGCGAGATTCCGCGATAAATAAGAATTCGCACCGGACAGGTGCACGGCGCCGAGGCGACGCGCCTGGCGGTCGGCACCGGGGCCGAGGCGACGCGACGGACGGAGTTGTGCGGCGCTGCAGCGGGACAGTTACTGGCCGACGCGGATCGTGCCCGACTCGATCATTTGGCCGCCGGCCACAGGGGACTCCATCCGGGCGTTGTACGTCACTGTACCGACATCCGCGAAACAGAGGCTTGCGCTTTCATTCGGCTCGATTGTGGCGGTCTCCTGCTGCCTGCGGAGAAGGCTCGAAAACCCGCTCTGGCAGGTCACATTTTCCAGAGCGTCGCCCAGGAACTCGACTGTCACCGGGGTGCTCCGGTGATTCACCCAGCGAACTTCGTCACCGCGCTGAACGTACAGGTTAGCAGGCGTCATATGCTCTTCGAAGTCCACAGTATGAACCGTTCCGGTGCGGGTGGTATCCGCGATGCTGTCCGTGCCGCGTATGCTGGCGCAGCCCACAACCGTCGCCAACAAGGCGGCGCCGACTATCAATCGTTTTACGTTAAACACTTTTGTTTTCCTCGTATCACAGCATGAATAGTCAATCAAACGCCGGCGCGAGTCTGTACGCTGGTGCACATAGTTGATCTCATGAGGAAATAATCGGCGGCGATCCGCGCACATGCGATTTCGACCCTGGCAGCGTCGAATGCTCCGCCGGCCAGCAGACCGGTTGCCTGTCGCCCAAACAGGTAGAGGCTGCTCGGAAGGTCTATGAAGGACCTGTTACTACGGGGGGCGAGAAATTGAGCCGGTATTTCCCATGAATAGTGGCCATTTTTATAGTCCAATTGGAAAAAGAAAGTGCGACATTGGCGCTGCGACATGGTGCGACATTAGGCATTTTTGGTACGTAATGGGAACAGAATGGTTCGCAATGAGCCCAAAAAAGGTTCACTTTAACTAATTGAATAGTATAGTAAAAATGGACAAAAAAGAAGATGCGGTGCGGTCCCCAGTAGTGTCCTGTGCGCCGATGATGGACTGGACCGACCGGCACTGCCGTTATTTCATGCGGCTGCTGACGCCCAGCGCCCTGTTGTATACGGAGATGGTGACGGCGGCGGCCATCCATCACGGCGACCACGCCGACCTGCTCGAATTCGACGCTGCGGAGCATCCGCTCGCGTTGCAGGTTGGCGGCAGTGATCCGGTCCTGATGGCCGAGGCCGCGCGGCGGGCAGCGGAATTCGGCTACGACGAGGTCAATATCAACGTCGGCTGTCCCAGCGACCGCGTGCAGAGCGGCCAGTTCGGCGCGTGCCTCATGGCCCGGCCGGAACTGGTGGGCGACTGCTTGCGGGCGATGCGGGCAGAGGCGGATGTGCCGGTGACGGTGAAGACACGCATCGGCATCGACGACGAGGACAGCTACGAGTTCCTGAGGCGGTTCATCGACATCGTGGCCGATGCGGGCTGCCGCAAGTTCGTCGTGCACGCAAGAGTGGCGATCCTGGAGGGGCTCAGTCCGAAGGAAAATCGTTCGGTGCCGCCACTGAAATACGAGCGCGTTTTCCGGCTCAAGCAGGAACTGCCCGAACTGGAAATCATCGTCAACGGCGGAATTTCGACGCTGGAACAGGTCGACGAGGTGCTCGAATACGTCGACGGCGCAATGATCGGCCGGCAGGCCTATCACGACCCGTACTTTCTTGCCGTTCTCGAGCACCATTTGAACCCGGCCTGGCAACCGCCGGACCGGCACGCCGTCGTATCGCGCATGCTGCCCTATATCGACAGCCAACTCGCGCGCGGCGAACGGCTCGGCCGCATAACCCGGCACATGCTCGGCCTGTTTGCCGGACAGCCCGGCGCACGCACATGGCGGCGCCACATCAGTGAAAATGCGTTCAAGGAAGGCGCCGGGCCGGCGGTGCTGATCGACGCCCTCGATAAGATGCCGGTCGCCGCGTAACTCCGTTACAATGGCCAACTTTCCCAACCTGTGAGCGTGCTACTCCCGATGAGCGTCAAGCCCAAGAAGAATCGACCCACGATGGCCGAGCAGGCCGATATACACGAACTTTACGAAGAGTCGGTGCAAAACGTCGAGAACGAAGTCGAGTTCATGCAGACGACGTTCCAGGACCTCAGCGGCCGCACGGCCTACCTGTTCCGCGAGGATTTCTGCGGCACGGCGAGTGCCTGTTGCGAGTGGGTTCGACAGGGCAAGGAGTACCAGGCCATCGGTGTCGACATCGATCCATCGGTGCTCGAGTGGGGCCGCGAGAACCGGGTGGGGCGCCTGCCGCCGGAAGACCGGGCCCGGGTCAGCCTGATCGAATCCGACGTGCTGACCGTGGAAACGCCGAAAGTCGACGTGCTGGCGGCATTCAATTTCAGCTACTGGATCTTCGAAGAGCGCGCGACGATGCTCCGCTACATGCGCGGGTGTTACGAGGCGCTGAAAGACGACGGCGTGCTGTTCATGGACATGTTCGGCGGTTCGGAGTCCTTCGAAGAGACGAAGGAAAAGACCAAGTTGGACGGCTTCACCTATATCTGGGAGCAGGCCGAGTTTCATCCGGTCACCAACCACATGCAGTGCTACATACACTTCAAGTTCCCGGACGGCTCGAAGCTAAAGCGCGCATTCAGCTATTCGTGGCGCATGTACACGGCGCCGGAGCTGCGCGACTTGTTGCTGGAAGCGGGCTTTCGCAGGGCGACGGTCTACTGGGAGGGCGAGGACGAAGACGGCGAGGGCAACGGCGAATTTGCGCCCGAGGAAAAAGGCGAGGCCGACCTTGCGTGGATCGCTTATATCGTTGCTGAAAAATAACTTGTATATTAGGCGGTTGTCGGTGAAGGGCATAAATCGCTTTAAAGTCTGAGATGGCACAGGACCTGGAAGTCGCAATACTCTTTGCTGATGTGGTCGGCAGCACCCAGCTGTATGACAAGTTCGGCGATACCAAGGCGAGCGAAACCGTCGCGCTGTGCCTGGACGTCATGAAGGACGCCACCCACAACTACAGCGGCACCGTCATCAAGACCATCGGCGACGAGGTGATGTCGACCTTTCCCACCGTGGACGATGCGATGGGTGCCGCCGTCATGATGCAGACGCGGATTTCGGCCGAGAGCCGCCAGGGCAGCCGCATCCCCGTATCGATTCGCGTCGGTTGCCACTACGGGCCGGTCGTGCAGGAACAAAACGACATCTTCGGGGCCGCCGTGCACACGGCGAATCGCATGACGTCGCAGGCGAAGTCACGGCAGATCGTCATTTCCGGCGAGACGGTCGAGAAGATGAGCCCGAAACTGCGCGAGCAGACGCGGCAGATCGACGTCGCTACCGTGCGCGGCAAGATGGACGAAGTCGCCCTTTACGAGCTGTTGTGGAATCCCGAAGAAGCAACCAGCATGCTGCCCACTATCGAGTGGGAAAACCGCGGTCGCAATGCCTCGCGGATGGTGCTCAGCCTTCGCGACCAGACGGTCGAGGTCAGCGACAAGCGCAAGAGCGTGAATATCGGTCGGGCGGACGACAACGACCTGGTCGTGAAAGGCAACCTGATCTCACGCATTCATGCGAAGGTCGAGCTGCGCCGCGGTAAGTTCATTCTCGTCGACCAGAGCACCAACGGCACCTTCCTGCAGAACATCCAGGGGGAAGAGACGTTCGTGCGCCGCGATTCGACGGAACTGAAAGACGAGGGCACGATCGGCCTGGGGCGCGCGGAAGAGCCGGGCGGCAGCCTGGCGATTCATTACAAGGCGCAGGACTAACCGGGGCTCTCGATCCGCGATCGATTCGCGGGCCCGGGCCCGCTCCTACGGGCTTCCTATTTGCCGGCTGGGGGCCACTCTATGGCGTCGAGTTCCGCCTTGATGCGGCGTTGCTCTTCACGCAGTGCCTCGGGCAGGTGATTGCCGTAAGTCTCGAGGTACTCGCCGATGGCGTCCATCTCCTGCGACCAGCTCACCGGGTTGATCGTGGTGAGCTTGCGCATCGTCGTCGCGTCGATGTCGAGTTCCGACGTGTCGATGTCTTCCGCATTGGGCAGGTAGCCGATCGGGGTCTCGCGCGCATGCGCGCGTCCCTCGACGCGGTCGATGATCCAGCGGAGCACGCGCAGGTTTTCGCCGAAGCCGGGCCACATGAACTTGCCGTTCTCGTCCTGGCGGAACCAGTTGACGTGGAATATTTTCGGCAGCTTGTCGGTGCGCTCCGGGAACGACAGCCAGTGAGACCAGTAGTCGCCGAAGTTGTAGCCGCAGAACGGCTTCATGGCCATCGGGTCGCGCCGAACGACGCCAACTTCGCCGACCATCGCGGCCGTGGTCTCCGAGGCGACGCCGGCGCCGACGAATACGCCGTGCTGCCAGTTCTTCGCCTCGAACACGAGCGGCGCCAGTTCCTTGCGGCGGCCGCCGAACACGATCGCCGAGATCGGCACGCCTTCCGGCGCATCCGCGAGTTTCGAGTAGCTCGGGTTGTTGGTCGCGGCGACGGTAAACCGGGAATTCGGGTGCGCGGCCGGGCCGTTTGCCGGATCGTACTCGCGCCCCTGCCAGTCGTACGCGGGTTCGCCGACGTTTTTGCCTTCCCACCAGGGCTTGTTATCGGCGGTGCGGCCTACGTTCGTGAAGATCGTGTTGTGGTGGATCATGTCGAACGCGTTTTTGTTCGTCTTCACGTTGGTGCCGGGCACGACGCCGAAGTACCCGGATTCCGGGTTGATGGCGCGCATAACGCCGTCGTCATCGAGGTGCAGCCAGGCGATATCGTCGCCCAGCGTCCAGATTTTCCAGCCCGGCAGCGAGTGCGGCGGAATGAGCATGGCGAGATTGGTTTTCCCGCAGGCCGACGGGAACGCGCAGGCGATGTAATGTGTCTCGCCGTCCGGGCTCTCGACGCCCATGAGCAACATGTGCTCGGCCAGCCAGCCTTCGGTGCGGGCCTGGTAGCTGGCGATCCTGAGCGCATGGCACTTCTTGCCGAGCAGGGCATTGCCGCCGTAGCCGGAACCGAAGCTCTTGATCGACAGCTCCTCCGGGAAATGCACGATGAAGCGCCGCTCGGGATCGAGGTCGCCGGTGGAATGCAGGCCTTTTACAAAGGTGCCTTCGCGCTCGATTCTCGCCAGCGCCGCGTCGCCCATGCGCGTCATCATTTCCATGTTGATGACGACGTAGGGGCTGTCGGTGAT
>DATHRM010000333.1:0-1783 GCA_035465295.1 Woeseiaceae bacterium | reverse complement strand
GGGCCGCGAGCACCTTGATACCGGCGACTTCGTGGATTTCGTCTTCCTGGTCCGAGCCCTCTCCCGTCAGCAGCGCGTGCCTCGCTGTCGCAAGCCGTTTCTGCAGATCCTTGTTTTGCACGAGGAGCTGTTCAACCCTGGCTGCGGCCTGGTCGGGCTGGCTTTTCAACAAGCGGGCCACCTCGGCCAGGGCCTGCTCGCGAGCATCGATCCACTCAAGGGCGCCCTTGCCGGTCACCGCCTCGATGCGACGCACGCCCGATGCGATACCGCCTTCAGACGTAATCTTGAACACCCCGATATCGCCCGTGCGGTCGACGTGCGTACCGCCGCAAAGCTCGACGGAGAAATCGCCGAAGCGCAGCACGCGTACCTTGTCGCCGTACTTCTCGCCGAACAGCGCGATCGCGCCCGACTGCATGGCGTCGTCGTAGCTCATGAGGCGCGTATCGGCAGCGACATTCCTGCGGATTTCCTCGTTGACGAGCTCCTCGATCTCCGCAATCTGCTCCGGCGTAAGCGCCTCGTAGTGCGAGAAATCGAAGCGCAGGCGGTCCGGCGCGACCAGCGAGCCTTTTTGCTGGACGTGCTCGCCGAGCACCTCGCGCAGCGCGGCGTGCATGAGGTGCGTCGCCGAGTGATTGAGCCGGATAGCCTGCCGGCGTTCTTCATCGACGATCGCATCGACGGTATCGCCTACGTTGAGTTGGCCCTGTTCCACGGCCCCGTAGTGGACGATCGCGTTGCCGCTTTTCTGCGTATCGACGACCTGGAAGAGCTTGCCGGTCTCGACGAGGATTCCGGTGTCGCCGACCTGGCCGCCACTTTCGGCATAGAAAGGCGTCGCTGACAGAATCACGGCGCCCTCGTCCCCGGCTGCGAGCGCCTCCACCGGCGCGCCGTCCCTGTACAGCGCAACGATCTCGCCCGACGATTCCGTCCCTTCGTAGCCGGAGAACGCGCTTTCCGCCTCCGTCCGGATCGCTCCGTCGGAACTGGCGGCAAACTTGCTCGCAGCCCGGGCGCGCTCCCGTTGCTCGGCCATCGCCGCTTCGAAGCCCGCTTCGTCTATGGCGAGACCCCGTTCACGGGCAATATCGGCCGTCAGGTCCAGCGGGAACCCGTAGGTATCGTAGAGCATGAAGACGATTTCGCCCGGAATCTGTTCGCCGCTGAGTTCGTCGATGGCGCCTTCCAGGATCTCCATGCCCTGGTCCAGCGTTTCGGCAAAGCGCAGCTCTTCCTTTTTCAGGACTTTCTCGACATGCGCCCGGGATTTTTGCAGTTCGGGATAGGCATCGCCCATCTCCTCCGCCAGCGGCCCGACGAGCTTGTAGAAAAACGGCTCGTCGGTGCCGAGTTTCTTGCCGTGCCGGACAGCCCGGCGAATGATACGCCGCAGGACATAGCCGCGGCCCTCGTTACCCGGCAGCACACCGTCGACGATCAGGAACGCGCAGGCCCGGATGTGATCGGCTATGACGTTCAACGAACTCGAGCCGTCGTTCTCGACACCGATGGTCTCTGCGGTCGCCTCGATCAGGTTCGCAAACAGGTCGATCTCGTAATTGCTGTGCACGCCCTGCATAACGGCGGCCATGCGCTCGAGCCCCATGCCCGTGTCGACCGACGGCTTCGGCAACGGCGTCATCGTGCCGTCCGCCGCGCGATCGAACTGCATGAAAACGAGGTTCCAGACTTCGACGTAGCGATCGCCGTCCTCATCCGGCGAACCCGGGGGACCACCCTGCACATGCGGACCGTGATCGTAGAATATCTCGCT
>DATHRM010000332.1:0-4048 GCA_035465295.1 Woeseiaceae bacterium | reverse complement strand
TGGCCGAGAAGGCGATCGAGCTGTTTCCGGAAGAGGGGCATTTCCACGCGCTGCGCGGCGATGTTCGTGCCGTGGATGGCAAGTACGACCTGGCCGTCAAGAACTACGATAGTGCGATTCAGCGGCGCAACGATTACTTCTATTACCACCTGCGTCGCGGTCTGGCAGGAAAGGAGCTCGGCGACCTGGACGGCGCCACGTCGGACCTGGAGCGCAGCATCGACATGCTGCCGACGGGGCCGGCGCATTTTGCGCTCGGCGATATCGAAGCGACACGCGGCAACGATCGCGAGGCGATGGAGCATTACGCGGTCGTGGCCAACAGCGGCGGAGAGATCGGCGAGGCGGCATCCCGCAGACTGCAGCGCCTGAAACTGCCCTACAACCCGGGCGAAGTGATACCGCGCCGCTGCGATGCGGACAGCGCCGGAAACCTGGTCGTATCGGTAAAGAACACGACGCCGTGGGCCATCGAGGGCGTGCAGGTCGAGATCCGCTATACGGATGCAGCCGGGCGCGCCCAGAGTGTCAGGGAAACCATCGCCGACCGCATTCCGCCGGAGCAGGTAGCGAGCATCAATACCGGCCTCGGTCCCTACACGGGCGGAGCCTGCCCGGCGGAAGTGATAGCAGCCCGCTACGCGGAGTAACATAGGGGTCGGACCTCCAGAACCCATTGATATATTTTATTTTTTTGCTGAAAAGTCGGCTCATTAGCGGCTTAAATGGCTAATTTTGGGCGCAGAATTGCCCGCCATCGGGTCACCGCGTAGTAGCCCGACCCCGTAATGCTTGTATTTGGGCCCAAAAATGGCCTGATTAAGGGCACTAATCGAAACAAATCGAAGTCGAAGCTATTTGTGATCAGCTACTTACGGTGGTCCGACCCCAACGGTCAGCGGTACGGGCTTCCGGTCGCCCTTCGGCGGCTAGCCCCGGGTGGATAATATCTGCACCCCAATGCAGAATGTGTGGCGATCTCACCGCCCGGACATGCGCCGCTTTTGAATAACGTACTCCGCTACACGATTCCGAACAGCTTCACGGCGCTCAGCCTGTTGCTCGGGATCGCGTCCATCGTTACGACGCAGCTCGGCGGCAGGGAGCATCTCGAGCTCGCCGGCTGGATGATCGTCTGGTGCGGACTGCTCGATACGATGGACGGCGTCGCCGCACGAGTCCTCAAGGCAACGTCGAGTTTCGGCGCCGAATTCGATTCGATGGCGGACCTCGTCGCCTTCGGGGTCGCCCCTGCCATCCTCGTGCTGAATGCAGGTATGCAAATCGGCGGTATCGAGTACGCGTCGGGCCAGTTCTGGGTGCTGGCCGTCGCTGCCGGCGTCTTCGCCCTTGCCGGGGCATTGCGCCTCGCGCGCTTCAACCTGCCGACCGCGAAGCCCGAGCGCGGTTGGTTCGTCGGAGTGCCTATTACCGCGGCCGGTGGCGGAATGTGCTCGTCCCTCGTGCTCGTGCTCGTGTATCACGAACAGATCGCCACCGGCATGCCACTCAACCTGTACCTGCCGGTGTTGCTGTTCGTACTCGCGATACTGATGGTGTCGCGCATCCGCTTCCCGAAAGCGGTCAAGCGCAAGAGTACGTTGATCAACACGTTCCAGGTCGTCAACATCGTTCTCATCATCTACTGCGGCGTTACACGGTCGTGGCCCGAGTACCTGTTCGGCATCGGTGTCTTCCTCCTCGTCGCAGGGATCATTGCCGGCCGCATATCGAAGCCCGTTACGACGCCTGACGACGAATGACGGTCACCGTCGCCGTACTCGTAGGCTACCTGGCTACACTTGCCGCGGTCGCCGCCTGGAGCCGTAAGGAAACCCACACGCTCAAGGGCTTCTATCTCGCCGGCAAGAAGCTGCCGTACTGGGTGGTCGCCTTCAGCGCCAACGCGACCGGCGAGAGCGGCTGGCTGTTGCTCGGCCTGACCGGCATGGGCTATGCGGTCGGCGCGCAGGCCTACTGGGTCATCGTCGGCGAGATGATCGGCATTGCCGCATCCTGGGGCTTTATTTCCCGCAAGCTCAAGCGGCTCAGCGACGAGACGGATTCGATCACGCTGCCGGACGTCCTCGCCGCGAATTTCGACGACCGCTGGCACCTGATACGCGGCGTTGCGGTCGCGATCATCGCGGTCATGGTGACCACGTACGTATCGGCGCAGATGGTGGCGACCGGCAAGGCTTTCAGCGGTTTCATCGGCCTCGATTATCGCGCCGGCGTGATCATCGGCGCCGTCATCATCATCGGCTACACTTTCGTCGGCGGCTACAAGGCGGTGTCCTACACGGACGTCGTCCAGGGCGTGCTCATGCTGGCCGGGCTCATCGTCGTGCCGCTGGTTGCGATTGGCGCTGCAGGCGGATGGGGCCAAATGACCGCCACGCTGCACACGTACGATCCCGGATTCATCGACATGTTCTCGGTGCTCGACGGCAGCACGGCCGGATTCGTCGCCGCGGTGAGTTTCGCGGCCATCGGCCTGCCGTTCCTCGGCGTGCCGCAGATGCTGATTCGCTACATGTCCGCACGAGACGATACGGAGCTCAGGAAAGCGCGCATCATGTCGATCGCGGTGCTGTTTATGTTCCTGTTCGGCGCGGTTACCGCCGGTATCGCAGGACGCGCGCTGTTCCCCGGGCTCGAGGACAGCGAGCAGATATTCCCGACGCTCGCCAGCGAGTTATTCCCACCCTTCCTCACCGGTGTGCTGCTCGTGATCGTGCTTTCGGCGATCATGTCGACGGTCGATTCGCTGCTGCTGCTGGCGTCGTCGTCGATCGTGCGGGACACGATGCAGCAGATTCTCGGCAGTTCGAAAAGTGACGCCACGCTGGCCGGGTACGGAAAGGTCGTCACGGTGATCATCGGCGTAATTGCCGTGCTTGTGGCGGTGTACATGGCCGAGAACAAGCTGATCTTCTGGTTCGTCCTATTCTCCTGGTCCGGCCTGGGGGCCGCATTCGGACCGGTCGTGCTTGCCCTGCTGTACGACCGGCGAACCACCGGAGCGGGTGTTGTCGCCGGGATGCTCGGCGGTTTCCTGACCAGCGTCGTCTGGGTGCAGTTCTTCAAGGCCGGCGCCTACGGCCTGTACGAGGCCATTCCGGGCTTTGCCGTGGCGGCGGCGGCGACGGTGATCGTGAGCCGGATGACCGGTAAATAGGGCCGCGAATCCGGCCTTTTCTGTAACCAAACCGGCGTGAGCGCGCTATAAGCCTGCAATTGACCAAGCAAAGGACTCACACCATGCGTTTTCTTAACCCGTTCGTTGCCGCGCTGCTGCTGGCCCTGCCGGGACTCGGCGTAGCGGAGTTGTCCGCATCCGGTCTGCCGGCGACGTCGACCTGGTACTTCCATGCTGATTTCGACGAGATGCGGGGCACCGATGCGGGCAAGCCCCTTTATGCCTGGCTGCAACGCGAGGTTTTCGCGGATGTCCGCGAGGACGCCGGCATCGACCTGGACAAGGAGACCGACCGGATCACCGCATTTTCCGCCGAAGAGAGCGGCGCCGTGGTCGTGGTCGAAGGCGCCATCAGCCAGCAAACGCGGGACAAGCTGCTTGCGATCGCGGCCGGGGGCGACGAGTTCGATACCCTGACGCACAAGGGCGCGACCTATTACTACGCCAGGAGTGACAAGCACGGCAAGGACCGCGACATCAAGGTCGATTCCTTCGAAAACGGCGTTTACTTCACGTTCGCGCTGAAAGGCCGCATCCTCGCCACGTCGTCGCGCGAGCAACTCGAACAACTGCTCGACAACGATGGCAGGCTGCCGAAGCGCAGTACGGACCGCGGCACGCTGATCGTGCTCACGGCCGAAAAGAGCCTGATCCAGGCGGGCATCCAGGCCGACCAGGTCGAGGACAGGGGCGACGGCGGCTGGCAGTCGAACATCCTCAAGAACACCGAGCAGCTCGCGGTCATGATCGCCGACGCGGCGGGCAAGATCGCGATACAGACGCAGCTTGTTGCCACGCAGCCCGAAATGGCCGAATCCCTCGCGAGCATCGTCCGCGGCCTCATCA
>DATHRM010000331.1:0-20231 GCA_035465295.1 Woeseiaceae bacterium | reverse complement strand
GCATTCGCGTTTCAGGCCGTAGAAGCGCGTGTATTCAGCGGGTCCGCTGTTGTCGTCGAGCGGCCGCGTCGTGTGCACGTCGCCGATCGAGACGAAACCCTTGTCCCACAGCGGGTGGTACGGCAGGTCGTGATGTTTCAGGTAACGGTATACGTCACGGTCGGACCAGTCGGCGATGGGATGGACTTTCCACCGCTGGCCCGATGATTCGATGAAGGGCGTTTTCGCACGGCTCCGCGACTGGCTGCGGCGTATGCCCGCGAACCAGGTGCCGACGTCCAGCGCCGCAAGCGCCCGTTCCATCGGTTCGACCTTGGTATCGCGATTGTAGGCGTCGATGCCCGCCGCACCCTGCTCCCAGCGCCGCCCGTAACGGGCCTCCTGCCATGCCGGCGAAAGCGCCGTCCGGAAGACCTGCAGATTGAGGTCGAGCCGGCTCGTCAGTTCGTCGATGAAACGGTAGGTTTCCGGGAACAGGTACCCGGTGTCGAGGACGACGACCGGGATGTCCGGCTTCTGCGAAACCAGCATGTGCAGCATCACCGCCGACTGTGCGCCGAAACTCGAGCTCACGATGTGCTCGCCGGGCAGTGTTTCCAGCGCCCAGCCGACCCGTGCTTCGGCGGCCATGTCGCCGAGCTTCGCCTGGCACACCTGCTCGGCGGCGCGCCGCGATCGCTGCTCGTTCAGGTCAGGCACCGGCCGGCTCCTCGTGGAAATGCCGCCCGGCGCGAATCTCGCGCACCCGGCCCGAGCGGATGAGGAAATCGCCGAAGCGCTCCCCGGCATCCCGCTCGGCCGCGTAGCGCCGGAAGAGCTCGGAGAGTGTCGCAACGATTGCCGTCTCGTCGGCGTTATCGAGATACAGGCTGCCCAGGCGGTCGCCCGCAAAGCTTGCGCCGAGGTAGAGGTTGTAGGTCCCCGGGCCCTTGCCCACCAGCCCGATCTCCGCGATATAGGGCCGCGCACAGCCATTCGGGCAGCCCGTCATGCGAATGGTGATGGGGTCATTCCCGAGCCCCGCCGCCGCGAGCTCCGCCTCCAGCCGGTCCACGAGCGACGGCAGGTAGCGCTCGCTCTCCGCCATGGCCAGCGCACAGGTCGGCAGCGCGACGCAAGCCAGCGAATGCAGCCGGAGCGGCGTCGCCTGTTCGTCATTGGCGATGCCGAATTCGTGCAGCAACCGGTCGATGCCGGCTTTGTCCGCATCCGCAACATCGCTGATGATCAGGTTCTGGTTCGGCGTCAGCCGGAATTCACCGTCGTGGGCCTCCGCGATTGCCCGGAGCCCCGACAAGAGCTCGCGCCCTTCGTCGTCGAGGACGCGACCGTTTTGCACAAACAGGGTGTAGTGCCAGCGGCCGTCGTCGGACCGCTGCCAACCGTACACGTCACCGTTGCCGGCGAACGCGAACGGGCGCGACTCCTGCAGCTCGATACCGCTGCGCGATTCGACCTCACCCCGGAACCAGTCGATACCGCGGTCGTCTATCGTGTACTTCAGCCGCCCGTGCTTGCGGTTGCTGCGGTCGCCGAAATCGCGTTGTGTCGTCACCACGGCTTCGGCCACGGCGAGCATCTGGTCACGCTCGCAGAATCCGAGCACGTCGCCGAGGCGGGGATAGGTTTCGGGTTCGCCGTGGGACATGCCCATACCGCCGCCGACGGTGACGTTGTAACCGAGGAGTTCGTTGCCGCGGGAAATCGCGATAAAGCCGAGGTCCTGAGTGAACACGTCCGTGTCGTTCTGCGGCGGGACGACGAATCCCGTCTTGAACTTGCGCGGCAGGTAGGTTTCGCCGTAGATGGGCTCGGCATCGGCGCCCCCGACTTTTTCGCCGTCGAGCCAGAGCTCGTGATAGGCGCGGGTCGCCGGGGTCAGGTGCGCGCTCAGCCGCTCGGCGTCGGCGCGGACGTCGCGGTGGATGGCCGACAACGCCGGCAGCGGCGGCGCCATCACGTTGCGGTTCACGTCTCCGCAAGCCGCGAGCGTGTCGAGCAGCGATGCGTTGATGGCCGCGATCGTCGCTTTCAGGTCGCGCTTGATGACGCCGTGCAGCTGGATGGCCTGCCGGGTGGTCAGCCGGATCGTGCCGTTCGCGTGGTGTCGCGCCAGGCGGTCCATGCTCAGCCACTGCGCCGGCGTGCAGACGCCCGCAGGTATGCGCGCCCGAATCATGAAACTGTACGCCGGCTCCAGGCGCTGGCGCTTGCGCTCGCTGCGCAGGTCGCGGTCGTCCTGCTGGTAGAAGCCGTGAAACTTGGAGACCTGGGTGTCGTCTTCGGCGAGCGCGCCCGTCAGCGGATCGGCCAGGCTCTCGGCGATCGTACCGCGAAGGTAGCGGCTTTTTGCCTTGATGCGCTCGACATCGGTCAGTGCTTTCCCGCTCATCAGTACACGTCCCGCCGGTAACGCCCGTCGCGGCGCAGCTCCCTGACCCGATGTTCGGCCGCGGCGCGGTCCACGCCGGCGCCGGCTGCGATGACGTCGACGAGCGCTGCATCGACGTCGCCCGCCATGCGTTTCGCGTCACCGCAGACGTAGATGACCGCACCGTTCTCCAGCCATTCGTAAACCTCTGCGCCGCGCTCGCGGATGCGATCCTGCACATACACCTTGCGCGCCTGGTCGCGCGAGAAAGCGACATCGAGACGGTGCAGCTGGCCGAGCTTCAGGCGTTGCTGCCATTCGATCTGGTAGAGGAAGTCGGTCGAGAAATTGCGGTCGCCGAAGAACAGCCAGTTTCGGCCGCTCGCACCGCGCTCCGCCCGTTCCTCCACGAAGCCACGAAAGGGGGCCACGCCGGTGCCCGGGCCGATCATGATGATGTCGGTCGCGTCGTCCGCAGGCAGCCGGAACCGCGAATTGGGTTCCACGTAAACGGACAGCGTCCCGCCTTCCTCGATCCTGTCGACGATGTGGGTGGACGCGGCGCCCCAGTGCTCGCTGCCAAAGGCCTGGTACCGCACGGCCGCAACCGTGAGATGCACCTCGTCCGGGTTCGCACGGGGGCTCGACGCGATCGAATACGATCGTGGACTGAGCTTGCGCAGCATCGAAACGAAATTCGCTGCTTCCACGTCGGCCGGGAATCGTCGCAGGATATCGATGACCTGATGCGTATCCATAAAGTCAACGAGTTCGGCCTGCCGCCCGTCCTCGAGCAGCCGCTCGAGTTCCGCTGCCCCGCTCGCGGCGGACCATGCGCGGACAAAGCCCACGCTGGCAGCCGTGATCTCGAGACGATGCGCCAGTACGTCGCGCAGCCTGACCGTTTCATCGCCGAGGCGCACGTCATCGTCCGGGTTCGCGCCGAGATACTTCAGCAACTGCTCGACCAGTTGCGGCGGGTTGCTCGCAAGCACGGCCAGGGCGTCGCCGGGCTCTGAGGCCAGCCCGGAACCCTCCAGGGACAATTCCACGTGGCGCACGTCCTTCGATGAGCCCCTGGCGGTGATCTTCTGATTGAGCAGCACCGTGGCTGCGAACGGATTCTCCTTGCCGAAGCGCACCGCGGTATCGACGGCGCGCAGGCGCGGCGCCGCCGGCGGTGCGTCGAGCCACTCCGGCAGTCCGGCGGCAACCCGGTCGCTCCACGATTCGGCATCCGCCTCGAAATCGACGTCGCACTCGACGATCGGCAGCAGGCGCCCGGCGCCGAGTTGCTCGAGCCGTGCGTCCAGTTCACGCCCGGTCTGGCAGAAATTGACGTAGCTGCTGTCGCCGAGCGCAAGCACCGCATAGCGGAGCCCGGGCAGCTGCGGCGCACGCGGCGACAGCAGGAATTCGTGGAACAGCTCCGCGTCGTCGGGTGGATCACCCTCGCCGTGCGTGCTGACGACGAACACGGCCAACGATTCCCGCTTTAGACTTGCGTGCCGGTAGTCGGCCAGGCTGCAGAGCGCCGCCGTGAAGCCGAGTTCGCCCGCCCGTGCCGCGAGCGCCGCGGCAACGCCTTCGCCGTTTCCGGTCTGCGAACCGTAGAGAATCGTCAGCGTCTTGCCGGACTCCGGCTCTACCTGTGCCTGCGCGGCCGGGCCGGCGCTCAGGCCGGCGATGTAGCCACTGACCCACTGCAGCTGGGCCGGGGAAAGGCCGGCAACGGCGTCACTGACTCGTTGCAGCTGTTCGTCGGCAAGCGGCAGCGCGATGCTGCCCGCGGCGAGAGTACTCATCGTCGATTCTCCGGGGCTTGTCGGCACGCGCAGGTACAGCGCGCGCGAGGAAACAGCCTACGGAGTCGCCGTCGCAGCCAGAACGATTTTGTACTTCTCCACTTATAACCGGACGGAATAAGCAGCGGCCGTCCCGGCTCAGGACGTGGCTGCGTCGACCCGTGCCGCGCAGAACTTGAATTCCGGGATCTTGCCGAAGGGATCGAGTTCCGGGTTGGTCAGCAGGTTCGCGGCCGCTTCCGTGTAGCAGAAGGGTATGAACACCGTGCCCTCCGCCACCTCGCGGTCGAGGCGCACGCGCAAGGTAATCTCGCCGCGTCGCGTCGATACCTTGATGAAATCGCCCGGCCGGAGCTGCAACCGTTCGATGTCGCGCGGCGCCAGGCAGGCCACGGCTTCCGGCTCCAGCTCGTCGAGCGTGCTCGCTCGCCGCGTCATGGCGCCGGTATGCCAGTGTTCGAGCAGGCGGCCCGTGGTCAGGATCATCGGGTAGTCCTCGTCCGGCATCTCGTCCGCCGGCGTCAGGTCCGTCGGCACGATCCTGGCGCGGCCGCTCGCGGTCGGAAAGCCGCTGCCGAAGATGATCGCGTTGCCCGGCTGGTCCGGCGCGTCGCAGGGATAGGTCACCGCGTCTTCGCGCTCGAGCCGCTCCCAGGTGATATTGGCGAGCGACGGCATGATCTCCGCCATCTCCGCGAAGACGTCGCGCGGGTGCGTGTAGGTCCAGTCGAGCCCGATGCGCCGCGCAATCTCCTGCGTGATCCACCAGTCCTGGCGCGCATCGCCGGGCAGCGGCACCACCTCGCGGCCGATCTGCACCTGCCGGTTGGTGTTGGTGAACGTGCCGGTTTTTTCCGGGTGCGCGGACGCCGGCAGCACCACGTCCGCCTGCCACGCGGTCTCCGTGAGGAAAATGTCCTGCACCACCAGGTGCTCGAGCTTGGCGAGCGCGGCACGGGCATGCGCCTGGTCCGGGTCCGACATCGCCGGGTTCTCGCCCAGGATATACATGGCCCTGATGTCGCCGGCGTGGATCGCGTTCATGATCTCGACGACGGTCAGGCCTCGTTGCGGGTCGAGCTCTGTTCCCCAGAATTCCTCGTACTTGCTGCGGTTGGCGTCATCCTCCACCGACTTGTAATCAGGGTAGAACATCGGGATGAGCCCCGCGTCCGACGCCCCCTGCACGTTGTTCTGCCCGCGCAGCGGATGCAGGCCCGTACCGGGCCGTCCGACGTGGCCCGTAATCAGCGCCAGCGCGATCAGGCCGCGAGCATTGTCGGTGCCGTGCACCGATTGCGAGATGCCCATGCCCCAGAAGATGATCGAGTTGTTCGACGTCGCATAGAGACGCGCCACCTCGCGGATCGTTGCCGCGTCGATACCGCAGACCGCGGCCATCTTCTCCGGCGGGAACGCCTTTACCGACTCGACGAGCGCCTCGAAACCCTCGGTTTGCGACTGCACGTAGTCGGAGTCGTGCAGACCCTCGTCGATGATCGTGTGGATCATCGCGTTCAGCAAAGCCACATCGGTACCGGCCTTGAATTGCAGGTTGTACGCGGCATGGCGTCCCAGGCCCTGGCCGCGCGGATCGGCGACGACGAGCGTCGCGCCCTGCCTGGCCCGGTTCTTCAGGTACGTGGCCGCGACGGGATGGTTCTGCGCCGGACGGGCGCCAATGACGATGATGCAGTCGGCGTCGTCCGCGGCGGTGAACGGAGCCGTAACGGCGCCCGAGCCGATGCCCTCCATGAGCGCCGCGACCGACGATGCGTGGCACAGCCGCGTGCAATGATCGACGTTGTTGGTTCCGAACCCGGTGCGGACCAGCTTCTGGAACAGGTAAGCTTCCTCGTTGGACCCCTTTGCCGAGCCGAAACCCGCGAGAGCGGACGGGCCGTTCTCGTCGCGCGTTTTCCTGAGGCCGGCAGCCGCCCGCTCCAGGGCCTCGTCCCAGCTCGCCTCGCGAAAATGCGTCCACGGGTTCGCCGGGTCCAGCGCGAGCGCGCCGTCCTTGGGGGCGTCGTCGCGGCGCAGCATCGGCTTCGTCAGGCGGTGCGGGTGGGTAATGTAGTCGAAGCCGAAACGACCCTTCACGCACAGCCGCTGTTCGTTTGCCGGTCCGTTGCGGCCGTCGACATAGAGGATCTCGTCGTCTTTGACGTACACGCGCGTCTGGCAGCCGACGCCGCAATAGGGGCACAGCGTGTCGACGTGGCGGTCCTCGAATTCCCGCCGCGTGCCGGCCTCGTCGAGGAGGTTCGCTTCCATCAGCGCGCCCGTCGGGCAGGCCTGCACGCATTCACCGCAGGCGACGCAGGTCGAATCCCCCATCGGGTCGTCGAAGTCGAACACGATCTTCGAGCCGTGACCGCGATACGCCATGCCGATGACGTCGTTCACCTGCACCTCGCGGCAGGCGCGCACGCAGAGATTGCAGTGAATGCAGGCATCCAGATTCACCGCGATCGCGACGTGGCTGGAATCGCTCGCCGTTTTGTCCCGCGCAGGGAAACGACTGCGCGTCACCCCCATCGCGTCCGCCCAGGCCCAGAACTTCGACTCGGGATCGGGCGCCGACTCGCGTGCAGGCTGGTCGGCGACCAGCATCTCCATGACCATCCGGCGGGCGCTCGTTGCCTCGTCCGATGCCGTATTGACGACCATGTCCTGCACGGGTTTCCTGATGCACGACGCCGCGAGCACGCGCTCGCCCTTGATTTCGACCATGCAGGCACGGCAGTTGCCGTCGGCCCGGTAGCCCGGTTCGGGCGCATGGCAGAGATGCGGGATCGCGGTGCCCTCGCGCTGTGCCACCTGCCAGATGGTCTCGTCGGGCCGCGCCTCGACGACCTTACCGTCCAGCGTGAAGCTGATCTTGCCGGTCATGACAACTCCTCCGGGAAGTACTTGAGGAGACACAGGAGCGGGTTCGGCGCCGCCTGCCCGAGGCCGCAGATCGAGGCCGAGGCCATCGCGGCGCTGAGTTCGGCCAGCAGGTCCTCATCCCATGCCGGTGCGGACATCAGCTTGACGGCTTTCTCGGTGCCGACGCGGCAGGGCGTGCACTGACCGCAGCTCTCGTCCTCGAAGAAGCGCATGAGGTTGAGGGCTGCGTCCCTGACGCTGTCCCTGTCCGACAGCACGATCACGGCGGCGGAGCCGATGAAGCCGCCGTGCTCTTCCAGCGTATCGAAGTCGAGCGGAATGTCGGCCATGCTCGCGGGCAATATGCCGCCGGACGCGCCGCCGGGGAGATACGCCTTGAAGCTGTGCCCGTCCGCCATGCCGCCGCAGTACTCGTCGATGAGTTGCTGCGCCGTAATGCCGGCGGGCGCGAATTTCACCCCGGGCTTCTTCACGCGGCCGGAAACCGAAAAGCTGCGGCGCCCCTGGCGGCCGTTGCGGCCTTCGCCCGAAAACCAGGACGGGCCTTTCTCCAGGATGTCGCGCACCCAGTAGAGTGTTTCGACGTTGTGCACGAGCGTCGGCCGCCCGAACAGGCCCACCTGGCTCGGGAACGGCGGCTTGTGGCGCGGCAGGCCCCGTTTGCCTTCGATGCTCTCGAGCATCGCTGATTCCTCGCCGCAGATGTACGCACCGTCGCCGCGGCGCAGGTGGATCGCGCAATCGCCGTTGAGGCGCTCGCGCTCGACGTCCGCGATCGCCTCCAGGAGGATCTCGCGCACAGCCGGGTATTCGTCGCGCAGGTAGATGTAAATCGCTTCCGCTTCAACGGCCCAGGCCGCGACAAGCATGCCCTCGAGAAAGCGATGCGGGTCGCGTTCCAGGTGGTAACGATCCTTGAACGTGCCCGGCTCACCCTCGTCGGCGTTCACCGCCACCAGTCGCGGCCCGGCTTCCTGGCGCACGAAATGCCACTTGCGGCCCGCCGGGAATCCGGCGCCGCCGAGACCGCGCAGCCGCGAGTCCTCCATGGCGCCGATCACCTCGTCAACCGATCGCGACCCGTCGAGACAGCTTCTGAGCAGCGCGTAGCCGCCCTCCTCCACGTACGCATTGAAACGCACGTGCTCGGGGACTTCGGGATGATGCCTGCCGCTTTGCACGGTCGCAGCAATCGAATCGGCGTCGGCATGGTCGACATGCCGGTGGCCGACCTCCGCCACCGGTGCCGTATCGCAGCGCCCCATGCAGGGCGCGCGGACCACGCGAACATCCGCGCCGAGCTCGGCGGGCAGCGAGTCGAGCAGCGCGTCACCGCCGGAGAACGCGCAGGTCAGGCTGTCGCAAATCCGCACCGTCACCGGCGGCGGTGGCGTCTCGCCGTCGAGAACGATGTCGAAATGCGCGTAAAAAGACGCGACTTCGTAGACTTCGGCCATCGACAGCCGCATCTCGGCTGCGAGCGCCTGCAGGTGCGCTGCGCGAAGGCAGCCGCAGGTGTCCTGGACGAGATGCAGGTGCTCGATCAGCAGGTCGCGATCGCGCGGCCGGTCGCCGAGCAGGGCCGCGATTTCGTCGCGTGCGGCCGCTTCCAGCTGGCGCCCCTTGTGGAACGCAGGCGAGCGCCGCCGCCCCGAGCCGGGCGCTACCCTTCGCCGGTTTTCGTTGTTCTCACTGCGCTGAGCCATCGCACCAGGATTCTGATTGCCGCCTCAAGTATGGATCGCAAGGATACCGCGGAACGCCGTGCCAGGTGTCTACAGCATGAACGACAACAGGGTCGCCGTGCCCAGGAAGGAGACGAACCCGGCCACGTCGGTAACGGTCGTCAGGATTATGGATGACGCCGTCGCCGGGTCCTGGCCAAGCCTGGTAAGAACGATCGGCACCAGCGCGCCCGAAATCCCGGCCGCCACCATAGACATGATCATCGCGACGCCGATCACGAGGGCGAGTCCCACGGACTGGCTCCACAGCCACACGGCCGCGCCGCATGTCAGGGCAAGCGCGAGACCGTCAACGATGCCGACGCGAATCTCCTTGCTCAACACGGGGCGCCATTCCCGGGTGCCGATTTCCCGCAGCGCAAGCCCGCGCATCGTGACGGCGAGCGCCTGCGATCCTGCATTGCCGGACTGCCCAGCCACGACCGGCAACAGCACCGCCAGCGCCGTGAATTGTGCGATCAGGCTTTCGAATACGCCGACCACCGCGGCGGCAAGGAATGCGGTCAGCAGGTTGATGTGCAGCCACGGCAGGCGCTTCCTGACGGAAAACATCGCGTTCGACAAGGCTCGCTCGTCTTCGCTCGCGCCTACCATCTTTTGCATATCGGCCATCGCCACGCTCTCGATGGCTTCAAACAGGCGCTGGTAGCGAACGACGCCCAGCAGCCGTCCCTCGACATCGACCACAGGCAGCGAATCGACCCGGTAGCGCTCGAGTTGCTCCACGACTTCCTTGCGTGGCGACGTAACCGAGACGCTGCCTTCGAGCGGTTCCAGCAGATCCTCGAGTATCGTGTCTGCGTCGGCCATTGCCATCGACTGCATGTCGACCTTGCCGGCAAGTTTGTTGACGCGATCCGTGACGTAGACGGACCGAGTCCGTTTCGCGCCGGAACGGCGCAGCGTATCGAGCGCCTCGGCTACGGTCATGTCGGTCCGTATCGTGTCGTACGGGCGGTCGAGCAGCCGGCCTGCCGAGCCCTCGTCGAATTGCTGCAGGCGGACAAGGTCGTTGCGAACCGCTCGCGGCAGCGTTTCCAGCAACGCTTCCTGATCCTCGTCGGGCATGGCATCGAGCAGGGCCAGGGCCAGCCGGGGTGGCGCCTCGCGCAGCACACCACCCTGTTGTTCCGCACCCAGCGATCGAAATACCGCGGCAGCGTGCCCGGTGGACAGATAGTCGAGGCAGGAGACCAGCGTGGCAGGCTGCACACCATCAAACAGGCCCGGCAATTCACGTTGCTTCAGCGTCTCGACCAGGCGTGCAGCATCGATGGGTCGCTCCGCGAGATACGTCTCCTTCAGGTAGCCTGCGAGCGCCGTCATGTGCGTCGCCTGCCAAGTACCCCTTCGAGAATCTCGCCGAGCGTGTGGGTGATTCCGTCAACGAGTTCGAGCAGCAGCCCTGACGTGCCTTGTTGCGATGGAGACGCGCGATTCGCGGCGCCCAACACGGCAGCACGGGCCAGCGCGCCGAGGACACGCTGCTTGTTGTCGACGACAGGGAGCCAGTTGTGCTCCAGCCAGCCCTCGTGCTCGGCAGCCGCCGTGACCGGTGTTTCGGGCGCAATCGGCTGGACGTATTCGACCTGGTCCTTCAGCCGCTGCCCGGAGAACCGGTCACTCATCAGTTGCCACGGACTCAATACGCCGGCGTAACGACCGGAGTTATCGACAACGACGATCAGTGGCGGGTCATCGCGATCGATGCTGCGCAGCTCGTCGAGAACGGCGCTAGCCGGCGCGTCGATATCGACGCGCAAAAACGCGTCTTCAATGTAGAAGCCGACATGATGCCGTGGGTATTGCTGGTGCCGCTTCAGGCGCCGCTGCAGCCTGCGATTGCTCAATGAAGCAATCAGCGCGACGCGTCGCTCGCGGCGCATACGGCTCAACAACATGATTACGTCGTCGAACGGCGCATCCTCGAGCCATTTGCCGGGCGAATGTTCCCCGGATTCCAGTAATGCCAGCAGCCGCGCCGACGGCAGGCGGGCGACAACGGCCGCGACCGATCGCGGCGGCAACGACTTGACCACGGCCGAGATCTCGGCGTCGCTGCCCTTCCGCAGAACCCTTGCGAAGGAATCGGGAAACCGCTCCGCAAAGTCGACGATGACGGGATCGGCCTCACTCATCCTTCGGTGCCTGTGCCATGCGCAGTACTCCCTCCTCCGCCAGGCGTGCCGCAGGCACGGACGCAATACCCTCTGCCGTAGCGATATCGATCGCCGTGCTGTGGATATCGACAATGCTGCCCTCGACGACGCCGATCCTGACCCGGTCGCCGATCGCGAGCCGGGACAATTCCCGGCGCGCGAGCAGGTTGGCAACATGCTGACGTGCACCAAGGCTGAATGCGAGCATCAATCCGGCGCTGATGGTCGCGACGAGAATCAAGACGAGCTGGGTCACGAACGTGATATCGACGCTGACGTGCTGCAGACCCATGACGACGGCAACGGCCATGATCGCCAGGTACAGCAATCGCGGCACCGCCGACCTGGCCGACCAGCCGTCCGCCAGCCGCGACAGCATCTGCGCGGAGAAAAGCCCGAGCAGGTGGCCGGCAAGAATAATCGAGAATGCGACGAACAGCTTCGGCATGAAACCGAGCACCGAATTCAGCAGTTCCGGCAGGCCGACGACGTCCATTACACGCAACGCCAGCAGGACTGATCCCCCGACCAGCAGCCAGAACACGAAAACGCGTGACAGCCTCACCAGTCCCGGCGGAATCAGGCCACCTTCGGTCGTCGTCAGCCGTGCCGCTCGCCGGTCGATGGCACTGAGCAGCATGCCGACACCGAGGCTCGCCAGGCGCGCGATGACGATTCCACCCGCCAGCGTGGCGAGCGCGACCAGTTCAGGGCGCGCCAGGAGATCGATCGGTGTGGTCGTTTCGTTCATAACACGTTCATTCGCGTGGGCCGCCTCGGCGCATCCAGTGTAATCGACTTGCGCCCGCAAGCGAGAATAACTCGCATTTGGCGACCTGTACTTCTAGTATTTCCGGGCGCGCCTGTTGCCGAATTGTCGCATTTGCGTGCAACGATAAATCGCGCCGGTGGTCAAAGACAATTCACGGCCTTGGACCGAATCCAATAACCAGGCGGAGGCCGGGGGGGCTCCGATGCGCCTGACACGTGCAAGTCTCGCAAATCCCGCTGCCGTGGCGATTGTCGCGGCGGTCATCCTGCTGCTCGGCGTCATCTCGATACTCCGCATCCCGGCGCAGCTGTTGCCGCAGATCGAGAAGCCCGTCGTGACCGTGAGCGCAGCCTGGCCGGGCGCTTCACCCCGCGAAATCGAGTCGGAAATCACGGTCCCGATCGAGGAAGTGCTGCAAGGCACCCCGAATATGACCGAAATGGCCGCATGGAGCATGCCCAACTTCGCGTGGATCCAGCTCGAGTTCGCGCTCGAGACGGACATGACCCGCGCCCTGATCGACATCATCAGCCGCCTGAACCGCCTGCGCCCGCTGCCCGGCAACGCCGTCCGGCCCAACGTCAGCATGGGCGAGTGGGGTGACGCGAACGATCAGCTCATCGAGTATTTCGTCGAGCAGCTGGAAGGCGACGAATCCGACCTGGTTCGCAACAAGCGCTATTTACGCGAAGTCATCCGCCCCGAGGTGGCCGGCCTTTACGGCGTGTCCCGGGTGAGCATGTTCGACACGAGCGGCAACGCGAGCGACCAGCTGCAGATCGTCGTCGACCCGTACAAGGCGGCAGAACTCGGTATTGACATCGCGCGTGCGGCCGATCGTATCGGCCGTTCCGCCAATATCTCGTCAGGCGTCGTCGACGTCGGGCGCCGCAGCTACACGTTGCGTGTCGAAGGGCGCTATGACGTCGACGAACTCGAGGGTCTCATTCTCGACTGGCGCGGTGGCTTGCCGATCAAGCTCGGGGACGTTGCAACCATCGAGTACGGGCCGCCGAAACGCGAAGGCTTCATCTACCACAACGGCCGTGCAGCCGCGCGGTTTTCGATTTCGAAGACCAACGATGCCAACGTGCTCGAAGCGCTCGATGGCGTCAAGCAGCACATGAACGAGCTCAATGAAACCGACTTCAGGGAACGCAACCTGCTTGCGGCGTACAGTTTCGATCCATCGGTCTACATAAAGCGCTCGATCAATTTGCTCACCGGCAACCTCGCGGCCGGCATCCTGCTCGCAATCGGCGTGCTGTGGCTGTTCCTGCGGCAGTGGCGGGCAACGCTGATCATCGCCCTCGCCATCCCGGTGTCGCTGCTGACGACGTTTGTCGTGTTGTCGCTTGCCGGCCGGTCCCTCAATGTCATTTCACTGGCAGGCCTCGCGTTTGCAACCGGCATGGTGCTCGACGCCGCGATCGTCGTGCTCGAAAACATTGTGCGGCTGCGCGAAAGCGGCGCCTCGGCGGCCGAGGCCAGCGACAAGGGCACGACGCAGGTCTGGGGCGCCCTGCTCGCGTCCACCGCGACAACGGTCGCGATCTTCATACCGATCATGTTCCTGCAGGACGTCGAGGGGCAGATGTTCGCGGACCTTGCGCTGACGATAGCGATCGGCGTAACGGCATCGTTGTTCGTCGCGATCACGATCCTGCCGACTGCGTCGCGATACTGGATGCGGCACCTGCCACCCGAACATGGCCAGCACGCGCTGTGGGGCCGGCTCGCCGATCGCATCGTGGAACTCACCGGCACGCAGGCACGACGTTTCGGCTGGATCGGCGGGCTGATGGCCGGTTCCGTGCTGTTTACCGTGCTGCTCTGGCCGGAAAGCAATTACCTGCCGCCGGTCAAACGCGATACCGTCGACAGCTTCCTGTTCTTTCCGCCCGGCACCAACATTGAGACCGCCGACCGGGAAATCGCGCAGGTTCTTATCGACCGTCTCGAGCCGCACCTCGACGGCGAAAAGGAACCCGCCATTCGCGACTACTTCCTGTGGTCCTTCCCCGGCGGCAGCGGCGGCTGGCTCGCCATCAACCCGGCGCAAGGCACCAATCTCGACGAGTTCCAGGCGGTCGTGCAGAACGAGATCGTCTCCGGGATCCCGGATATGTTCAGTTTCACGTTGCGCCGCAGCCTGTTCGGCGGTTTCGAGAGTTCGAACAGCGTCGAGATGCGGCTGGCGTCGACCGATATCGAAGGGCTCAAGCCCGCGGTCGCCCGCGCCATGCAGCTGATCCCGCAGCATATGCCGGGGTCATCGGCACAGCCCCAGCCGGATCCGTTTGCAGAGGCCAACGAGCTGCGTTTCGAGCCCGACGACATTCGGCTCGCCGAGGTCGGGTGGACCCGCCAGGACCTGACCCGGGTCATCATGGAACTCGGCCAGGGAGTCTGGCTCGGTGAGTATTTCACCGGTCGCGAGCGAGTCGACATCTACCTGAAGACCACGCGCTTCAACACGCCCGAGGAAATGGCGGCGCTGCCTGTTGCCACGCCGGCCGGCGGGCTCGTGCCGCTCGGCAATCTTGCGTCCATTTCCATCGAGCCGTCGCCCGCCCAGATCACCCGAATCAACCGGGCCCGCGTCTACAGCGTCATCGTCAATCCACCCGAGGGCATGTCGCTCGAGGCGCTGGTCAGGGAGCTGAAAACGGTGATCGAACCCGAGCTGCGCGCGCTCATGCCGACCGACGGGACCATCCAGTATGCCGGGAGCGTGCAGGACCTCGAACGGGCAATAGGCACGCTGGGTGTGAATTTCCTGACCGCCATCGGCTTGCTGGTGCTGATCATGGCGGGACTCTTCAGATCTCTGAAGGATGCCCTGCTCGTCATCATTTCGATTCCACTCGCCGCTGTCGGCGGGGTATTCGCCATCTCGATCGTCAACACGATCAATTTTCAGCCCCTTGACCTGCTCGGCATGATCGGCTTCATCATCCTCCTCGGTCTCGTCGTCAACAACGCGATCCTGCTGGTCGCACAGACGCGGGCGGCGGAACGGGAGGGGCTCGACCGCAAAGAGGCGGTACGACAGGCACTGCGCTACCGCCTGCGGCCGATATTCATGAGCACGTTGACCAGCCTGTTCGGCATGCTGCCGCTATTGATCGTCCCGGGCGCCGGCAGCGAAATCTATCGCGGCATGGCGGCGGCCATCGTCGGCGGCATGTCGGTGTCCACCCTTTTTACGCTGTTACTGCTGCCGAGCCTGTTGCAAATGACGCCGCGCGTGCGCGAAGTTCGCGTGGCCGCGGACGCAGTAGCCACGAAATGACACACTGATGAAAACACGCATTTTTACCGCCAGGAACTTCAACCGCGTTACACGTTGCGGCGGCCTTGTCGCATTTGCGCTCGGCTGTGCCTGGCCGGCATGGGGCCAGGACAACGGCTTCGCGTTTCCTCCGGCACGCGTCGAGGTGGCCGCTGCGGAATTACGCGATATGGCGCCTGCTGTCGACGTGTCGGGCACTGTCGTCAGTCTCAATGATTCGCGCATTGCCAGCGAAATCGAGGGCGTACTGACCTGGGTTGCCGAGGTCGGCGCCGACGTCGACGCCGGCGACCTGATCGCACGCATCGATCCGCGTCTCATCCAGATCGAAGTCAAGCGCGCAAAGGCCAACGTTGCACGGTTGCAGTCCGACTACGACTATCGCCAGCGGCAACTGGAGCGTACCGAGGAGCTCGCCGCCAGGAACAGCGCGTCCAGGACTCTGCTCGACGAGGCTCGTGCCCAGCGTGACCAGGCACGGCACTCGCTCAGCGAAGCGACGGGTGCACTGGAACGTGTGCAGGCGGATCTCGCGCGCACGGAAATCCGGGCGCGGTTTGCAGGCCACGTCACTGCGCGGCTCGCTTCGGTCGGCGAGTTCGTCAACGTGGGTGAAGACGTTCTGCGGCTCGTCGACACACATCGCATCGAGATTTCCCTGCCGGCATCGATCAGCCTGGCGCGTTTCATCAAGCCGGGCATGCGTGTGCCCGTCAGGAGCGGCGGTGTCGAGCGGGAGCATCCGGTGCGGACCGTCGTGCCGGTAGGCGATGCCGTGTCGCGCATGGTCGAGGTTCGACTCAGCGCCGGCGACAGTGAGTGGCTCGTCGGTACGCCCGTGCAGGTAAGCCTGCCCAGCGATGCGGCCGTATCTACGGTTGCAGTACCTCGCGATGCACTCGTCGAACGCGGCCGCCAGTCGTACGTTTACAAGGTAAACAGCGACGGAACGGCCGAGCAGGTAACGGTACAGACCAGCGCGGTCGTCGGCTTGTGGGTCGGGCTTAACGGCGGCATCTCGCCGGGCGACAAGGTCATCGTACGCGGCGCGGAACGCCTCGCCCCGGGCCAGGCCGTCGCGATTATCGAGTCAGTCAGCGAACGCTAGATTCCGTCACTCCGCAGTCCGAGCATTGCCGCATCCAGCGAGAATTCGATGGCGTTGGTCTGTTCTTCCGAGCGTCCGATCCGGCGCATAAGGTCCTGCCACCGCGAATCGTCGCGCAACCTGTCGTACAAAGGGTTCGGGAAATCCACCTGGAGGCTTACCATGTCGTCCGGCAGCGACCGTTCCAGCCATTCGAACGCGGCGTCCGAATCGCCGCAATGGGCGAACGCGCGCGCCGTCACCTGTGGCGCGCTAACGCCAACTCGATCGACGAGTTCGTCCAGCGCTTGAATGGCATCTTCGCGGCGCCCGAGATTGCAAAGCGACGCCGCCCGCCCGGCGAGTTTCAGGTGAAGTGCCTCATCGTCCGGCAACGCTTCAAACAGCTCGAGCGCCTCGTGCGGCTGCTCCATCATCAGCTTCGAAAGACCCATGGACCAGGTGTAGCCGCCCCCCTCGAGGGTATGCAGGGTTTGAAACTCGCGATGCGCATCGGCGTAACGGCCTGCGTACAGGTAGGACTGGCCCAGCCGATACCGGCATTCGTTGCACAGCGGATCGCGGCTGATAATGAGTTCTTCCAGCCGCAAGGACTCCTTGAAGCGCCCGATGTACTTCGCAAATTCGGCGGCAAACGCCAAGATATCCAGGTTGCCGGCGTTCAGCGTGAGCGCGCGCTCGATCAGCGGCGCTGCGGCTTCAGCATCGCCACCGAATACCCATGCGGCCCCACCAAGCACCGCATAGGCCTCAGCGCTTTCAGGATTGATCGCCAGCGCTTTGTCCACGGCGTTACCTGCAATCGCGAGCACCTCCTCGCGCGTCATCGTAAAGCCCGGATCGCGGCCGAGCAGCCGTCGGCCGTAAATGGCAGCGAGCCGGTTCCAGCCCGGCGCGAACCCGGGTGCTCGCCGAGTGACTTCCTCTATCAGGCGTTGCGCCTCGCCGAGGTCCCGAACTTTGCCGTACGGCGATAGACTGACTGCACGAAGATACAAGGCATACGCTTCGGGGCTGATCGCGCCGGAATCCGGCGCAGGCGGTGGTCCCGAGTCACCAAATGCAATCTGCAACTGTGCTGCGACATTGAGCGCGATGTCCTTCTGAATCTCGATTGCACCGCTGGCATCGCGGTCGTAGGAGTTCGACCACAGCGCAAAGCCGTCGGCTGTGCTCGACAGCTGCGCGCTCACCCTTACCCGGTCGCCGCTGTGCCGGACCGACCCCTCGAGGACATGTGCGACGCCGAGCGTTTCACCGATTGAACGCAGATCATCGTCGCGATCCCGGAAATAGACGCTCGACGTGCGCCCGATGACCCGGAGCCTGTTCCTGCTGGACAGAACGTACCTGAGCTCGTCGGCCAATCCTTCCGCAAACAGCCGCACATCGGCATCGTCAGTAATGACGTCGAACGGCAGCACCGCGACGGACCGGTCGGGCGGCGGGCCTGGCCGCAAGGCAATCCAGCTCGCGGCTAATGCAACGACAGCCAGTATCGATATCGCTACGGCGATCGGCCAGCGGCGGCGCGTCGGGGGATCGCGGCCCGTCACTTGCACGTCCGGGATGAGGCGGTACCCGTGGCCACGAACGAGGGCAATGTACCGGGGCGACTGGCTATCGTCGCCCAGCGCCTGTCGTAGCAGTTCCACGCGCTTGGCCACTGTCGCCTGGCTGACGACGGCGCCCTTCCAGACGCGGTCCATGAGTTCGTCGGTCGACAGCGTATCGGGGGCAGCTTGGACGAGCGCCTGCAGCAAGTCGAACGACTTTCGCGGCATTACCAGGGGAGCGGTACCACGCTGCACGCTGCGGCGCCCCGGGTCGAGAACGAGGTCGGCGAAGCGATACACCGCGGCCGCGCTGTCATCGTTACTGGCCACGCCTGACCTCCCGCAAGTCTTTGATTTACTGAAATCTTCGCAAAATCTTCGCGCAAGCTTCAAGCGCCTGCGGCGCGACACGCCTAATCTGTATAGCCGTCAACCACCCACGAATCAACCGACAACGGAGAAGACTATGTTGAGTATTCATCGGAAAAGCGGGTTGTCGATCGCCCTGGGTTTGTTGCTTGCCGTAAGCCTTGTATGGAGCGTCGACAGCCATTCTGCCGGACACCCGGAGACGCGTATCGACGGCGAAATCGCCGGGACAGCCTATACGCTGCTTCAGCCGGAATCCTGGAACGGCGATCTCGTGCTCCTCGTGCACGGATCCATTCCCGTCCAGTTTGAAGCGCTGGCCCCCGCCTTCACGGCTCAAGGCTACGGTGTGGCATTCGTGACGCTGACGAACAGTGTTGGCACGAACGACGGCGACGCTAACAGGCAGGTCACACTCGCAACGAGGAAAGTGCAGGCGCAGTTCACCGCACGTTTCGGCCGGCCGAACAGGACCTACCTGGTCGGGTTCTCGCGCGGCGGCCACAACATGACCCGCCTGCTCGAGACTTCCCCGACGCGGTACGACGGAATGTTGTCAATCTGCGGCTCCAACGGCGGAACACAGCAACAGCTCGATTACTTTTTTACCGCGCGCGTACTGTTCGACTACTACTTCCCCGGTGTACTCCCGGGCTCGCCGCTCGCGATGCCGCCGCTGACCCTGGACGATTACGAGGACCTGATCGTGCCGCTGGTCGTCAATGCCGTGATAGGGAACCTGGGCGCAGCCATCGAGATGGCGTCGGTCGAACAGTTCGGCCTCCAATACAGCAATATCGGCGAACTCATTGAAGGCATCGTGCAGTCGCTCGCTATTCACAGCGTCACGGTGAACGGTACGCTCGACGCGGCACATGGCAACCCGTTCGACAACAGCCTGGTGAATTACACAGGCACCAGCGATGACGCGGCGTTGAATGCCGGAATCGTAAGGCTGATTGCAGACCCACAGGCGCGGGCATATGCCGCCACCTGGTATGAGCCGAACGGTTCGATCGGTGGCACCCCGGTGTTACTGCTGCACACGTCTCGCGACCCGATCGTCCTCGACTCCCCCGGCAACGACAAGTACGAGGCGCTAATCGAGGCCAGTGGCAACGGCGACTTCCTGCTGCGCCGGACGGTGGATCGGTTCGGTCATTGCACGCTGACCGTCCAGGAGATCTTCGGCAGCTTCGCCGACCTCGTCACCTGGGTCGAAACGGGGATTCGCCCCGGCCAGTGAACATCAGTCGGGTGGAGCGGTGGCTTCGGTGTGCCGGCCGCAAGGCCGGCCGCCGAAGCTCACTGCCCCTGTAACGCCACCATCTCGAAGACGACCTCGATCTCCTCCGCCACCCGTAGCAAGCCGCCGGCGGCGCTGAAGGGCGTGAGCCCGAAATCGGCATGGCGCAGCGTCATCGAACCGGTGACCTCGAGTTCGTTCGGTTCGACCGACAGCGTCGCGGGAACCTGGTAGTCGAAAGACGTGCCGTGCATGCTCACTCGCACCTCGAGATGCGCCTGCGAGCCCTGCATCGACAGGACGCGCGCGCTGGCCGTCGCCCACGGATACCGGCTCGACTCGAGTACCTTGTCCTGCATGTTGCGGGTCGTGCCTTCGATCGCGCTGTCGGGCAGCTCTGCTTCCAGGCCGAACCTGGCCCGGTAGGCAGGGTCGTCCACGACCAGTTGCTGCAGCGGCAGGCGCAGGTCCGCGCGTGATTTACCCGGGTCGTCGCTGACGAGTACCAGGCCTTCGACGTTCACGCTCGCGATCACGTGATCGTGCCCGGCCGCCTTCATCGGGCCATCACGCCCGGTGCGCATGAACAGCCGCGACCGTTCGGGAACCACGCGGTAGACCGCCTCGCCCTGCTGCGCCGCCTGCCGATACACGTCTTCGGGGAGCGGCGGCGGGGCCGCCTCTACCGGCGCCCGCGGCGGCGGCCGTGCACAGGCGGCCAGCAGCGCCAGGATGAGCAGTGGCAGGATGAACCGGGTCACGCCAGGCCGGCTCATTGCCGCTCGAGGACGACGTCGAAGCTGACGCCGACAGCGGTGCCTATTTGCTCGCCGTCGGCCCATTCGCCACTACCGACGTTGAACCGGGTTCGATCGATGACCAGCTCACCGCGCATCTCTGCCCGGTCGCCGGT
>DATHRM010000330.1:0-17055 GCA_035465295.1 Woeseiaceae bacterium | reverse complement strand
GAAACAGCGGCTCGAGGTCAACGGCAGTATCCAGATCCATGAGCAAAACAGCAGTGTTGCCGGATTGATGATCACCCAGTCATCCGGCGATACCGGCTATATCCTCCACAACCGCGCCAGCACGCTCACGATCGGCGCCGGGTCGATCGATCGCATTACGATCGACAGGTTGGGAAACGTCGGCATCGGCGTCGAGCGGCCCGAGCACCCGCTCGAAATGGCGAGTGGCGCCTATGTCTCCGCCGGGGGCGTGTGGACCAACAGTTCGTCACGGGCCCGCAAGGAAAACATCGAATTACTGGACGTCGAAGACGCGCTTGCCGCCCTTGCGCAACTCGAACCCGTGCAGTTCAACTACCGGTCCGATGATTCGGAGAAGTATGTCGGTTTCATTGCCGAAGACGTGCCGTCCCTGGTTGCAAACAACGACCGCGTGAGTCTCAGTCCTATGGATATCGTCGCGGTGCTTACGAGAGTCGTCCAGGCGCAGCAGGCAAGGATCGAGGAACTCGAGCGCCGCATCGACGAGTAGGGAGCGGCCGGCAGTCAGGCGCGTATTGCGAGCGCGATTTCCCCGACGCCTGCGATGCTGCCCGCGATTCGATCGCCGGGCCTTACCGGGCCGACGCCGTCGGGCGTACCCGTGTAAACCAGGTCGCCGGCTTCCAGGCGGTAGTACCGCGACAGGTGAGAGACGATTTCGGGTACGGACCAGATGAGATCCTCGAGATCGGCGTCCTGGCGCAGCTCGCCATTGACGGACAGCCGAATGCGGCCGCTCGCCGGGTGGCCGATTTCATCCGCAGGCCGTATCGCGCTTATGACCGCCGAGTTCTCGAAGTCCTTGCCGATGTCCCAGGGGCCCTTGTTCTCGCGCGACGCGACCTGCAGGTCGCGTCGCGTCATGTCGAGCCCGCAGGCATAGCCATAGACCACGGACAGCGCCGTGTCCACGGCAAGCTCGAAACCCGCTATGCCGATCGCGACGACAAGCTCGATTTCATGATGCAGGTTTTCGGTGGCCGGCGGGTAGGGTATCTCGCTGCCGGATGCCACGATGCTGCGGCTGGCTTTGGTGAAGTAACAGGGCGCCTCGCGCGCGGGATCGAAGCCCATTTCCCGTACGTGCGCCGCATAGTTGCGGCCGACGCAGAAAATTCGATTGACGGGGAAACGGACGTCGGTACCGGAGATGTCGACCGACACCGGTGCCGGGGGTTCGAACAGGAGTTTGCTCACCGCGGCAGGAATATCGTCGCCGGATGCTCGAGCATCTCCTTGATGCTCTGGATCATGGCGGCCGCATCGTAACCGTCCACGAAGCGGTGGTCGAAGGACGATGACAGGTTCATCATGAGCCTCACCGCGACCTGGCCGTTCAGGACCACCGGCCGTTCGACGGCCCGGTTGACACCGATGATCGCCACCTCGGGCTGGTTGATCACCGGCGTGGAGACGATACCGCCGAGCTTGCCGAGGCTGGTTATGGTGATGGTCGATCCGCTCAGTTCTTCCTTCTTCGCGCTGTTGTCTTTTGCGGCCTGCGTTACCCGCCGGATCTCCGCGGCAAGCGCGTCCATCGACAACGCGTGGGCGTTGTGCACTACCGGCACCTTGAGGCCGTCGGGCGTCTGCGTCGCAATGCCGATATTCACGGCGCCATGCCGCAGCAGGACGTTACGCTCCTTGTCGTAGGTCGTATTGCATTGCGGGAAGTCGCGCAGCGCACGTATCAGGGCAAGCGCGAGGAACGGCAACAGGGTCAGGCGCCCGGCAGGATCGGTTTGCTTGTCGTTGAGGTGGTTTCTCAGCGCTTCGAGTTCGGTTATGTCGATCTCTTCGACGTAGGCGAAGTGCGGAATCTCGCGTTTTGCCGTCGACATGCGTTCGGCGATGATGCGCCGCAGGCCGATGACTTTTTCTTCGGTCGTCTGTGCGGCCGGCGTTGCCGTGGCGGGTTCCGCCGCCGGCCCGCCTGCCGCTGCCTGCCGCTTGATGTACTGGTCGAAATCGGTGCGCGTAATGCGCCCGCCGGGGCCGGAACCCGGAACCAGAGAGAGGTCGACACCCAGTTCCTTTGCGCGCCGGCGTATGGCGGGCGACGTCATTACGCGCTTGCGGTCGAGCGTTGCCTCCTCCCCTGCCTCCGGGGTGGGTTCGGGCGCCGGGGGCGGCGCAGCCGCGGGCTCGGCGGCCTGTTCCTCGGCGGCTTGCGCGGATTCGTCCGCCGGCTCGTCTTCGGTCTCCGCGGATTCGTCCGCCGGCACCTCGTCGGTTTCGAAGACCACCAGCGGCGAGCCCACGGCGACGATGTCTCCCGGCTCGCCGGCGAGCTTGACGACTTTTCCGGAAACCGGCGACGATAATTCGACGGCCGCCTTGTCGGTCATCATCGTCCCGACCACGTCCTCTTCGTTGACCTGGTCGCCGACGGATATGAACCACTCGGCGATCTCGGACTCGACCGTGCCTTCGCCGAGATCCGGTAGCTTGAAGATGTACTCGCTCATTCGATCTCCATCATGCTGCGAATGCCGGCCATCATGCGTTTCTTGCCCGGAAAGTATTGCCACTCGAATGCGTGCGGGTAGGGCGTATCCCAGCCGGCGATGCGCCCGATCGGCGCTTCGAGATGCCAGAAGCACTCTTTCTGGATGCGTGCGGCGAGTTCCCCGCCGTAGCCGCCGAATCGCGTCGCCTCGTGCGCCACGATACAGCGCCCGGTTTTCCTGACGGAATCGGCCAGCGTGTCGATGTCCAGTGGCGAAATAGAGCGCACATCGACGACTTCGGCATCCACGCCCGTCGCTTCCGACGCCGCGACCGCGACATGAACCAGCGTGCCGTACGTGACGATGGTGAGTTCGCTGCCTTCCCGCACGACTTCCGCCTTGCCGAGCGGCACCGTGTAGTGCCCCTCCGGAACCTCGCCCTTGGGATGCGAACTCCATCCGACGGCGGGCTTTTCCGGGTCGCCGTCGAACGGCCCGTTGTAAATGCGCTTCGGTTCGAAGAACACGACCGGGTCGTCCGACTCGATCGATGCGATCAGCAGGCCCTTCGCGTCATAGGGATTCGAGGGCATGACGGTCTTGATGCCGCTGACGTGCGCGAAAATAGCCTCGGGGCTCTGCGAATGCGTCTGGCCGCCGCGGATGCCGCCGCCGCAGGGCGTTCGGATCGTCACCGGCGAGAAGAATTCACCGCAGGACCGATAGCGGATTCGCGCGAGCTCGCTCACGACCTGGTCGAAGCCCGGGTAGATGTAGTCGGCGAACTGAATCTCGGCGACCGGCCGCAGCCCGTTGAGGCCCATGCCGATCGCGGCACCGATGATGCCGCCTTCCGCAATGGGCGCGTCGATGACGCGGTGTTCGCCATACTTTCGCTGCAGGCCGTCCGTGCAGCGAAACACGCCGCCGAAATAGCCGACGTCCTCGCCGAGCACGACGACGTTCGGGTCCTTGTCCATGACGATATCGAGCGCGGAGCGGATGGCCTCGATCATGTTCATCTGCGCCATTACGCGGACCCTCCGTTGCCGTTACCGGACTCTACTTCGCGCATGCGGCGGCGCTGAGACTGGAGGTTGTGCGGAGTCTCGGCATACACGTCGTCGAACATCGTCGACGGATCCAGGAACGGACCTTCCGTCATCGTGCCGTACTTCTGAGCCTCTTTCCAGGCGGCATGAACCTCGGCCTTGAGCTCCTCCTCGAGCGCTTCGTGCTTCTTTTCCGACCAGTGGCCCTCGACGATGAGATGCTGCTTCAAGCGCTCGATGGGATCCCCGAGCGGGAACGCCGCCCATTCGTCTTTCGGCCGGTACTTGGACGGGTCGTCGCTGGTCGAATGGGCTCCGCCCCGGTAGGTGACGTTCTCGATCAACGTCGGCCCGCCGCCACGCCGTGCGCGATCGGCCGCCCACAGGGTCACGGCATAGACCGCCAGCAGGTCGTTGCCGTCGACGCGAATGCCGGGGATGCCCACCCCGAGACCGCGCGCAGCAAACGGACGCCGCTCACCGCCGGCCGTTCCCTGGAACGTCGAGATGGCCCACTGGTTGTTGACGACATTGAGTATGGCCGGCGCCTGGTAAACGGCGGCAAAGGTCAGCGCGTGGTGGAAATCCGCTTCCGCAGTGCTGCCGTCTCCGAGCCACGAGGCCGCAATGTGGTCCTCGCCCTTGATCGCGGAAGCCATGGCCCAGCCGACCGCTTGCGGGTACTGGGTGGCCAGGTTGCCCGATATCGAAAACACGTTACCGCTCTTCGAGTGGTACATGACCGGCAATTGCCGGCCCTTGCACATGTCGCGCGTGTTCGAGAGGCACTGGCACATCATTTCCACGAGCTTGACGCCCCGGTACATGTACAGCCCCTGGTTGCGGTAGGACGGAAAACACATGTCACCCGAACGCAGCGCCATCGCGGCGCCGATGGAGACGGCTTCCTCGCCCGCGGCTTCCATGTAGAACGAAATACGACCCTGTCGCTGGATCTGCCACATGCGCTTGTCGAAATGGCGGTTCAACAGCATCCAGCGCAATGCGACCTGCAGCTTCGCCGGATCCAGGTCCGGATTCCAGGGGCCGACGGCATGATGCTCGTCGTCGAGAATCCGCACCAGGCCGCTCGACAGGTACTCGATGTCCCGGGTGCGCGCATTGATAGACGGCTTGTCGACGCTTCCCGCATTCGCCAATTCGAGGTAACTGAAGTCGGGCGTCTCGCCGGGTCGTGCCGTCGGCCGTGGAATATGCAGTCGTGACTTCTTGGTTGCCATGCGTTGCAGGATCCTTGTTGTCTGGCTATAGGCAGCCGGCGTATTTTACGCGATACGGCGGCCCGCTGTTGAGCGGTTTGCAGTTTCGTCCTGGCGGCCTCTGGCAACGATCTGTTGCGCGAGTTCGTCGGCGACCACGTTCGTCGGCCGCGCGGTGCTCTCGGCGTCGGCAAAAATGCGCTGCAGGCGCCGGGGAATACGGCAGACTTCGCTCTTCACCCGCTCTTCCGTGCTCTTGCCGAGGTACTCGTGGGCGACGCTGATCACGCCGCCGGCATTGATGACGTAGTCGGGCGCGTAGAGGATGCCGCGATCGGTAAGCCGTGCGCCGTCCTCCACCGAGGCGAGCTGGTTGTTCGCGGCGCCCGCCACGATTTTCGCGCGGATGCGCGGGATCGTCTCGGAATTGAGCACGTTGCCGAGCGCGCAGGGCGAAAGGACGTCTGCGTCGCTGAACAGGATGTCCCGCGGCGAGACCACCTCGGCCGGAACCTCTTCGCAGAGGCTCACCAGGTTGTCCCGGTTGACGTCGGCGACGATCAGTTTCGCTCCCGCGTCGTGCAGCAGCTTGCACAGGTGAACGCCGACGTGGCCGACACCCTGCACGGCGATCCTGATGCCCTCGAGGGACTCGGTACCGAGCCGCGCCGCGGCGGCTGCCTCGATGCCACGGAAGACGCCGAGTGCCGTCCACGGGGACGGATCGCCGCCGGCGGCCGCGCCGCTCTGCGGGAGTCCCGACACGTACGGTGTCTGGCCGCGGACGACACGCATGTCGTCGACGGAGATGCCGACGTCCTCGGCCGTAATGTAACGCCCCTGCAGCGAATCGACGGCGCGCCCGAACGCTTCGAAGAGCGCTGCGGATTTGGGCGCATGTTCCCTCGCGAGAATCACCGACTTGCCGCCACCGAAAGGCAGGCCGGCGACGGCGTTCTTGTAGGTCATGCCGCGTGACAGGCGCAATACGTCGGTGAGCGCGAGGTCGTCGCTGGCGTACGCCCAGCGCCGGCAGCCGCCGGCGGCAGGACCCAGCGCGGTCGAGTGAATGGCGATGATGGCTTTGAGGCCGGAGGCCGGGTGTTCGAAAAAGTGAATCGAGTCGTGGTGGTCGAACTCGGGATGGTTGAAAACGCCCATGAAAGCACCTCCGCTGCACGAAAAGCTCTCGCTAATATATGCCTCTTAACACCGAATTTTGTCGCTAATTCTTGTCGCAAGTGGTGGTATAGCGCATAATTTATTCGATTTTTATCGAAAAGAGACATTAGAAATGCAGCCCATTCAGATCGATTCCGTGGATCGCAGAATTCTCGACCTGCTGCAGTCGCAGCCGGGCATCAATGCCGCGGCAATCGGCGAGAAAATCGGGCTCTCGCAGTCCGCCGTCTGGCGACGCATGCAGAGCCTGCGCGAGGAGGGCATCATTCTCGAGCAGCCCGTCAAGATCGATCGGGAAAAGGTCGGCCTGAATACGATGGTGTTCGCTCACGTCAAGCTGACTTCGCACGGCCGCAGCAACCTGGCGGCGTTCGCGGAAGCGGTCCGCAGCTATCCGCAGGTGCTCGACTGTTACGTATTGCTCGGCAACGTCGACTTCCTGTTGCGCATCGTCACCGAAGACATCAAATCGTACGAGCAATTTTTCTTCGAAAAACTGTCCCAGCTTCCGGGCATACAGGAAATCAACTCGAGCATCGCGCTCTCCGAGATCAAGCACTCCACGGTGCTGCCGATCTAGGCGCCGGGCCAGGTATCGGACACCCGGTAGCCCAGTGGCCAGGGATCGTCCGGATCGACCACGATACGCCGGTCGTCCGTGCGCCAGGCGCGTCCCTCCACGCTCGGGATAATCGCCACCCTGTCGCCGACGGTGGTCTCGCCCTCGATACGTCCCGTAAAGCAGGAATCGATGATCGATCGTGCGCACAGGGACTCGCCCGGCGCGATGGCCTGGCGGGCGTGCAGCAGGGCGAGGCGTGCCGAGACGCCCGTGCCGGTGGCGGAGCGGTCGATCTTGCCGGGCTTGATCGCGACGGCGTGCCGGGTGTCGAGCACGTCGCCATGCCTTGCGACCGGCGAAGCGAAAAGACAAAACGAGATATGCGTCCAGTCGGGGTTCTCGGGATGCGCGAAGCCGAGCTGCTCTGTCGCGGCGGCGGAGATTCGTACGCCGAGTTCCGCAAGTTGCCGGGCCTCCCTGGCCGCGAGTTCGAAACCGAGGTTATCCGCGTTGACGACCACGAAACTGTCGCCGCCGTACGCGGTGTCGACCTGCAGTCGGCCGACGTCGGGTACGTCGAGTGGCAGGTCGAGGCCGCAGGCAAACGACGGCACGTTGCGAATGCGCACCGCGCGGACCCTGCCACCGTCGCAGCGGGCCGTGGCCCGGACCAGTCCGCCGGGCGCTTCCAGCACCAGGTGCGTCTCAGGCTCGACCATCGGCACGATGCCGGTCTCGAGAATGACGGTCGCCACGCAGATGGCGTTCGAGCCGGACATCGGCGGCGTGTCCTCGGGCTCCATTACGATGAACGCGGCGTCGGCTTCCGGGTGCCGTGGCGGCACGAGCAGGTTGACGTGGCGGAACACGCCGCCGCGCGGCTCGTTGAGCACCAGGCGCCGCAGGCGATTGTCGCGCGCGATCCAGCGTGACTGGTCCCAGACCGTATCGCCCGGCGGCGGGGCAACGCCGCCGACGATGACGTCCCCGACTTCGCCTTCGGCATGACACCCGACGATGTGTATGATGTTTTCGCTTTGCACGGGCGCTTCCCCGACGGAAGCGTGAGTGTAGGCGAAACCGCCACGGGAAATCGAACGTGTTTCCGATCCGAGACGACAATCCGCAGATCCTGGTTCCTTTTGCGACATACGGCATCATCGCCGTCAATGTGCTCGTCTGGGTATTCGTGCAGGGGCTGGGCTCGAATCCGTTGCTGGCGGCATCGATCTGCAAGCTCGGCCTGATACCCGGCGAACTGCTGGGAACCGTCCCGGCGGGCACGCAGATCCAGCTCAGCGCCACTGCCTGGTGCGAACTGGGCGACAGCTCGCGCTGGCCGACGGTATTCACGTCGATGTTCATGCACGGGGGCTGGTTCCATATCATCGGGAACATGTGGTTCCTGTGGATCTTCGGCAACAATGTCGAAGACGCCATGGGGCCGGTGCGCTTCGTGCTCTTCTACCTGTTGTGCGGGGTTGCGGCGGCGGCGTTGCAGGTCGGTGCCAGCCCGCAGTCCACGGTGCCCATGGTCGGCGCCTCGGGTGCCATCGGCGGAGTGATGGGGGCGTATGTCCTTTTGTATCCCCGCGTGCATGTGCACCTGCTGATATTTCTCGGGTTTTTCGTTACGACGATAGCCGTACCGGCCGTGTTCATGCTCGGTTACTGGTTCCTGTTGCAGGTGATCGGCGGCTTCGGCTCGGTGGGTGCGAAAGGCGGCGTGGCGTTCTGGGCGCATGTGGGCGGGTTTGCGGCGGGCGCGCTGCTGGTCATGCTGTTTCGCAAGCCGGAGCTGCTGCACCGCCATCCGTACTACGGCTGGAAGAAACGTTCGCCGACGGCCAACTGGCACCGCATCGACCGGCGATGACCGGAATGAGAGCTCCGTTCTTGTATCGCAACTGACCGCGTGTAGACTGCCGTGACATTGCCGCCCGGGTCGTCGATGTCAACCAGGAAAAAAACACTTTTCGTTGCCGCGTACGTACTGCACGTGTTGTGGATTTTCCTGCTGGCCAGCGTTCCGCCGGTCAGCCGCGACGCACTGACGCATCACCTGGCGGTGCCGAAGCTGTGGGTCGAGGCCGGCGGTATTCACGAGCGGCCGGACATCCTGTTCTCGTACTATCCGCAGCTGCTCGACATTCTCTATATGCTGCCCGTCGCGCTCGGCCACGATATTGCGGCGAAGTACCTGCATTTCGCATTCGCGCTGCTCACGGCGCTGCTGATTTTCCTGTTCGTGCGGCGCAGGATCGGGTCGTCCTGGGCCGCGCTCAGCGGACTGCTGTTCCTGACGCTGCCATTGATCGTGAAGCTGTCCGTGACGGTTTACGTCGATCTCGGCCTCGTCTTTTTCACGACGGCGGCGTTGTTCAGCGTGGCGATCTGGCTCGAGGATACGGGCCGGACCCGCTGGCTGGTACTCGCTGCCGTGTGCAGCGGCCTGGCGCTGGGAACGAAATACAATGCCCTGGTGTCCTTTCTCGTACTGAGCCTGCTGTTGCCGTTCTTCTATTTGTACCGGCGCGAAAATCAGCATGCCGAGCAACTGAATGCCGTCAAGTTCGCGGTGCTGTTCGCCGCAATTTCCATGTTGGTATTCTCGCCCTGGCTCATCCGCAATTACAGCCTGACGGGCAATCCGCTGTATCCGCTGGCGCAAGGCGTATTCGCTGCCGACCCCGCCGCAACGACAACGCCGGAAGAGGCCCGGGATGCGGAAGCACACGTGCGAGCCGTCCTCCGGGAGCAGTCGGCGACGAACACCAAACCGCTCGGCCCGTTGCTGACGCGACGGCTCGTGCACGAGGAAAGCCTGCCGTACACGCTCATGATACCGTTGCGCATTTTCTTCGAAGGCGAAGACGATAACCCGAAGTATTTCGACGGCCGGCTGAACCCGCTGCTGCTCCTGCTGCCGGTCGCGTTCCTCTTGCTCGCACGGAGGACGGGCTTCGCGCACAGGGACCCGCTGCTCCTCGGTTCCTACGCATTGCTGATGATTCTGCTGGTTTTTCTGCTGGCGGACATGCGGCTGCGGTGGATCGTAACGATCGTGCCGCCGCTCGTGGTACTCGCCACGTATGGGCTCTGGGCGATTCATGAGCAGCTCGGACAACGCCTCGGTTCGACACGCTGGGCCAATGCGGTCACCGGTCTGCTGGTGGCCGCGTACTTCGTGCCGAACCTCGTCTATGCGCAGGGGCTGTTCGCCAGGATCGATCCCGTGCCTTACGTCACGGGGCAGCAGGACTACGAGACGTACGTCCGCGAGCACCGCCCGGAATATGCGGCGATCTCTCTCGCCAATCACATCGTCCCGCCCGGCAAGAAAGTCCTTGGCTTGTATCTCGGCAATCGCCGCTATTACTTCTCGTCGGATGCTATTGCGGTGAACGAGGTATTCACGAGCGTCGCCGAGCGCGCGGCATCGGGCGACGCGATCGCCGACCGGCTCCTGGCCCTCGGGTACAGCCACCTGGTCGTGCATACCGGCCTTTTCCGGCAGTGGCTGGCGCGGGCGGACGCGGATACCGCGGCGCGCGTCAACGATTTCGCGGGCACGCGCCTCGAGGAGCTGCTGTTCGAAGAGGGCTTCGGACTTTACGAAATCCTGCCGTCCGCGACGCCCTGAGGCGACGCCCGCCAGCGCGAATCTGTGACGCCAGTCACCGGTTTGGGGCACGCAAAGCACCATACTTGGCTTTGCCAGGAGCCACCATGACCAGATTACTGACGATATTCGCGTTGACGATCGGCCTGTCGCTGCCGGCGGTTGCCGACGTCTGGAAGTGGGTCGACGCGAGCGGCAAGACTCATTTTGTCGACACCATGAAAGCGATCTATACCTGGGTCGACGAGAACGGCAAGCGCCATTACGCCGACACGCCCGGCCATGAAGACGCGGTCGGCGTGCAGCTCGTCTGGCATTCGAGCGGCACGCTCGAAGATCTCGAGGAACCGGAGTCCGACGACGGTTACGCATACCCCGGCGAAACCGCCGAGGAACGCGCCGAACGCGAGGCGGCTGACGCCTACTACTGCAAACGTGCGACCGAGATTTTCGAGTCCTACGTGAATGCGCCCCGGCTGTATCGCACCAACGACGCCGGCGAGCGCGAATACCTCAGCGAAAAGGACGCCGCCGCGACCATCGCCGAAACCAAGGCGAGAATGAACGAACTCTGCCGCTAGTTGCCGCATTGCTCCTAGGTCGTCGCGGACCGCACGAAAATCGCCTTGTCGATCTGCTCGAACGTCGCCTGGTAGAAGGCGGGTTCCTGCACTGGCCGGCTTTGCAGCGGCATACCCGCCGTAACCACGACGTTGTCGACGAAATTGAGACGGATCCGGATCTTGCCGGACGGCATTTCCTCCACGAACGCCGTCGCTCGCCGGTGTGTCGCACCGCGGGTATCGGTGCCGGCAAATACCTGCGCCAGCAGGTCGCCCATGTCCATGGCATCGCGTTGCGACGGCCCGGTCGCCGTGATCAGTCCGGTGTCGAAGTCGCCATCGTCGATGATGAACCCGAGGTCCTGGAAGACCGACATCGTGGCCGAGAACGCCGCTCGCTTGGTGGTTTCGAATTCCTTCGCCTGGTAAGCCTGCAGTTCGATGCCGCTTTGCGCGGCAGGCGGCGCGGATGCGCACCCCGCCGCAAGCGAGGCGAACAATACGGCTGACAGAATGCTGGAAAGAACTTTCATCGCTGTCTCCTTGCCCGGCCCGTCAGAAGCTCGACGTGCGATACGAGAAGTCGCGCACGCGGCTTGCTGCATCGAATTTGACGATGACCGTCAGCGTGCGCTGCGACGAGCGGCTCGCGCCGGCATTCCTGCTGCCCCCGCCGACGCCGCCCGCGGAACTGCCGATGACGAGGCCCGCGACGACGCCGCTGCTACGCGAGTACGAAACCTCGCTGGATACCTTGTCCCAGACCCAGACTTCGCGCCGATCCGCGTCGGTGGAAACGATGTTCGGAGCGCCGAGAATCGAGGCGACCTCGGCGGAGGGCATGCCGACGCGGATTTCGCGCTGTACCGTGCCGACGGTGACCCGGTCGATCGTATCGTCCTGGACCTCGGCCCGATGCCGGGTTGCGCTGCACGCGGACAGTACCAGGGACGCGGCGACCAGCAGCGACAGACTGCCAAAAGTACGGTTCATGACGTTCTCCTCTTCGCGATCGTTGCTTGACGGGAACATCATCGGATACGGCGCCGGCAAAGGCCTGACGGCGAAATGATTGATTGCTGACGGTTACCTGAGGCGCGCTAGAAGCTGCGTTTCGCTTCCAGCAGGATCTGCACGCTGTCGATCGACGGGTCGCCGTCGAGCGGGAAGGCAAAATCTAGGTGGGCAACCTTGTTGGTGCTGAAGCGGGTGGGCGCCAGGCGCAGGCCGAAACCGACATCCCTGAGCCAACCGTAGTTCCGTTCGCCGATGGGGTTGCTCCCCCAGGTGCGGCCGACGTCCGCGAATATGGCGCCGCCGACGCGAAACAGGCGCCACGGGTACCAGTCGGTGAAATAGCGCTGCTCGATCGAGAACAACGCTTTCGAATCGCCGGTCTGGTAGCGCAGGGGATACCCGCGCAACCCGGTTTTGCCGCCGAGCTGCACCGGGTTGTCGAGGTCGAGGTCGTGTCCGGCCGTGCCGGAGAGTTCCATGAAGAACAGCCGTTTCTCGGACTGTCGATGGTAGAAACGCGCCCTGACCGACGTTTCCGCGTTCTTGCTGTCACCGCCTTCGCGACGGCCCTGGGCGACACCGGCCAGCAGTAATGCCGTTTCTTCCAGCGACCCGAATCCCAGGTTGAGGGTAGCGGATCCGATCAACGCGTCGCGATCCGCGCCGAAGCCCTCGTCCGACCAGCCCAGCGACGCCGTGAAGCGCGTGCCCATGTAGAAGTCTTCGGTGCGCCCGATCTGGTTGGTGTTGGTTGTCGTGCTGAATGCATCCTGCAGGATTTCGATCGCGACAAACGGGTAAACCAGCTTGCGGTTCTCCGGAATCACGGCGGGCAGAGTGGGGTCGACGACTTCCGAGTAGCGGTTATCGTCAAACACGTATCCGGCCGACCAGCGTCGCACCCAGCCATCCCTGAGGCCCACCGACCAGCCGCCGAATCCCGTGAAATAGTCGCGCTCCTGGCGGTACTCCGCCGCCTCGTCGCCGAGCCGGTAGAGCGCCGTGCGCCGGTCGTCGATGGAGATCCAGCCGCCGCCGGACCAGCGCGCGTCGAGCGCGTGAAACGGCCGGACGAGGGACAGGAACTGGGTTTCGCCGTCGGAGTTGTCGGCCACGCGGAGGAACATCGATACCCAGCTGCTGCCGAGGTTCGTGTCCTCGAAATCGAACTGGGTCGAGGTACGGTCGACCGTGTCGATCCACTTCAGGCGCAGCAGCTGACCCCTGCCGAGCAGGTTGGTTTCCTCGATGCCGAGCGCAGTGCGGTTCTCGCCGCCGCTGCGGGAAAACGAGACATCGGGCGTCAGCGACCAGACGTCCTGCGTCATGACTTTTACGTCCACGACGCCGTTTTCGTAGCGGATCGGCTCGACCCTCGCGTCATAGATAAAGCGATTCGAGCGCACGATTCGCTCGGTTTCCTCGAGCAGGCGCCCGGAGTAGGCGTCGCCGTCCCTGAACAGGATCTGGTTGCGGATCACCTTGTCGCGGGTTACGACGTGCAGCCGGTTCGCCCAGCGATACAGCCACTTGTTTTCTTCCGGATCCGACAGATCGAAGATGTTGCGCTTCTCGAGCACGATGTTGCCGATGATGGCGCCGGCGGCTTCGAGATCCTCGTCGTCGGGGACCGGTGCAGGAACGAGGATCTCGGTGCCACCGGAAATCGGTGTTTCGCGCGCGCCGGATTGCGCCCCGCACGCGACGAACAGAAACAACAGGAGTGCGGAAAACCTCCGTCGGGCAGCATCGCTGTCTGTTCTGTATCTCAAGTCGGGATTCACGGCTTTTTGAATGGGCCCGATCCAGTATAATTGGCCGCTCCCGCTTTGTAGACCTCGGACATCATGGAAGAAAGCCTGCTTCAACTGGGCACGATGCTCATGATCGCCGGCATGGGAACGGTCTTCGTTTTCCTGACCGTGCTCGTCGGCGCAATGTCGCTCATGGCGACCGCAGTGCGGCGTTTCCAACCCGCAGTAGCGGATGACGAGGTGACTCACGAAGAGGTTGCGGCAATCGCCGCCGCCATCCGCCGGCACCGCCAACCCTGATCGACACGGATACATTATGAGCGAAAAGAAACCCCTCGGTATCACCGAACTCGTACTGCGTGATGCGCACCAGAGCCTCCTCGCGACGCGTATGCGAACCGACGACATGCTGCCGATCGCCGGCAAGCTCGACAAGATCGGTTTCTGGTCGATCGAGTCCTGGGGCGGCGCGACGTTCGACGCCTGCATTCGCTACCTGGGCGAAGATCCGTGGGAACGTATTCGCCGCCTGAAAGCCGCCATGCCGAATACGCCGCAGCAAATGCTGTTTCGCGGCCAGAATATTCTCGGTTACCGGCACTACGCCGACGACCTGGTCGAGAAGTTCGTCGAGCGCTGTGCGGTCAACGGCGTCGACGTATTCCGTATTTTCGACGCGCTTAACGACCTGAGGAACCTCGAAACCGCGATCAGGGCGACGATCAAGGTCGACAAGCATGCCCAGGGAACGATTTCGTATACCGTCAGCCCCGTGCACACGGTCGACCTGTGGGTCGATCTCGGCAAGCGCATCGAGGACATGGGCGCGCATTCGATCTGCATCAAGGACATGGCGGGACTGCTGCGGCCGTACGTTGCCTTCGAACTCGTCAGCCGGCTCAAGGAGACGGTCGACATCCCGATCCACATGCAGTGCCACGCCACGACAGGACTGTCGACGGCGACCTGCGTGAAAGCCGCGGAGGCGGGCATCGACAACATCGATACGGCGATCTCGTCGATGAGCATGACCTACGGCCACTCGCCGACCGAGTCGCTGGTCGCGATCCTCGACGGCACGGACCGCGATACGGGCCTCGACCTGGAGGCGCTCGAGGAGGTTGCCACCTATTTCCGTGGCGTTCGCAAGAAGTACGCGAAGTTCGAGGGTGGCCTGAAGGGCGTGGATTCGCGCATCCTCGTTGCCCAGGTGCCCGGCGGCATGCTGACGAACCTCGAAAACCAGCTGCGCGAACAGAACGCCGGCGACAAGCTCGACGCGGTGCTGGAAGAAATTCCACAGGTACGCAGGGACCTCGGTATGCTGCCGCTGGTCACGCCCACCTCGCAGATCGTCGGCACGCAGGCGGTCATCAATGTGCTGTCCGGAAAGCGTTACGCGACGATCACGAAGGAGACCTCCGGCATCCTCAAGGGGGAGTACGGCGCAACGCCTGCCGAGGTGAACAAGGAGCTGCAGGCGCGCGTACTCGACGGAGCCGAACCCGTGACGTGCCGCCCCGCCGACCTGCTCGAGCCGGAGCTCGAACTGCAGACCGAGAAGCTCAGCCACATCGCAATCGAAAAGAAGATCCACCTCGCGTCCGACGTCATAGACGACGTGCTGACCTACGCACTGTTCCCGCAGATCGGCATCCGTTTCCTGCAGAACCGCGGCAACCCGGACGCATTCGAGCCGCCGCCCGAATTCGAGGCGCCGCAGGCGCCCGCCGCTCCCGCACCTGCGACGCAGGGTCCCGCCGTCTACTCGGTACGCGTCAACGGCAGGGAATTTACCGTCGAAGTGGCGGAAGACGGCGAACTCGCCGACGTCAGCCCGGAGCCCAAGGGGGCGAAAGCGCCGGCCCCGCCGTCGGGAGAAGCGGTGAAGGCGGTACTCGCGGGCAATATCTTCAAGGTTCACGTCGCTCCGGGCGACCGCGTCGAGGAAGGGCAGCCGCTGCTCGTCGTTGAAGCGATGAAAATGGAGACCACCGTCAGCGCGCCCAAAGCCGGAACGGTCAGCGAAGTGTTCGTCCGCGAAGGCGACGTCGTCGCCGTGGGTGACGCGCTGGTCAGCATCGCCGGCTGATGGACCTGATCCTCGAAATCTGGCGCGGCTCCGGGCTTTACCAGATGACCGGCGGCCAGGCGGCGATGCTGGTTATTTGCCTCGCACTGCTGTACCTCGGCATCGTCAGGAAATTCGAGCCCCTGCTGCTGGTCACGATCGGATTCGGCGGACTGCTCAGCAACATCCCGGGCGCCGGTATCGCCGAGCCCGGCGGGTTGCTCTACCTCTCCTACGAGGTGGGCATTACGACCGGGGCCTTCCCACTGATCATCTTCATGGGCGTCGGCGCGCTGACGGATTTCGGGCCGCTGCTCGCGAATCCACGAACGCTGTTCCTGGGCGCCGCGGCGCAGTTCGGTATTTTCGCGACGCTGCTCGGCGCGCTGGGCATGACCGAACTCGGCGTTATGGACTTCACACTGAAGGAAGCGGCCGCCATCGGCATTATCGGCGGCGCGGACGGCCCGACGGCGATCTACGTCTCGGGATTGCTCGCACCGCAGCTGCTCGGCGCGATCGCCGTCGCCGCATACTCGTACATGGCGCTGGTTCCGATAATCCAGCCGCCGATTATGCGGCTGCTCACGACGGAAGACGAACGGAAAATCCACATGGTGCAGTTGCGCGACGTATCGAAGGCGGAGCGCATCCTGTTTCCCATCGTGTTGCTGCTGCTGGTCGCATTGCTGTTGCCGACCGCGGCACCGCTGCTCGGCATGCTTGCGTTCGGCAACCTGATGCGCGAATGTGGCGTCGTCGACCGCCTGTCCGACACGACGCAGAACGCGCTTATCAACATCGTGACGATATTTCTCGGGCTATCGGTGGGTTCCAAGCTCAGTGCCAGCCAGTTCCTCTCGATCGAAACGCTGGGAATACTGCTGCTCGGGGTGGTGGCGTTCGCGATCGGCACGGCCAGCGGCGTGCTGATGGCCAAACTGATGAACAAGCTGTCGCACAACCCGATCAATCCGCTGATCGGCGCCGCCGGCGTCTCGGCCGTTCCAATGGCTGCGCGCGTTGCCAACAGGGTCGGTCTCGAGGCGAACCCGCACAACATCCTGCTCATGCATGCCATGGGGCCGAACGTCGCCGGCGTCATCGGTTCCGCCGTGGCCGCCGGCATCATGATCATGTTTACGACGTAAGAGCGGCCGGCAGGCGGGTCATTTGTCTCCCTCATGGCTCGCCGCGCTGCGCGCGACTGCGCTTTACTTCGGTCGACAAACGACCCGCCTGCCGGCCTCGCGTGAATGCTGGCGGCCGGGAGGGGGTATCAGGCGGCGGCCTTGATCCCCGCATTGTGCTCGTAATGATCGGCGAGTACCTGGGCGACGCAGCTCGTCACGCGTTTGCCCGTATCGATGTGCAGGAACTCGTTGGGGCCGTGCGCGTTCGAGTTCGGCCCGAGCAGTCCCGTGATGAGGAATTGCGCCTCCGGGAATTTCTCGCCCAGCATGCCCATGAACGGGATCGTGCCGCCGGTGCCCATGTACATCGACGGTTTGCCGAAGAAG
>DATHRM010000329.1:0-18112 GCA_035465295.1 Woeseiaceae bacterium | reverse complement strand
CAGTGCGAACATGAGCCCGTTCGAAAGGTTGCCGTTGTGCGGAATCGCTAGCACCGGCGTACCGGTCGTCTCCTCGAAGGTCGCCATCCAGGCCCAGAGGTCCTCCGGATCGTAGCTCTCGAAGGTCGTATATGGCAGCATCTTGTCCGCCTCGACCTTGCCGCCGCGATAGACGACGTTGCGGTGCATATTGTTGCCCGGGCCTTCGTTCGGCGTCCATTCATAGCCGATGAACGCCGTGAACTGCCCCGGATCGTTGAAGCTTTCGATAATCCCCGTGTACGCCTGCCAGGCCGCGCGAAAGAAGTCTTCGCTCTTGGCCGCATCCGGAAGGGTGTTATTGCCCTGCGCCTGAATCGCTTCCATCGCCACCGGAGTCGCAGCCTCGACATCGTTGAGCTGCATGACTTTGCTCCACGCTGCCAGCGTCTCGTCGGCATCCACCAGCGCCGGATCACCGGCACGAAGCGCGGGTGGGACTCCCAGCAGGTCGGAATGATCGGTCATCACCAGCCAATCCAGCGGGCGCGAAAGCCGGATCGGTACACCGAAGGTCGTATGAACCTGATCGCCGCGCGCGAAGCGCAGCGCATCCTCCGGGCTCAGCGCATTGACGAAACCCGCATCGAATGACCAGCCGGAATGCACGTGCTGATCGCCCCATAGCGGCCGCATCGGGAAAGAACGGTTAGCATAGGGCGAGAAGCTGCGAGGCCCTAGCCGGTTGGTCTCGCGAATGGCCGCGGGATCGATGACCACCCCGAAACTTTGCGCAGTCTCGCTGGTCGTTACGGTCTCTTCGGATAACGCCGTCGACGGACCGACACCTAGCAATGAAACTATCGCAATGCTCGTTGCATACCAATTCCTGACCATATCTTCCACCGAATAAATTTGTGTATGGGTACTCGGTTGCTATTGCGGGATGAGTGTTGCATTCAAATGCGGGCGCTGGCAAGTGAACATTGAATGAAGGCAAAGTCGGTGTTACCGGTGTGACGTTCGATTTATCAAAACTCCGGTTTTTCGCATTATCACGCGGCCATTAAAACCTTGCGGCGAGACCGCTCCTGGCCGTTAGCTGCCGTTCAACCAGGACGAATGGCAGCCTTGCGCCCTAAACCAGTCATTGAGCTAGAATTGGTTCCAATCGCCGCTATTGACCCGAAGCGGAAGCTGGACTCCTGCTGGCTTGCCGGGGAGAGATACGCAATGAAACATGCATTCTCTGCTGTTCTTCTCGTGGCTGCGGCGGCGCCATTATTGTGTGCTGCAGAGTCTGCGAATGAGCAGTATCTGAAGATAGGAGAATCCTGCGCTAAGGCACGCGAGGCGCGACTGTGCATGGAGTCATACGGATTCTCGTGTAACCAGAGCAGGCAACCTCACCGGTCGATCGAGGCTCAGCACCTGGGATGTAACCTGGACTTAGGTGACGGTCGCTATCGCTTCGTTCAAATGCTTTACGACGATGGCGGGTGGAACGTCGAAGTGGAAAATACGTACGTTGCCGAATATGACGAGCCCCGCTGGCCCCGCGAGGATTCATCGCTGGCGCTGTCTTCCCACATTGAGCAAAAAATGGATCAATACAGAATGCATAGCAGTGGCAGTCGCTCCATTGCTCGGGGTCAACCGACGGTTTTTTTTCAGGTGCGCGGCGCATTGATGCCCGGATCGCCGTTGGCGCGGCGTGCGGCGCAACCGTCGGAGCGGAACAGGACAAAGACGTAGAAACCGCACTCATGGCCGAATGCGAGCGGCTGCTGCTGCGCACAGTCAAACGGCTAAGCCAATCGAAACCATACGAATCCTACCGGCTACCCGCACCTTCCAGCTTCGATTGGGACAAAAAGGTCGTTACACTCGTCTCCGGTGATACTGCACTGATAGTGGAAGGACGTTATGAGTTCGCGAACGTGCACACACCATGCCTTTGGATTTCCGACTGTTGCTCGGACGAAGGCAGCTTCTACTTGGATTCCTGTCGCACACCAAGCGAAGGCGATCTTCGGGTTATTCAGAAATGCCTGTCAGAAGTGGATTCGCCCCGCTCGAACGAATTTGAGGGCTGCCTTCGTTCAGCAGGAGTTGAGACTGGATGCGAAATCCAGCCAGACGGATCGCAAGAATGCTATTAGGACTTGGAAGCTCACAGTGCTGAGAAATCAAAAAGCCAAATCGAACGTCCGGTTTCCACCCCAAAGCCGCCATTCAGCCAGAATCGGTCTGAACGACCACTTGTGACCGTAAGCGGACGTTATTTCGGCTCTCCGATGAAGCATTTCCAGTAACAGAACATGGTAGAGATCGGTGTCGACGACATACAAGCTATACGGTGCCAGAAGGTCGGGTGCGGCCATGGTGGAGCTGGCACTGGCCGAGATCGGTGCCGACTACGAGTTCGTTAAAACTGGCCTCGGCAAAGGCGCGAAGGATTCCGATTCCTATCTCTCGGTCAATCCGACCGGTAAGCTTCCGGCCCTGGAGACACCTGACGGAGAAATTCTCACCGAGTCCGCCGCAATTCTGCTGACGCTGGCAGAACGGCACCCGGCAGCTAACCTGCTGCCCCGCAGACATGGGCGAGCGAGGGCCAAAGCAATCCGCTGGACGGTTTTTGTCGCCGCCGAGATATATCCGATGATCGAGATCGTCGACTATCCCGAGCGGTTTGTTGAGAAAGCGTCCGCCAAGGCTTTGAGGGAACGCGCGCGAGCCCGAATTCGACATCGTTGGCTAGCCGTGGAGTCCGCCATCACCGGCGACCCTTGGCTGGATCTACGCGGACCGTCGACCGCAGATCTGGCTATCGCAAACGTGAGCCGGTGGAGCACCGGTAAGCGCTGGCGGCAGAAGAACTGCAGAGGCATCGACGCGATCGCAACGGCGCTTGCGCAGCGCAAGAGCACGCGGCCCGTTTGGGAGTCGCACTTCGGAGCATGACGTCGCTGTCCAGGAAGGTTGTGCCGTACCTTCCTCGCCGGCAATGCCTGACGAAACCGATCGCCCTTGGCCGAAAGCTGCCGTTCCGCCAGGGTGAACGTCCGGATTACACGCACAAGCCGACATTCGGCTAAAATTGATTCAAATGACCGCCAGTAGCCCAATGCGGACTGTCGCGGATGTAACAATGTCGCATTCGGCAACCCGCTGCTGAAGGTCGTGTGCGTAATCACCTATAGGTGCCAATTTTGAAGAAGGTCGACCCGTGACCAATCTGCAGTCTTTGGCAAGTCTGGGCGAAATAATTGGTGCCATTGCGGTCGTTGTGTCCCTGGTCTATTTAGCCGTCCAGGTGCGCCAGAGTACGCGAGCACAACGCCTGGAAAATGCCTCTCGAATCCTGGATCGCACGGCTGCGATGCAGGCGGCATTGAGCCGGGATCCTGCGATGTCGACCCTTTTCGCGAAAGGGATCTCGGATCCGTCAAAACTCACTCCTCAAGAGCGAATCCAGTTTACCTGGGCGATGTATGAATTTTTCGGCGCTCTTGAGTTTATGTTTCTTGCTGCAAAGGAAGATTCCATACCCGACGAAATCTGGCAACGCTGGTCATCGGCGGCAGCGTGGTGGCTGACGTTTCCCGGAGTCCAGGCTTGGTGGGACGTGAGGCCAATCCCCTTTGCTGACAGCTTCTCGTCGTATGTTGAATCTCTACTCGACGACAACCCGACAGACGCCGATATAACACGACGCTATCAAGACTTTCTTGCGCATGGAAAACGCCAGAATTAGGGTTACAGCCTTGGTAAACCAGCCGGAACCACCGATCACTTTTGGTGTAGAGAGCTGGTTTTGAATCTCGGTCTCCATGACTCCTGGCCGGGTGTTAGCTGGCCCGGTCCAATTCCTTCCCGGCCGCAGCCGCAGGCGATTCCGAACGCCGCTCTCTCGCGGTCTGCAGTGACTCACAAATGGCAGCGCCCGCCACCAGCACGCGCGGAGTGGGCCGGCTGAGTTCGTCCGCCGGCAGCAGGAAGCGGTTGCCGTAGCGGTTTGCAGCGATCGAAGGCCAGCGGTCCCATTCGCTGAACGCGTCGATCCCCGCATCGTCGCTGGCCAGCATAACCTCGGGGTTTCGGTCGACGACTGCTTCCACGTCGATTGCCGGCGCCAGTTTGCCGATGTCCGCGAATACGTTCAGTCCGCCGCAGAGTGCGATCAGTTCGCTCGCGTAATGGTCGCCGCCAACGGTGTAGAGCGGGCGTTTCGACACCTGGTAGAAGACGCGAATTGGCGCGGAATCGCGATACCTGTCGGAGAGATCCTGCAGCGCGGCCGTAAATTCCGCAGCGACCTCGCGGGCTTCCGGCAGCGTGCCGGCAAGCTCGCCGATCCGGACCAGTGTGGCCGAAATGTCGGCAAGACTGCGTGTCCTTATCACTTCGACCTCGTACCCTGCCTCCCGCAACTCGTCCACAACATGTGCCGGCGTGCCGCTCTCCCAGGCGAGGAGCAGATCGGGGCGCAGCAGCGCAAGTCGCTCCTGGTCAATGGTGAACGCGTCGCCGACGAGCGGTAGCGCGGCGACGGCCGGCGGATAGTTCGAGTAAGCGCTGACGCCCACGAGCGCATCACCGGCACCGGCTGCAAAGACGAGTTCGGCGAGACTGGGCGCGAGCGTTACGATACGCGCAGCGTGCGTGGTCTCCGCGGCGGGTTGCTGCGCGTCGGGATTGTTACAGGCGAAAAACGTCGGCAGCGTGGCGAGTACCAGGGTTAGGGCCGCCAGCCTCACACAGTCCAGCCGTACAGGGTCATCGCCGAGATGATCACGGCCCATATCAGCAGCAACCTGAATACGAGGCGCTTGGCGGCCGTCGCACCGCGAATGCCACGAGCGGTGAGATCCTCGTCGTCACCGGACTCGAGCGCGAGCGCTGCTATGCCGATACGGGCCAGCAGTCGCTCGCTGTTCTCGGACGTGGTGCGGGCCGGCTTCTCGGGACCGCTGCGCCATGCCGCCAGGGCGGCGTCGAAATGGCCGGCCACCGCGTAGCCGATTGCGGTCAGTCTTGCGGGAATCCAGGCCAGCCAGCCATGCAGCGTAACGGCCGCATCCCTGAGTGGCACGATCGTGGCGGCGTGGCTTTCATCGCGCCCGGCCTGGAACACGGCGCGGCGGCGAACCAGGTCGGTTACCCGGTATGCCCAGGCGCCGAGCGGCCCGAGCGGCCCCAGCAGGACGAACCAGAAAATCACCGCGAACAGCCGGTTGTTCGCCTGGATACAGACCGCCTCCTCCACGACGTGAATTCGCTCGAGCGGGGTGTCGGGCACCTCGTTTTCGACCAGGGCCTTTGCCGTTTGCTCGATGCGTTCCTCGTTGCCCTCCTCGAGCGCGCTGCAATAGTCGTTCACGTCTTCGCCGATATCGTTCGGGCCGAGCGAGAAGAACAGCACGGCAACCGCAAGCACCAGGTGCGGAAAGCCGAACAGTGTATCGCCGAGAGCGATGGTAACGGCGGCGACCGGCAGCACCAGCACGACCGCCAGCAGGATGACCGGAACCAGGGCCGGCGCGCCACCGAAGCGGGCGGCAAGCGCGAAACCCTTGTCGATAATCCGCTCGAGCCAGCGCATCCGGCGCCAGTGAAAAATCTGCGTCGCGAGACGCTCGATAGTCAGTCCGATGAGGAGAGCGATGAGGGTCATGGGTGTGGATCAGGCGAGTTGGCCATTGAGACCATCATACAAGCGCAGCCAGTCGAAAGCAGGGCCCGGGTCGGTTTTTCGGCCAGGCGCGATATCGGAATGAGCGGCGATCTCGCGCACCGATATCGCCGGATACGTGCGCAATAACGCAGCCAGGACCGGGGTCAGTACCGCGTATTGCGCGTCTTCGTACGGCACGTCGTCTTCGCCTTCGAGTTCGATGCCAATCGAGTAATCGTTGCAGCGCGCGCGGCGGCGGAAGCACGAGTCTCCAGCGTGCCACGCGCGTTCTGTGAACGGCACGAACTGCACGAGCGAACCATCGCGCCTGACGAGCAGATGCGCGGATACCTCGAGCCCGCGAATCTCGTCGAAATACGGGTGCGCGTCCCAGTCGAGCGTATTCGTGAACAGGCGCTCGATGTGCGGGCCGCCGAACTCGCCTGGCGGCAGGCTGATCCCGTGCAGGACAACAAGCCGGGGGGCCTCACCGGGCGGGCGCGCATCCCTGTTTGGACTCAGGCACTGGCGCGCCGGTTCGATCAGGCCCTTATCCGCGTCAACGGTGAAAGACAGTTTCATTGGTTGCCAACTGCGGGTCGATTGACGATAGTCCTCTGTGTGGACATTGGCTGTCAACGCCAATGCGGAAACTGGCGCAGCGATCATGCCCCTGAAAAGACTTTACGTTGCCGAGAGGCTTGCACCGGGTGCCGAACTGCGTCTTGGCGAGGAAGCCGCGCGCTACCTGGGCCGCGTCTTGCGCTTGCGCGTCGGCGATACCGTGCACGTCTTCAACGGCGACGACGGCGAGTGGTCCACGACGATCGGCCGCTTCGGCAAAAACCACGTAACGCTCTCGGTGCACGATGCCGTCGCGAATACGGCCGAGTCGGACCGGAAGATCCACCTTGTGCAGGGCATCTCGCGCGGCGAACGCATGGACTTCGTCGTGCAGAAGGCGACGGAGCTGGGCGTGGCTCGGGTCACCCCGGTGCTGACGGACTACGGCGTCGTGAAGCTCGACGGCAAGCGCGCCGGGAAACGCCGGCTGCACTGGCAGCACGTTGCGGAAAGCGCATGCGAACAATCGGGTCGGGTGAAGCCGCCGCGGGTCGATGCTCCGTTGCCCCTGAACGACTGGTTCGGCACGAGCCGCGCCGCCGACTCCACCGACCTGATTCTCGCACCCGGCACGGGGCAACCGCTGACGAGCGTCGGCAAGCCGGGAGCCGGGCTGTGCCTGCTGATCGGGCCGGAAGGCGGTTTCAGCGAGCGTGAATACGACGACGCGGCGATCGCGGGTTTCGAGGCGGTGACACTCGGCCCGCGTATTCTGCGCACCGAAACGGCAGCCGTCGCGGCGCTCGCCATTGCGCAGGCACTCTGGGGCGACCTGTAACCGCGCCTGGCGAATCAGGCCTGCAGCGATTCGCGCGCCAGCATGGCCTCCATGCGCTCGAGATCGGGAATCAATGGAAACTCGTTGATCATCTTCACTCGGCAAAGGACCGGGGCGTCTTTCGGCCAGCCTTCGGTCGAATCGAGCTGCAGCACGTCGCGGTTCACGCGCACGAGCTGCGGAAACCCCTGCGTAATCGCGCCGAAAAAACCGGTTTTCAGCTGGCCCGTGCTCGCCGTAAAAACGACGATACGGGTGCGGCCGGTCGCGGCGGGAACGTCCTTGCCGAGCGTGCCTTCGAACGACACGACGGGCAGCGCACGCCCGTTCCAGTTGACCGTGCCCAGCATCCAGCTATGAGCGCCCGCTTCCTGCTGCGGCGCCGTGAAGCGCACGACCTCCGCGACGCAGGTGCGCGGGACGATCAGCCGTTCCCCGGAGAGCGGTACGAGCAGGCTGTAGAGTTCGTCGGCTTCGGCAGTCACTGCAGCTGGATTCCCCTGTCCTCGAGCTGGCGCTGGATCGCATCGAGCAGTTGCGCATCCTGGTACGGCTTGCCGACATAGTCGTTCACGCCGAGTTCGATCGCGCGCGCGCGATGCTTGTCGCCGACGCGCGACGTAATCATGATGATCGGCACGTCGGCATAGCGCTCGTCATTGCGCACGTGGGAGGCAAACTCGTAACCGTCCATGCGCGGCATTTCGATGTCGAGAAGGATGACGTCCGGCCTGGTATCCTGCAGCACGCTGATCGCGTCTAGCCCGTCCTTTGCCGTCAGCACGCGCATGCCATGACGCTGCAGGAAGCGCTCAGTGACGCGACGCACCGTTATCGAGTCGTCGACGACCAGCGCAGTCGGGCGAACGTCGCCGGGTGTCGGCGCAGCCTTCTTGAGTTCCACGACCGGCGCGCCGCTGCGAACGAGTGCGTTGATATCCAGGATCAGCACGATTCGGCCGTCGCCCAGGATCGTCGCGCCGGCGATTCCGCGGATGCTGGCAAGCTGCGGGCCGACCGATTTGACGACGATCTCGCGGCTGGCAAGCATCTCGTCGGTGAGCAGCGCGGCGGAGAATTCCCCGGCGCGCACCAGGATGACAGGCACGAACGCTTCGTCCTTGGGCAGCACCGCGGCCTGGCCGCCGAGGTACATGCCGAGGTGCCGGAAGCGATACGTCTCTTCGCCGTACTGGTAGCTCGGTTCGCTCTGGCTGAGGAGACTCTCGAGCTCGCTCCTCGGAATACGGGCCACGCCCTCGACCGACGGCAGCGGCAGCGCATAGACCTCCTCGCCGGTACGCACGATAAGCGCCTGCGTTATCGCAAGCGTGAACGGCAGCCGCACCATGAAATTGGTGCCCTGACCGGTCACGGATGAAATGCGCAGTGAGCCACCGAGTTTCTTGACTTCGTTCGCGACGACGTCCATACCGACGCCGCGGCCGGCAGCCTGCGTGAGTTTGCCCGCGGTCGAAAACCCGGGGGTCAGGATCAGCCCCATGATCTCTTCGTCGGTGACCTTGCTGTCCGGTTGCAGCAGTTCGACTTCGTAGGCCTTGCGGCGGATGGCTTCCACATCGAGTCCGGCGCCGTCGTCGGCGACGTCGATGACCATCTCGGCACCTTCCCGGTGCAGGCGAATCGTGATCTGGCCGGTAGCCGGCTTGCCGTTGCCCTGGCGGACGTCGGGCTCCTCGATGCCGTGCACAACGGCATTGCGCAGCATGTGCTCGAACGGTGGCAGCATCTTCTCGAGCACCTGGCGGTCGAGCTCGCCGGAGGCCCCTTCCACCGACAGTTCGGCGCGCTTCCCGGCCTCCTGGGCGACCTGCCGTACGAGCCGGGTCAGCCTCGGCACGTGCCGCTCGAACGGCACCATCCGCGTGCGCATCAGTCCGTCCTGCAGCTCCGCGGTCACCCGCGACTGCTGCACCAGCAGGCTCTCGGCCTCGCTCGTCAACGACCGCAGCAGATCCTTGATGCTCTCCAGGTCGTTGGCCGACTCGGCGAGCGCGCGGGAGAGCTGCTGGATGGTCGAATACCGGTCCAGCTCAAGCGGATCGAAATCCTTGGCCACCATCGTGTCCTGGTGGCCGGCCATGATCTGCGCCTCGGTCTCGATTTCGAGTTTGCGCAGCTGGTCGCGCAGGCGCGCGACGGTCTGCTCGAATTCCTCGACGTGAAACTCAACCGAGCTGACTTGCTGGTTGAGGCGCGAATGGTAGATGCTGATCTCACCGGCGGCGTTGAGCAGGTCTTCGAGCAAATCGGCGTCAATGCGCGCAAATTCCCTGGGCGACTCCGGCTTTCTGACCCCGCGCAGTTCTGCTGTGGGACGGGGTGCCGGCCTCTCGACGGGCTCGGGCTCGATCTCCGGCTCGGACGCCGGCTCGATCTCCGGTTCGGGTTCCGACTCCGGCTCGATCTCCGGTTCGGGTTCGGCCTCGGGCTCGATCTCCGGCTCGGACTCCGGTTCGATCTCAGGTTCCGACTCCGGCTCGATCTCCGGCTCGGGCTGCGGTTCGCGCTCCGGTTCGATCTCCCGTTTTGGCTCCGACTCCGGCTCGATCTCCCGTTTCGGCTCCGACTCCGGCTCGATCTCCGGCTCGGGTTGCGATTCGGGTTGCGGTTCGGGCCCTGGTTCGATCTCCCGTTTCGGCTCGGGCTGCGGCTCGATCTCAGGCTCGGGCACCGACTCGTCCACTGCACCGGCGCCGATGTCGGCGAGCTCGTCCGCCAGCGGCGAATCGACGATGACCATGCTGACCGTGTCATCCGGCTCGATGGTAAATGCATGGGGCTGCACGCCCGTTTCCTCAGACTCCAGCTCGACGTCGTCGTCGCTCGCCACCTCGAAGCCGGCGTTCGCATCCCGGATCCGCTTCTCGAGTTCGGCCGCGGGCGGCACCGCCTTGCCCGCAATCACCAGGTCACGCATCCGGTGCAGTTCGTCGATGCTTCGCTGCAGCAGTTCTTCGACACCGGCGCTCGACGGCACGCGGCCTTCGTCGACCGAAACGAGCAGCGTCTCGAGCTCGTGGCTCAGATCGCCCATCGCCGTGATGCCGGCCATCCGCGCGCCGCCCTTGAGCGTATGCAGGTGCCGCTTGAGCTCATGCACGGCCTGCCTCGCGTTCCTGTCCTTCACCCACAGCCCGAACGCCTTGTCCGTCGATTCGAGAAGCTCCGCAGACTCCTCGGTGAAGATCGCGGCAATCTCCTTGTCGTAGTCGGCTTCGAGGTGCTCCGCTTCGGCGACGGCGGGCTCCGGCTCGCTTTCGGGCACGGCCTCTGCGGGCACGTCGACCACGGTTCCGTCGGGCTGCAGCGAATTCGCCAGCCTCGTCAGGTGCGCGACAAGCGCCGTGTAATCCGCACGCTTCTGGTCGGGCTGGTTGATGTCCCCGACGATCGTTGCGATCGCCTTCGCGGCCGCCTTCAGGGCGTCGATGCCGGACTGCTGGAAACCGATCTTGTAGTCGTAGACCCGTCGTACGAGGCGATTGAGCGCGCCGGCAACGGCCACGCCCCGCTCGACGTTCGCCATGTTGGCACTGCCGTGCAGCGTGTGGCAGGCACGATAGAGCTTGTCGGTGACTTCGTAGGGTGGCCGCTGGCCATCGCAGGCTTTCAGGTAGTCGACGATGACCTTGAGATGCCCGGCCGTCTCCTTGGCGAAGATGTCGAGCAATACCGGGTCCATTTCCAGCCCCGGCTGCTCGTCTTCCGTGGCGCGCGGTTTGTCGATAGTGAGCACGGCCGCATTCGGGTCGCCCTCTGCAAACGCGTGCGCGCGGGCCACCAGCAGGCTGATGTCGCTGGCGGGATCGGTCCCGATCTCCAGCTGCTCGACCAGCTCCGGAACGGCGGCCGCCGCCGTCGTAATGAAATCCACCATCGGCGGCGTGCGCACGAGCGTGCGGTTGATGAGCTTGTTGAGCAGGTTCTCGACGGCCCAGCAGAACTCGCCGATGCGTTCCGCGCCCACCATGCGGCCGCTGCCCTTGAGCGTGTGGAACGAGCGGCGCACGGTAATCAGGGCTTCCATGTCGTCGGGGGACTCGGTCCAGACCGGCAGATTGCGCTTGATGGAAGCAATCTCTTCCTTGGCTTCCTCGATGAAAAGCTCGAGTAACTCGGGATCCAGGTGCTCCGCGTCGGGCGCGACGACGGGCAGCGGCATCACCTCGGTTGCCTGCGGCGCTCCCGCCGCATCGCTTTCCAGCGCATGCGCCTCGATGTCCGCCTGCGGCAATCTCTGCGTGGCTTCCGGCGCTTCGCTTGCCGCGTCTTCCTCGAGGCGCTGACCGACGTCGCGCAGCACCGACAGGCAGGCCTCGGCGTTGTCCAGCATGTACCAGGGGTCGGTTCGACCCGCCTTTACCGTCTCCATGTAATACTCGATGCTGACGATGGCATCGGCGAGACGGTCGGTTTCCTTCTGCGTCAGTCGCGACGGGCCGCCGCCCTTCAGGGTCAGCACGATCAGCTTGCCGATGCGCTCCATGACGTCCATGGCGCGCGTCTTGTTCAGCATCAGCAGGCCCGCCCGGATACCTCGCACCAGCGACGGGATGCTGTCGAGACCCTGCGACGGCGCCTGCGCCGCAATACTCTGGCCGATGGTCTCCTTGATCCTCGCCAGGTTGATGATGCACTCACGCATCACCGACTCGGCCACCTGCCGGTAGTCCGCCGCATCCTCCGGCGACATGTCCGCATGGGCAGCCCCCGGCGCGTCCTGCGGCACAGTGAGACGGATGAGCTGCTGGTCGAGCCGGTCCTCCACCCGCAACAGGGTGGAAGCGATGTCCAGAACCACGTGATCTTTTGTGGCCCCGCCGCGTTCGACGACGGTCTTGAGGCGATCGATTTCGCCGTCGATATCGCTGCGCAACTCGCCCAGCCCGAGCACGCCGAGCGTGTCGCTGATCTTCTTCAGGAGTTCGAGTTGCGGCACCAGCTCGGACGACTTGTTCATGCCGGTGCGCACGAAGATATCCAGCACGTCCTTGACGCGCGCGAGATCCTCCTTTATCGCCGCGGCAACCGTCTTCATGAGTTTTACGCTGGGCGCTGAGAGCGCCTCGCGCGCATGCTCCACCTGCTCGTCGCCGGGCAGCAATTCGGCCAGGTTGAAGGCGGAGCGGATTTCGCTGATGCGTGTTCCCGCCGTACTCGACCGCGCCACGTAATACAGCAGGTTGTTGAGAAGGTCGTCGACGGGATGCTTGTCGAATGCCTCGACGCCCTCGTCGATCACGAATTTGATCTGCCGGTCTGCCTGCGCCAGCAGGCGCTTAAGCGCGACCGACGTTTCCAGCCCGCCGTTTTGCAGCGACTCGAGCACGCCACCGGCAACCCACCACAGCTGGTACATGTCGTCGCGGGTGGCGGAGTTCTCCAGCGCGGCCGTAACCTTCGAGAGCGTCTCGAGGTGCTGCGCCGTATTGCCGCCCTTGATCCATCCAAGCAGCGCGAGCTGGAACTTCGGCCGCAGGCGCCTGGCCACCGTGACCGGGTCCTCGGCACCGGCCTCGGGCCGCGCCATGGCGGTATTGCTGCGGCTCGGCGAAAGGTTCAGCAACAACAAGGTGCCTTCCGACAGCAGCGGTTCGCCGCGGGCGGCGCGCAGGTCGTTGAGCATCGGCAGCAGCACGAGCGCGATGTCGCGGCCGCCACCGAGCAGGCGCTCGATGTACGACGGCAGCTGCACCATCGCCCGCGTCAGGGCGTCGAGCCCGTCTTCGCGCCCCTTGCCCGGCCGCAGGGCCGCCAGGTACTTGCAGGCGAGTTCCATCTCCTCGGAGAGCAGCGCCGCGCCGTAGGTTTCCGCCAGCTGCAGCGCGCCGCGCGCCTGGTGCAACAGGCCGCTGGCGCGAACGAGTGCCTGGGAGCCGCCGCGCCCGTCCACGCAGTCCTCGATGGCGAGGTGCGCGTTGCGGATCGTATCCATCAGCTCGTCGCTGATGATGGCGAGCGCGTTTACGGGACCCGTAATCTCGTCCTGCCTGCGCTCTTCGCTTATACCGGTGTCGCCCGTCATTGTTTGCTTGCTATCAGCCCGTACCTGTCTTCTTGCCCGGCTGCATGCGGGTCGCGTTGGATGAAGTCGTCGTCAATCGCGTGGTGCCCGTGGCGGCGTCGCCCGGCAGCGTAAAGCCGGCAACGCTCTTCCGGAGCTGCGAGGCGAACTCCGACAGCTTGGAGATCGCCGCCGCGGTCGCCGTCGTGGCCTTGCCGGTCTGTTCGCTGATCTCGCGCAGCTTCGTCGTGCGGCGCGTGACGTCCGCCGCCGAGCGCGCCTGCTCGCGCGCGGAGCCCGAGATATTCTGCACCAGGCTCGCAATCTGGTTGGAGACCTGCTCGATTTCGTCCAGTGCTGCGCCCGCGTTCTCGGCAAGCAGCGCCCCGCCGACCACGTCCGTCGTGCTGCGCTCCATCGAGACGACCGCTTCCTTGGTATCCGACTGGATGGTGCTGACGAGCACCTCGATTTGCTTGGTCGCATTCGTCGATCGCTCGGCGAGCCGCTGCACTTCGTCGGCGACGACCGCGAATCCGCGCCCCGCTTCGCCCGCCATCGACGCCTGGATCGACGCGTTGAGCGCGAGGATGTTGGTCTGCTCGGCAATATCGTTGATGAGTTCGACGATGTTGCCGATCTCCTGCGAACTCTCGCCCAGGCGCTTGATGCGCTTTGACGTGTCCTGGATGGTCTCGCGGATGGTGTTCATGCCGTCGATCGTGCGGCGCACCGCTTCACCGCCCTTGTGCGCCACTTCGACGGAGTGACGCGCGACGTCGGAGGAGCGCTCGGCATTGCCGGACACTTCCTCGATCGACCCGGCCATCGACACGATCGACTCGGTCGCCGCGTTGATTTCGCGCGCCTGGTTTTCCGCCGCTCTCGACATATGGACGGCGGCGCTCTCGGTCTGCTTGGCTGCCGAGTCGACCATGATCGCCGTTTCGTTGACCGTGGTAACCAGCTTGCGCAGCTCCTCGATCGCGTAATTGAACGAATCAGCGATCGTTCCCGTGATGTCCTCTGTCACCGTCGCTTCCACGGTCAGGTCGCCGTCAGCCAGGCTGCCCATCTCGTCCAGCAGCCGCAGAATCGCCTGCTGGTTTCTTTCATTCTGTTGCCCCTGGTCGCGCGCCTGGCGCTCGAACGCGGCCATGCGCACATTGAGCAGGACAAGGACGACCAGCAGCACAACCGCGAACAGGATGAGTCCGATCGGGATCCAGCCGCTCGACAGCACGCCCGGCAGTGCGCCGCTCGCGCCGCCGCCCCGGAATGCGCCGGCCAGCGAATTGGCGGCCGCGGCAACCCCCTGCTGCGCGGTGCCGAGGCCCGTCAGCTGGCCCGTGTTCTCGCGAACCGTTTCGATGTGCGCATCGAGATCGGCAATCAACGCGGTCAGCGGCTCGACGACGGCCGCCTGACCGTCCGCGCCGAGCGGCGCCACGTCGAGCGGACTCGTCTCGCCCGCGAGCGCGTCCCTCACGGAACGCAGGAATTCGGTGTTTTCCGCGATGGCGGCGAGAGCCGCACCGGCGTCGCTGGTGCCGCGCAGCCCCGACGCAGCGCTCGCGATATCGCTCGCGCGCTGCTGCATTTCCTGTATTACCGCGGTGGACCCGGAGCGCGCCAGGAGCTCCTCCGACAGCTGCACGATGTCATTGCCGGCCCTGCGTATCCCGCTGGCCGCCTCGATCGCCGCGCGCCTGCCGAGAATCGCCGAGGCCCGGGATTCCAGCTGCTGCCAGTCCGCGGCGTTGCCGGGTGCGTCGGACGCCCGCCGCAGCTCGGCCATCCGGCCCAGGTCCCGCTCGAGCGCGTCGAACGCGCCTTCGCGGCCGGCCAGCGCGTTCGCCGTGCGTACGGGGATGGCCTGTGACAGCGCCGCGAGCTCCGCCGACCCCGCCGCGCCGCCCGCCGGCTGCAGGTACACGAGCCCGGCCGCCGCAAGCAATGCGACGGCGACAAGCAACGCCACTATCCGGAACAGGGTGGTTGTGTCAGTTTTTTTGGCCATGTGGTGTAACCCGTTGAATGACTCCAGCCCGGCGGTTTCCCGGTGCTGTCAGCAGAAGGCTCATTCGTCCGCCGCCTGCAGGAATAAATTGCTCTCGACGAACGCGAACAGGTCGAATATCGGCCAGCTGTCGTCGCCGCGGCGGTACTCACCGACGAGGTAGCGCTCGCAGCGAACCGCCGTCTCCGGCCGCGATTCCGCGAATTCGTGGTCCATGAAACGCCGGAAACCCTGGACCTCGTCCACGACGAGGCCCGCCGGGATTTCGCGGTGGTTGACCGAGATGACACGCGTCGTCCGCCGCAGGGTCGTTCGCCCGCTGCCCAGCAGCAATTTCAGATCGACGAGCGGCAACAGGTGTCCGCGCAGGTTCGCGATACCCAGGAGCCAGCGCTTTGCGCCGGGAACGCGCGTCATGGAATCCGGCAGCATCAGGACCTCTCGGACCTGTTCGCGGCTCGCGACGAACTGCTCGTCGCCGATGCGAAAGCCGATGCCGACCCACTCCGCAGCCATTGCCGAGCCGCCGGTGCCCGAATGCGCCGTAATGCTGCGGCGCTCGATCTCGCGCAGCAGCTCGAAAGGCTGCTTGACAAGGGACGCGAGCTCGACCGGCGCACTCATTCAGTCAGCCATTACCGCGTTGATCTTCGCCACGAGCTCGTTCTCGCGAATCGGCTTGACGAGGTACTCGACGGCGCCCTGCCGCATGCCCCAGATCTTGTCCGTCTCCTGGTCCTTCGTGGTGATGATGATGACCGGGATACTGGACGTCCTGGGGTCCTGGTTCAGCTTGCGCGTCGCCTGGAACCCGTTCATACCGGGCATCACGACGTCCATGAGGATGACATCCGGCCGCGCGGTCTCTGCCTGCCGCAGCCCTTCCTCGCCGCTGTCGGCAACGAGCGTCTCGAAGCCGTTTTTTTCGAGCATGTTCTGAAACAGGTGCAACTCGGTTGGCGAATCGTCAATGATGAGAATGACTGCCATCAGTGCTTCCTTCTGCAGAGTAATGACAACGTTGCCGCGCTCTAACCGATCTGGTTCGATACAGCGCCCAGCAGTTCGTCCTTGGTGAAAGGCTTCGTCAGGTACTGCTCCGACCCGACGATACGGCCGCGTGCCCGGTCGAACAGACCGTCCTTACTCGACAGCATGATCACCGGCGTTTCCTTGAACATCTTGTTGTGCTTGATCAGCGAACAGGTCTCGTAGCCATCGAGCCGCGGCATCATGATGTCCACGAAGATCAGGTCCGGCTGGTGATCCGCGATCTTGGACAGCGCATCGAAGCCGTCGATGGCGGTAAAGACCTGGCAACCCTCCTTGCTCAGCAGGGTTTCTGCCGTTCGGCGAATCGTCTTGCTGTCATCCACGACCAGGATCTTGAGGCCGTTAAGACTTCGAGATGCATTACCGGACACAGGGCTTCCTCACGCTATTGCGAATCCAAGCGACTCGTTCTTCCAATTCCCCGGACACCCGAACGGCGGTCGCCAGGACCCGGGATTCGTTCGGGGGAGTTGTCTTGTACCATATTGACATAAGTCCCGCTACGACGCGCGCCGCAGACGCATTATGCTCCCAAAAAAGCACGCTTGCGCCGTACGGGCTGTATAGTTGGCGCCTTCTGCAATTAACAGGAACCAGTACCCAAGATGGCCACAAAACCGCTGCGCGTCGGCATCGTCATGGACCCCATCGAGTCCATAACGCCCTACAAGGACAGCTCGCTCGCCATGCTTCTCGAAGCGGAGCGCCGCGAAGCGGAAATCCACTATTTCAACCAGGCGGACCTCAAGCTCGTTTCCGGCACCGCGCTCGGGCGGGCCCGGCGGCTGAACGTCGAGGACAGCCGTACGACCTGGTGGCGATTCGGCGAGGAGCAGGAGATCGCGCTCGGCGATCTCGACGTAATCCTGATGCGCAAGGACCCGCCGTTCGATATGGAATACATCTACACGACCTACATCCTGGACCGGGCCAGGCTTGCCGGCGCACTCATCATGAACGAGCCGGAAGCGCTCAGGAACATGAACGAGAAGGCGTTTACGGCGTGGTTCCCCGAGTGCGTGCCGCCAACCCTTATTACCCGGTCCATGGACGAGATGCGGGCCTTCCTCGCCGAGCACCGCCACGTGGTGATCAAACCGCTGGGCGGCATGGGCGGCCGCTCGGTTTTCGTCATCAGGCAGGGCGACAAGAACGCCAACGTCGTGTTCGAGACGCTGACCGACTACGGGCGGCAATTCGCGATGGCGCAGACCTATATCCCGGAGATCTCGCTCGGCGACAAACGTATTTTGCTGTTCGATGGCGAACCCGTGCCCTACGCGCTCGCGCGGATACCGTCCGACAAAGATCATCGCGGCAACCTGGTCATGGGCGCGGTCGGCAAGGGGCAGCCGCTGTCGGACCGCGATCGCGAAATATGCGACCGGGTGGGCCCCGTGCTTCGCGACGGCGGCGTCATCTTCGCCGGTATCGACGTGATCGGCGACTACCTGACCGAGGTCAACGTGACCAGCCCCACGGGCATGCGCGAAATCGACGAGCAGTTCGATATCAACACGGCAGGCCTTATGTTCGATGCGATCGAGCGACGCCTCGGCGGCAAGGGGTGACACAGGTCTCATAGCCACCGCCGCGGTCACGGTACCCTGTATACCGCGCCTGTAGGAGCGGGCCCGGGCCCGCGAACCGATCGCGGTTCGAGAACCGCTCCTACGAGAGGTATCTGCCCTAAGCGCTTGTTTTTCTGATAACTTTGAACCATCATTCGCGCCAGTACCGTAACCCCTGACTATGGCCGATTTCGCGCTAAAAGCCGACCCGCTCGACGAACTCAGACAGCTCGCGGACCCGCCTCCGGACCGCTTGCCGGCGATGCTGTTCCTGGCCGCGCTGCTGCACGGCATCCTGATCATCGGCGTGACGTTCAACCCGGCGATGCTCGAGGACTTCAGCGATGCCATATCGCTCGAAGTGACCATCGTCGCCGAT
>DATHRM010000328.1:0-2741 GCA_035465295.1 Woeseiaceae bacterium | reverse complement strand
ACCTTGCGAAACCAGGAACGAAACCAGCCGTGAGCCTTGTCCGGCAGGCTGCCGGGCCGCGTCACGGCATCGCGACCGAACTCACCGGCCGCGCGAAGATTTTCTCCGACGCGCCGCCCGAGCGGCTTGCGCGGGCCGGGCGGCGCCTTGTTCGAATCAGCTCTTGTCAAGCTTGTGGATCTTCGTGCCTTCGAGCGTCAGGTTGTACATCAGCCCCTTGGAACCGAAGATGAACCCGACGACCGGGTCCTTGATGTTCTTGGAATCGATCGTCTTGCCCGCGCCGACGTCGATCAATGCAACCGAACCATCGATGCCGACCTTCCAGCCCTCGCTGTTGCGGAACTGGTTCAGCGATTCCTCGGTCATGAACACGATGACGACCGAGCGCGCCTGGGCACCGAGCTGGAAGCCGACGGAACCACTCGACGTGCGGTAGTAATCCACGACTTCCTTGCCGATCAGGAGCGCGCCCTCGCCCGTCTCGCCGCCGATGCCGACGCCGACCTTGTATACCTTGGGAAAGACGAGGTAGCCCGCAGCCTGCTGCAGGAAGACCTCGGCGCCATTGACGTTTTTCTTGAACTCCTCGATCGTCTCCTTGACGCGGACGTCGATTTCCGCCGCCGATGCCGCCATGGCCGTTGGCGATGCGGCGATGACGCCGAGAAATGCGAATGCGATCACGAGCTTGAATAGTCTGGTCATGTTCTGTTCCTGTCGGTGTCCTGGTCTGAGCTGCGCATCTTAACCCCAGGCAGATGAATTCTCACTGAATGGCGCCGATCGCGCAAAACGCGGTCAGTAACGCGCGCAGTGTGTGCCGCAGCCGGTCCGCGAGAGCCTCGTCGAATTCGAGCGTGCCCTCATCCATGTAGGCGCGCTGCGCGAGTTCGAGCTGCACCGCCTGCACGCCATTGGCCGGATCGCCGTAGTGGCGGGTAATGTAGCCACCCTTGAAGCGGCCGTTCAATACGGACTCGTACGGACTCGAAGCAGCGATGCCGTAGAGCTCGCGGGCAATACGCGGATCACAGCTGCGATCGTCGAAGTTGCCGAGATTGAGTACCGGCAGCTCGCCGTCGAACAGGCGCGGCACCCGGCTCGGAATCGAATGGGCGTCCCACAGCAACGCATGGCCGTGGCGCGCTCGAATCGCCTCGAGCGCCCGCGCGAGCCGCTCGTGATACGGCCGCCAGTAGCTGTCGGTGCGAGTGTCGATTTCCGCTTTCAGAACGGGAGCGTCGTCGCGGTACAGCGGCTCGCCGGCGAACGTGTACCGGGGGCAAAGCCCGGTCGCGACCTGGCCTTCGTACAATGAGCGGTCGTCCGGCGGACGGTTGAGATCGACGACGTAGCGTGAATAGCGCGCGACCAGCAACGACGCGCCGAGCTCCCTGGCGAAGTCGTAAAGTTGGGCCACGTGCCAGTCGGTATCGGGTATCGCACGTCCCGCCCGCGTCATGCGCGCCTGCTGCTCCTCCGGGATCAGCCGGCCGTCGTGCGGGACACTGACAAGCAGCGGCGAATCGCCCGCCGTAAAGTCGTAGACGTCGCTCATGCACCGAGACTCGGCAGTACCGATGCGGCATGCCGGCAGAATTCGCCCGCGTCGATCATCTCCGAAAGGCTCGCGATATCGCGCGACAGCGAGCGGTCTTCGGTGTAGCTTTGCGATACGCTGCGGACGGCCGCGATCGTTTTTTCGATCGACGGGGAGCTCTTCTTCGGCCGGTGAAATTCGATGCCCTGCGCGGCGGCCAGCAGCTCGATCGCGACGATGTCGGCCGTGTTGTCCAGCATCGAGTGCAGCCGGTGCGCCGCAAAGGTCGCCATGCTGACATGGTCCTCCTGGTTGGCCGACGTCGGGATGCTGTCGACACTGGCCGGATGCGCGAGCGACTTGTTCTCGGACGCGAGTGCCGCGGCGGTAACCTGCACCATCATGAAGCCGCTGTTGAGACCCCCTTTCTCGACCAGGAACGCGGGCAGGCCGCTCAGGTGCTCGTCGATGAGCAAAGCGATGCGCCGTTCGGAAAGCGCGCCGATTTCTGCAATCGCGAGCGCGAGATAATCGGCCGCGAACGCCACGGGCTCGGCATGGAAATTGCCGCCGGAAAGCACCGCCTGCGACTCGGTGAAAACCAGCGGGTTGTCCGTAACCGCGTTGGCCTCGATTTCGAGCACCTTGCAGACGTGGCGAAGAACGTCCAGGCAGGCGCCGATGACCTGCGGCTGGCAGCGTACCGAGTACGGGTCCTGGATGTGCTCGCAGTCCAGGTGCGATTCGCGTATTTCGCTGTCGCGCATGAGTTGCCGCAACACGCCCGCGACCGCTGTCTGTCCTCCATGGCCGCGCACGCTGTGAATGCGCCGATCGAAGGGCGTATCGCTGCCTTTCACCGCATCGGCCGACATGGCGCCGGCGACCAGCGCCGCCGCCAGCACGTTCTCGCAGCGAAATACCGCCGCCAGCGCGAGCGCCGTCGACACCTGGGTGCCGTTCAACAGCGCGAGCCCCTCTTTCGGCGCCAGCCGCACCGGCTCGATGCCCGCGTGCGCGAGCGCTTCCCCGGCGCTGACCAGCTTGCCGTTTACCTTCGCCTCGCCGACGCCGATCAGCACGCTCGCCATGTGCGCCAGCGGCGCGAGATCGCCCGACGCGCCGACCGAGCCCTTGGCCGGGATGCGCGGATAGACGTCGTGGTTGATGAGCGCACACAGCGCGTCGACGAGTTCGA
>DATHRM010000327.1:0-30780 GCA_035465295.1 Woeseiaceae bacterium | reverse complement strand
CCGCGATATCGGCGCGGCACAGTACGGCGGCACAGGGCACGCCGCCGCCGAGCGATTTCGCACTGGTCAGCAGATCCGGCTCGATGCCGCAGGCGTCGACCGCGAAATAATGCCCGCAGCGTCCCATGCCGCTTTGCACCTCGTCGGCGATCAGCAGCGCTCCGTGTCGCCGGGTCGCACCGGATAGCGCCCGCAGGAAATCACGCGACAGGTCGAACGCGCCGGCGACGCCCTGGACCGGTTCGACGATAACCGCGGCGACATCCGGCCCGATCATCGCCTCCGCCGCAGCGCAATCGTTGCGCGGAATGAAACCGACGTCGAAGGGCTTTTGCGGGAAGCCGTACCATTTCTCCGATTGCCACGTCACGGCGCCGGCGGCCGCGGTGCGGCCGTGGAACCCGTGCGTGATCGCCAGCACTTTGCGCCGTTGCGTCACGCTGAGGGCCATGCGCAACGCGTTTTCGTTGGCTTCGGCGCCCGAGTTGACGAAGAACACGCGCTCGAGGCCGGCCGGCGCAACGGACACGAGCTTCTCCGCCGCGCTGGCGCGCACGTCGAGTGCGACCGCGTTGCTCTGGAAGAGCAGCGATTCCGCCTGTTCCCTGATCGCGGCTACGAGCCGCGGATGTCCGTAGCCGAGCGCCGCAACGGCATGCCCGCCGTAGAGGTCGAGGATGCGCCGGCCGTCGGTCGTGACGATCTCGCAGCCCTCGGCACGCTCGGGCACGAACGGCAGCTGGCCGTAGACGGGGATCGTTGCGGCCGCCTCGCGTGCGCGCGCATCCGGGCGGCCTGACTGCAAAGCGTCCATCTCAGGTCCAGCCCGGGGGAATGGCCGTGAGGCCGGCCGTGTCCGGCTGCCCGAAGAGGCGGTTCATCCATTGCATCGCCCCGCCGGCCGCGCCTTTCACGAGGTTGTCGATGGCCGACATCGCGACCACCGTGTCTCCCGACACCGCGATTCCGATCTCGGCCATGTTGCTGGCCACGACGTTCTTGATTTTTGGCGAGCCGTCGACGATTCGTACGAATGCTGCGTCCGAGTACCGCGACTCGAAAATCTCGCGCAGCTCGCCGGTTGAGACCTTGCCCGCCGCCTTGGCCTGCACCGTGGCGAATATGCCCCGCGCAAAGGGACCCGAATGGGGCACGAAGTTGACCCGGGCACGGACGCCGGACGCGGTCTCGGCGAGATTGACGATCTCCGGCGTATGCCGGTGTGCGAGGGCCTTGTAGGCATACAGGTTGCCGTGGCGTTCCGGGTGATGCGTGCCCGCCTGTGGCGTGCGCCCGGACCCGGTGCTGCCGGTTATCCCTGTGACGAACAGTTCCGGCGCGACGCGGCCGGATTGCAGCAGGGGCACGGCAGCGAGGAGTACGGCGGTCGCAAAACAGCCCGGGTGCGCGACGTGCTGGGTGTCCGTAGCCGGGAGGTGTTCCGGCACGGCGCAGATGAAATCGCCGAGGAGCTGCGGAGCGCCGTGACTGCAGCCATACACCGCTTGGTACGCGGCGGCGTCGCGGTAGCGAAAATCGGCCGAAGCGTCCGCCGTATGGACGACCAGGCCGCGCGCTTTTGCCAGTTCGAGGACGTTCGCGATCATGGCCGCCGACGCGCCGTGCGGCGCGGCGGAGAACAGGGCGAGCGGCGACTTTGCCGGGATGCCGTCCAGCCATGCTCCGTGGGCCGCAAACGGCGTATCGCCGCATGCGGCAGCGAGGTGCGGGAACGTGTCGCGGATAGGCTCGCCGGCCCGGCTCTCGGAGACCGCGGCGGTCAGGTCGAAAAGCGGGTGCGAGGCAATGAGCCGCAACAATTCGCCGCCGACATAGCCTGTTGCGCCGAGCACGACCGCGGGCACGGACGTCATTTGCGCCCCCCGCGGAGCATGCCGAAGACGTGGTCGCCGAGGGCGACGCCGCTCGACAGGGCGTTGATCGCCGGCAGGCTCAGGCGCTCCGAAATCTGGCCGATGCCGACTGCATTGTCGGTCGCAGGACCGGTTACGACCGCCGGCTCGATGCCGAACTGGTCCCTGAGTATTTTTGCGCCGCCCCACGCCGCGACCGGGTCGTTGGCGCACAACACGACGGCGGTGAGCGCTGCGCGTATCGATGCATCGGAGAGTATGGCCTCCACCCCGTAGGCGCCGAGCAGGCCGTCACCGAGCTCGAGCACGATGACGTCCGGCCGTTCGCCGGCAAGGCTCGTCAGCAGCGACCGCGTCAGCGAGGGGCCGTTTTCCGCCGTCGTCGTGACGATGCCGAGATCGGAAAAGATCATCGTGTCCGCCGCGCCCGCATCCTGCATCGCGAGGATGTCGCGGCGCAGTGAGACGCCCGTGGCCTTGCAGGCGGCGACGTGCATTCCGCGGTGCCGCAGCCGGCTGACGATAGCGCAGGCGGCGGCCGTTTTACCGGAGTCCATGCAGGTACCGGCGAGCGCCACGACCGGAACGCCCTGCGTGTCCAGCGGCGCATCCGGGTCGAGGGCCTGCGCGCCGGCGCGGGCCGGTACGCCGATGCGTTCGCCGAGGTACGGGAAGTGCAGCACCGCGCCGAGGACTTCGCAGTCGAACGGCGGCCCTACGTCGGGATTGGCCGAATCGCAGATTCCCAGGACGCCGCCGATATTGAGCAGCTGAATCGTGTCGCCAACGGCGAGTTCCGTGGGCAGGTGTCCCGAATAGCCGAGCAGCGCCTTGCGATGCCCGAGTGCGCCGATCACGATGTCGCCCTGGGTTACCGTGGCCATGCGGCCGGAGGTGAGTTCGAGCTGGTTGTAACGGGCCTTGTTGTTCTGGACGCGCACGGCGACCAGCACGCCCTCTTCACACGGTATGTCCGGGGACAGCCTCACCTTGTTGCTCAGGTCGCTGTGCTGCGCGACCGACGCGACCTTGTCCACGAAAACCGATTTCACGATTCGCCTCCGCCGGCGCGCGTCTGCAGCGAGCCTGTCAGGGAGAGGATACGGGCGTAGCCGAGCGTGTCGGCCGGTGTCCACTCGCCGGCCGATTCGCCGTAGACGCCTTTCGTTGCCGCGAGCAGCGAATGCGGCGAGTCGACGCCGTCGATGAACAGCGCGCCCGGGCGCAGCGTGAAGTTGACGCTGCCGCTGACTCGCCGCTGCGAGGATTCGAGCAGCGCCTCGATGTCGGCGCACACCAGGTCGAGTTGCTTGCCTTCGTGCACGAGGTCGCCGTAAACCGCGGCAACGGTGTCCTTGATGCGTGCTTGCTGTGCGCTGAGCACGAGCTTCTCCAGTTCGCGATGGGCGGTTATCAGGGTGACGGCTGCGGGCGCTTCGAAGGCGACACGGCCCTTGGTGCCGAGCACCGTATCACCCAGGTGGATGCCGCGACCAATGCCGTAGCGGCCCGCGAGCTTTTCGAGCGCTTCGATCAATGCGACGGGCGACAGCGATTCGCCGTCGAGCGCCACCGGGACGCCGTGCTCGAATTGCAGGGTGTGCCGGCTCGCGTCCAGCGGTTCGCTGAAGGCCTTTGCCGACAATACCCAGGCGTCCTCGGGAATCGAGGTTTGCGACGTGAGGGTCTCCTGCCCGCCGATCGTGATCCCCCACAGGCCGCGGTTGATGGAATAGGCGGAACCCTGTGCCGGCAGCGGCAAGCCGTGTTCCTCGAGATAGGCGAGCTGATCTTCGCGCACCCAGCTGTTGTCGCGCACCGGAGCGAGCACTTCGAGCCCGGGGCTCAGCGTGCGCAATGCGACTTCGAAACGGACCTGGTCGTTGCCGGCCGCCGTGCAGCCGTGGGCGACGGTCGTGGCGCCGCGTTCATTGGCGATCGCCGCGAGCCGCGATGCCTGCAGGCCGCGCTCCGCGCCGACGCACAGCGGGTAGGCATTGCCCCTGAGCACGTTGCCCGCGATCAGGTAGCGAATGACCGTGTCGAAGAAATCCTGGCGGGCGTCGATGAGCACGTGCTCCACCGCGCCGAGCGCGGAGGCGCGCTCCTCGAGCGCTTTCGCGGCGACGGCGTCGATGCCGCCGGTATCGACGGTCGCCGTAACCACGTCGCGGCCGTAGGTCTCCCTGAGCCACGGCACGCAAAAGGACGTATCGAGACCGCCTGAAAACGCAAGAATGATGGGTGTCTGGTCTTTGCTCACGAGTGTGCTCCCGGGGGTGGCGCGCTTCAGCGCGCGACGATGCGTTCGAGCCTGGCGGCGAGGATCTTCTGATGATTGGCGGAGTCGGTGGCCACGAATACGGTATCGTCGCCGCCGATATTGCCCACCATCTCCGGCCAGCCGGCGCGGTCGAGGGCGAGGGCAACGCGCTGCGCGGCGCCGATTGCGGTACGGAGAACGAGCAGGTGCGGCCCGGCGGGCAGGATCGCGCGAACGAACTCGCCGATGGCATTCAACTCGGGCCTGTCGCCGACGTCGCCTGCCTCGAGCTCGTAGCCGCGCCCCGTCTTGACCGCGCCGAGCTCCCTGAGGTCCCGGCTCACGCTGGACTGCGTCGCCGCGAATCCGCGCCGGGCGAGTTCCGCCACGAGCAACTGCTGGGTCGGGATCGGTCCCCGGCCCAGTAGCTCGCGAATCGCACTGCGGCGTTCGCCCTGGTCGCTGTTGGCGTTCGGCATGGTCAATATCGCATAAATATGCGCATAGAAATAACATCATGCGCATATATCGTCAAGGATTTATTGCCGGGTTCCCGCTAAACTGCGCGCCTCCGACCCTTCCGCATTACCACACAGACACCTGGAGCTTCCATGTCCGACCCGCAAACCGTCGAAGTCGAGACCGGTGCCGAACCGTCAGCCAGCGTCATCTGGCTGCACGGCCTCGGCGCCGACGGCCACGATTTCGAGCCGATCGTCCCCGAGCTGCGGCTGCCCGCCACGCTGCCCTTGCGCTTCGTCTTCCCGCACGCGCCGGTGCGGCCCGTGACCCTCAACGGCGGCATGGCGATGCGCGCCTGGTACGACATCGTGTCACTCGACCGCGGCGGGCCTGTCGACTCGGCGGGCATCACCCAAAGCAGCGAGTTCCTCGAGGCGCTCATCGACCGCGAGCAAGAGCGGGGCATCGAACCCGGGCGCATCGTGCTCGCCGGATTCTCCCAGGGCGGGGCAATCGCGATCAACACGGTGCTGCGCGCAAAACAGAAAGTCGCCGGGCTGATGGCGTTGTCGAGCTGGCTCGCGTTGCCGGGTGCCCTGAAGGAAAATGCCGTGGATACGTCGGTCCCGGTCTTCATGGCGCACGGGCAATACGACCCGATGATACCGCTGCAGTACGGGCGGGCGTCGGCCGATGCGATCATCGGCGCCGGATTCGACGTCGAGTGGCACGACTACCCGATGGCGCACGCCGTGTGCCCGCAGGAGATCGACGACATCCGTACCTGGCTAGTCGGCGTTCTGTCCTGATACGAACGCGAATTTAGATTCGCCGCGCGGCCGTCCGTCCGGGTCGAAGCGGCGTTCCAGGAAACGTACGCGACCGGCATCGTCGATCGTTACGACGGTCGAACAGCGCGTGCCGTAGTCCGGGTGCACGATGAACGGCGCGGTAAGCGCGTGCGCCATGGAGAACGACAGGCTGTTCGTCTGTACCTCGTCGGCCGACGCTTTTTCCCGGTCGCCGAGCATGCGCATCAGGCTGGTCTCGTTGACGTCGTCCTCCTCGATAAGGGCGGCGAGCCGGGCCTTGGTGCGCGAGACCTTGGTCCAGGGGTCGTCGAGCGTCGCATTACTGAGCCCGTAGATGCCCGGCGGCAATTCACGCATGCCGGCACCACGATTCGACAGATAGCCGGCAGACCGGCCGTCCGCGACCAGCAGGTTGAAGCCGGCATAGGCGTCGCGATCGATGGTTGCCAGGTAGTCGACAATGCCTGCGTCCGCGCCGAGAAAGCCCGTAACCAGTTCACCGCGCGACCGGAGCCCCGCCTTTTCCCGGTGCGCATCGCGGTAGTTCGTAACGGCGGCAAACCGGCCGTTGCGATGCACGGCGAGCCAGGTGCCGCCGGCTTGCAGGTCACGGCCGCCGAGGATGTCGCGCCTGTCCGGCCACCAGTGCGCCGCCTGCGCCGGGCGCGCATGAAATTCGTCGCGATTGCCCGCAACAATCAGGGGCAGCTTCTCGTGTTGTCCGACGGCAAAGGCGAGCAGGCACATGGTGGCAGCATATCAATATCCGGTTATGCCTGAATATTCTTGTATATTCATGTTCCTATGCCTTCATGAATAGCCAAGACTATCGCCGTCGACACGCCACGGGAGACGCATAGGAACTTCGGCGACAAACTCCGCAGACAGAGCGCTCAATCGCCGGATTCAATCCAGTGATCCACGAGACGGCGCGCGATCGAGACCGTGGATGGCAGCTTCGGGGATACGGAGCGCAGATCCTCGCGCGTGAACCATTGCGCATCCTCGAGTTCGGCATCGTTCAGGTGTATTTCAGAGGAGATGGCCTGCGCCAGGAACCCGATCATCAGCGACGACGGGAATGGCCAGGGCTGGGAACTGTGATAGCGCACCTCGCCCACATGCACGTTCGTCTCCTCGTAGACCTCCCGTCGCACCGCGTCTTCGAGGCTCTCGCCCGGCTCGGCGAATCCCGCCACGGTCGAATACAGTCCTTCCGGCCAGCCGGGCTGGCGCCCGAGCAGGCAGCGGTCCCCGTCCGATACCAGCACGATGATCGCCGGGTCGACACGCGGGAAAATGATCCGGCGACAATCGGCATTCATGCAGACCCGCGCATTACCGCCGGCTTCCGGCCGCGCCGCGGTGCCACATACCCCGCAGAAGAGCTGCGATGCGTGCCACAGTACGAGCGCTCGCGCATGCGCGACGAGGTTGGCTTCTTCCGGCGGCAGGATCATGCCCAGCCGGCGCAGGTCGTGGAACTCGCCGAGTTCGGCGAACGGTGCCGGCCGGTTCCTGTCGATCGAGAACGCGAAGGCCGGGTGGTCCTGGTACAGGCCGAGGAAGATCAGGTGTTCGTCATCGAAGAAGGGTTCGGCCTGGCGGCGCGGCAGCAGGATCGTGTGCGGCGGCTCGCCCCCGGCGAGGCAGCGGTCGCCCCAGACCGGCACGAAGCGGCACTGGTTGCTTGTCGCAGCCCGGGCAAGCCACTCCGGGTCCTTGCGCCGTTCGCCGCGGCGATCGACGAAAGCGCCCGCAAAAATATTGTGATCCTGCACCCGATCTCCCAGGCGGCCCTCGATCGTGTGCTGCAGTCTAGGGCCTGGTCATTTAATGGACAAGGCAGCATCAGTCGCCGCCGAAGCTCTTGATGCCGGGGCGCCTGCGCCGTTCCGCCTCGATCTCGCAGCACGGACAGGTCTTGAGGTCGAGCGCGTAGGCGTCCTGGACGTAGCGGCCGTCGCAGCGGGCGCACACGGCGATATAAAGCTCTTCGCCTCCGCAAATGCTCTTCAGCAGCGTCCACGCCCATTCGAAACTCAGGAGCGGCCGTTCGTGCAGTAACAGGTACGTCTCGAACGCCCGGCACAGCCGGTGCCCGTACTCGACGCCGGGTCGCGGCCAGCACGGGTGCACGCGGTTGCGGGCATCGATGCGCAGCAAGAGCCCTGCGTTGTAGAGTGCGACGAGCGTGGTCGACTGCAGCTGATGGTCGGCGTTCTTCACGAAGCGCGTAACCTGGCGCGGCGATTTGCCACGACGGCGACGAATCTCCGTGAGCCCGGAATTGCGGAAATAGGTACTGTAGAGCTTGCGGATGCGGTCGTCCGAAAGCCCGGTGCACTCGCGGATCGTGCGGGTACGGGCTTCGTGCCGAATCATGCGCAGGGCCAGCTCGAACTGGCTTTTCTCGTTTGCGTAGCGGTTGTCTGTCAGGCGCATATCCTTCCTTTGTGAGCAAAAAAGACCATATACAAATAGCACAGGCGTATTATCATCCATAAATGGTCAATAAATAAAATATACAGTAAATATCGAATACGTCGAGATTCGCCGACAGGAGCGTTGCCATGCATTACCAGGGCCCGGACCGAGCAGACCTGACCAACGTCTTCGCATTGAACATGGCGTTTATCGCCTGGCAACGAACGAGACCGCCCGAGACCGGCCACGACAGCGGCATGGACCCCGAGACTTGCCGCCGGTTTGCGGCGTTGGGTTGCGAGCAACGCGAGCGCCTGGCGCGGGTACCGTTCCTGCTGATGTCGCTCGCGGAGGACGATGAGGCCCGCTGGCAATCGCTGTTTGCGGAGCAGCAGACGCGGGACCTGCTGCGAAGCGTGCGGATACGCGACGAAGCGGCCGTGCGGCTCACGGCCGCCGCACTGGGGTTCCTGTGGCAGCTCGCGCAGCGCAATCCCTATGCGGCGCGCCTGGTCAGCGGTGCAAGCCTGGCCTGGTGCGAGCAACTCGCCGCGTGCACGCTCATGGACCTCTACGCGCGGGCGCTGGAGGACCCGACGCTGCTCGCGCCGCGGATGGCCGGCAACGCCGGCCTGTGGAATAAATTGCTGACCGCAGGGGTCAGCAACCGGCGCCACCTGCGACTGGCGGCGCGCGTGGCGGCCCTGCAGACCGTATTGACGGATGCGCCGGTGCGGCCTTGCCGCGGACTCGCAGCGGCGGCCTGCAAGATGCCGGCCGCGCGAACCCGAACCTCCGGAAAGCGCGGCAGCTGAGCGGGGGTGAGCCCGGCTGTGTCGGTGCGGCGGCGGCGTGGTTACAATACGCCGCCTGATGAATGCCCTGTCGATACGCAACCTGCGAAAAACCTACGCCAACGGCAAAGAGGCGCTGAAGGGCATCAACTTCAACGTGGCCGTGGGAGATTTCTACGCGCTTCTCGGGCCGAACGGCGCGGGCAAGACGACGGCGATCGGTATCATATCCTCGCTGGTCAACAAGACCGCGGGTGAGGTCGAGGTCTTCGGCCACAGTATCGACAGCGACCTCGAAGCGGCGAAGCGGTGCATCGGGCTGGTGCCCCAGGAGCTGAACATCAACCAGTGGGAGAAGGTCGGCAACATCGTGCTGACCCAGGCGGGCTATTACGGGCTCAACAGCCGCCTCGCCCACGAGCGCGCGGAAAAATACCTGCGGGCCCTGCGGCTCTGGGACCGCCGCAACGACGTGTCGCGGAGCCTGTCGGGCGGCATGAAGCGGCGGCTCATGATTGCGCGGGCCCTCGTCCACGAACCGAGGCTGCTGATACTGGACGAGCCCACGGCCGGCGTCGACATCGAAATCCGCCGTTCGATGTGGGAATTCCTGCGCGCAATCAACGCAGCCGGCACGACCATCATCCTGACGACACACTACCTCGAGGAGGCGGAGTCGCTTTGCCGTCATGTCGCGATCATCGACGAGGGCGAGATCATCGAGGATGCACCGATGGGCCGTGTGCTGCGCAAACTGCAGCGCGAAGTATTCGTGCTGAGCCTCGCGGAGGACGTGGCGCAGGCGCCGGAACTCGACGGCTTTGGCACGGAACTCCGGGACGGGAGCGAGCTGGAGGTGGAGCTCGGGCCCGAGAAGACGCTCAATGACCTTTTCAACGAACTGGACGTCCGCGGTATCCGGGTCATCAGCCTCCGCAACAAGGCAAACCGCCTCGAAGAGCTGTTCATGCGCCTCGTCGAAAGCAAGCAGCGCGACGACCGGGAGGTTGCAGGCGCGTGAACCTCGCACTCAACGCAATCGCGGTCAAGACGCTGATTCGCAAGGAGATGATCCGGGTAATGCGCATCTGGGTGCAGACGATCGTGCCGCCCGCGATCACGATGACGCTGTATTTCATTATTTTCGGCAACCTGATCGGGCGGCGCATCGGCACGATGGACGGTTTCGACTACATGCAGTACATCGCGCCCGGGTTGATCATGATGTCGGTGATCACGAACTCCTACGGTAACGTCGTCTCGTCGTTTTTCGGCGCCAAGTTCGGCCGCCACCTCGAGGAAATGCTCGTGGCGCCGATGTCCAACTCGGCAATCATCATCGGACACATTGCGGGCGGCGTGCTGCGCGGCCTGATGGTTGGCGCACTGGTGACGGTGATTGCGCTGTTCTTTACGCGGCTGCAGGTTCATCATCCGCTGATGACGATTTCCATCGTGCTTCTGTCGTCGACGGTCTTCGCGCTTGCCGGCTTCATCAATGCGATATTCGCAAAGAAGTTCGATGACATCTCGATCATACCGACGTTCGTGCTCACGCCGCTGACGTACCTGGGCGGCGTCTTCTATTCGATTTCGCTGTTGCCCGAATTCTGGCAGACGGCCTCCAAGGCGAACCCGATTCTCTACATGGTGAACGCCTTTCGTTACGGCATCCTGGGTGTCTCGGATATCAGCATCGTTAACGCCTATATCATCCTCGTCGGGTTCGTGGTGCTGCTGTTCTCAGCCTGCCTGTACCTGATGAACCGCGGCGTCGGTATCCGCGAGTAGCCATGTGCGGCCGTTTCGCATTCTATTCCCCGGCCGAGGCGACCGCGGCGTTGTTCGGTGCGGCCGGCTCGCTCGACGTCGGTCCCCGCTACAACATTGCCCCCACGCAGGATATCGCGGCCGTGCGCGACCGCGAGGACGAGGCGGATGGCCGTGAACTCGTCGCGTTGCGCTGGGGGCTCGTGCCGTTCTGGGCGAAGGATCCCGCGATCGGCGGCCGGATGATCAATGCGCGCGCGGAGACGGTCGCCGAGAAGCCCGCCTTCCGGGCGGCCTACCGGCGGCGGCGTTGTCTCGTGCTCGCGGACGGTTTCTACGAATGGCACCGCGAGGGTTCGGTCAAGATCCCGTGGTACATCTCGCTGGCAAGCGAAGAGCCGTTCGCGTTCGCCGGGCTCTGGGAGCGCTGGCGCAGCAAGGAGACGGATGAGTCGCTCGAAACGGCAACACTCATCACCACGGAAGCGAACGAATTTCTCGCACCGCTGCATCACCGCATGCCCGTGATACTCGATACCGGCCGCGCGGAGCGCTGGCTTGCCGGCGAGGACGATCCGATCACGTCCGCCGCCCGGGACTGCCCCCGGCTGAAGGCCTGGCCGGTGGACCGCCGCGTCAACAACGCACGCAACGAAGGCGACGAGCTGATCGAACCCGATGGCGAGGTGCGGGAAGGCTAGGCGCTGTCCGGGCGCGAATAGGGCTGGGTAGCCACGATCAATGTGCCCGGTCCGCCGTGTACGCCGAGTGCCGCACCGATATCCGTTCTGGTGGTGCGGTGAATATTGTCGAAGTGGCCGCGCAGCTCGCGTTCGAGTTCGTCCGCGTCGTCGCGACAAACTGCGTGCCCGATGGCGATATCCAGCGAATCCGCCGCGGGCGTTCGTTTCGCCACGTATCGCGCAAACCGCCTGATCCGGTTCCTGCGGCCGAACAGGAAGGTGCCCGAAGCGACGCGGCCGTCGGGCACGGTGCGGATTACGGCGGTGGCACGCAGCAGGTCCGCGATCGTCTTCACCCAGCGCGGCACCCGGCCGCCCCGCACCGCAAAGCGAAGGTCCTTGAGCAAGCCGTAGGTGCGTGTGTCCGGTATCAGCCCGTTCACGGCGGCAATCGCTTCCTGGACGCTCAGCCCGGCTTTGGCGTACTCGGCCGCGGCAACGACCAGCAGCCCCTGGCCGAGCGATGCATTGCGCGAATTGATGACGTGGACCCGGCCGTGGGCATTGATGCGTTCGGCGGCCGAGCGGGCCGCTTCGAGCGTACCGCTCACCATGCCGGTGAGGTTGATCGACAGCACATCGGCAAAGTGGCTCGCGAGGAACTGGTACTGGCGCCGGAAATCGCCGGGCGCCGGCTGCGACGTGGTCGGGTGGCTGGGACTCGACGCGAGCTCCGTGAAAAACTCGTCGGCCGTGATGCTGACCTTGTCGAGGTAGCCGCGGTCACCGAACTGGATACGGCAGGGAACCATGTGAATATCCAGCCGCTCCATGTCTTCGTCCGGTATATCGGCGGCGGAATCGGTGATCACCGCGAAGCGCCTGCCCGCATCGTGGCTGCTGGTCTGCTGGCGCCGCATATCATCGGCTTTTTCCGCGCTGACCTGGCCGTATTTGCGGGCGACGTCGAAGACCCGGTCGGGCTCGTCGACATGAATGTGTATCCTCGCTTTGCGCTTGGTGCCCGCAAGCACGAGCGAATCGCCGACGTCGGCAAGCGCTTCGCGCAGCTTGCGGCGGTCGATATCGACGCCGGTCACGATGCATTCGGTACAGAATCGATAACCCGATTCCAGCGAACTGCCGGCCGTAACGAGGGGGGCCTCGATGCTGAGCAGTGACAGGTCGGGTTCCGCGACGATGTTTCCGGTGCTCAGGTACTCGCACATTCCGTCGACGAGTTCCACAAAGCCCTTGGCGCCGGCGTCCACGACGCCGGCCTTGCGAAGCACCTCCAGCTGCTCGCGCGTCTTCTCGAGCGCCTGTTGCGACTGGCCGAGCGCGTGCCGGAGGATTGTGGCAAAGCTGGCGTCTGTATCGCGCCGGGCCGATTCGGCAATGCTGGTCGCGAAAGTGGCGACGACGGACAGTATCGTGCCATCGCGCGGGTTCGACATCGCATCGTGCGCGTAGTCGCTGCCCATGGCGACCGCTTTCGCGAAGGTGTACGGCGTGAAGCGGCTCAGGTCGCCCGCCGAGTCGCTCATGCCCTGGAAGAACTGCGCCATGATCGCGCCCGAATTGCCGCGGGCGCCGTCCAGCAACGCGTCCGAGACGGCAGCCAGCAGCGACCCCAGGTGTTTCTCGTCGCCGCGCTGCAGGACGGGCAGCGCGCTGCCGAGCGAGAGACTGAGGTTGGTTCCCGTGTCGCCGTCCGGTACCGGGAACACGTTGATCTGGTTCAGTAGTTCCTGGTTGTCGATGACGCGGTGGATACCGGATATCAGCGCGTTGGCGAAGCTGTCGCCGGACAGTTGTGTCGATTCGGGAGAACTCAAGCGATGGCGCCCGAACTACTCGCGCGGCAGGAGAAAGCGGGTTCCCTGGTAGTTCAGGATGACGCCTTCCGGCGTAATTTCCTGGACCACCGGTCCCTCCGCAAGGCGCGACTTCTCCCGGTGCCTGACCATATTGATGAAGACGAATCGGTCGGCCGGCTTTTCGCTGTAGACGTGGATGTCCAGGTGCAGGTCCGCCATCTGCAGCTGGCCGTTCGCGATCAGTTCGTCGGCCGTCGGCAGTGCTGCGACCGTAAATTCGGGCTGCGGCCGGGGCTGGGCCGGCACCGCCGTTGTCTTCTCGACCGCGGGCTCGGCGGCCGGCCCGGTGGTGGGCACGGCGACCGTCCGGGTGGCGGGTTCCTTCTCGCGCGCTTCGCGAATTCGCTCGGAGAACGAAGGGGCCGCTGCCGGCGCTTGTTGGGCGCTGGAGGCCTGTGCCGTTGCGGGGACGATTTCCGCCGAGTCGTTCCGCAACAGTACGCCGAGCAATACGGCGAGGTTCACGGCCAGCAACAATCCGAGCACCCAGAGCCAGCGGGGCGCGCCCGTCGACTCGTGGCTGGACGGGACATTCGCAAAATCCGAGGGCCCCTGTTGCTGGCGCTCGGTTTCGGATTTTTTCAGTGCATCAAGTATGAACGACATTGATCATTCCCGGGCGAGCCTCGATGTTGTCAGCCGGGGCGTGTTTTCCGTCCCGAGCAGCGAGTTGATAATGATCTGCGTCTGCTGTCCCGCGAGGCCGTCCACGTAGAGCCGATGGTCGCGCTGGAAGTCGATCACGCGTTGTTCGAGTTCCTCGTCATAGATACTCGAGTCGAGCGGCTCGGCCCGGTAGCGATCGTCGATCGCGGCGAGACTCTTGCGCAGCCAGACGACGTTGTCGCCGCGTGAACCCCGCCCGAGGGCGAGCGAGTCACCGTTCGGCGGCCTCCATAGCAGGATGTAATCGCCGAACCACAGGTCCGTCACGTCCATGTACGTATGCGTGACGCTGACGCCGGCAATCGAAAGTTGCGCTGTGTCGCCCCGCAGGGCCTCGAGCACGACATGGTGCTCCTTGCCGCGGCTGTCGGTGAGCTTCAGGATCGCCGGCCGGTCCAGTTGCCGCAGGCTGCTCCATGAGGCCCGCTGCATAAGGCATGCATACCCTGCGCGTTGCGCCAGGTCGCAGCCGCTCGTGACCGGTTCGTCGAACTCGAGATTCCAGAGAGAGAACAGCACCTCGAAGGCGGGCGCGAGTTTGGTCAGCTCGCCGGCGAGCAGCAGCTGGTCGTCGAGGGTCGCGTCGGGCTCGGACTCGGCCGCGGGCCCGCGCTCCGGTCGGTCGGCCGGCTCGGGCTCCGTTTCGGGAGGCGGCGCAACCTCGGCCGCCTCGCTGACGGGAACCGCAGCGCCCGGTGCCCTCGCGACGGTGCTCGCGTGTTCTGCGGATACCGGATCGCCGCGCTGCTCGAGCAATGGCCACAGGCTGGCCGCGATCACCGCGACGGCGACCACGCCCACCGCGGGAACTGCCCAGCGCACGAACTGCGATGTGTACGGTATGCCCTCGATCTCGGCGGCAGCGCGGCGGACCAGCCGCCGGTTGACGCGCCGTGTTTCCTTGCTGTAAGCGCCCAGCAGCGCACGATCGCAGATAACGTTGATCAGTCGCGGCACGCCCTGGGTCAGCCGGTATACCTCGCGCTTTGCCGCACTGTCGAAGACTTCGCCGAGCGCGCCGGCCACGCGCAGGCGGTGCTCGATGTACTGCCCCGTCTCGTCGCGCGTCAGCGGTTCGAGGTGGTAGCGGCCGGTGATGCGTTGTGCGAGCTGCCGCAGGTCCTCCCTCGCCAGCAGGTCCCGGAGTTCGGGCTGGCCGATCAGGATGATCTGCAGCAATTTCTGTTTTGCCGTTTCGAGGTTGGTCAGCAGGCGCACCTGCTCGAGCACGTCGCGAGACAGGTTCTGCGCCTCGTCGACCACGAGTATGACGCGCCGCCCCTCGGCATGGGCCCGGAGCAACTGCCGGTTGAGGGCGTCCACCAGCGCCTTGACGCTGCCGCGGATTTCCGGCGCTAGAATGCCGAGTTCCTCGCAGATGGTCTCGAGGAATTCGAGGACCGAGAGGCGCGGGTTCAGGACCACGGCGACGTCGGCGTTGCGCGGCAGTTTGTTCTGCAGCAGCGTGCGCACGAGCGTGGTCTTGCCGGTTCCGACCTCGCCGGTCAGCTGCATGAATCCGCCGCTCTCGGTCACGCCGTACACGAGGTGCGCGAGAGCCTCGCCGTGGCGCTCACTCATGAACAGGTAACGCGGGTCGGGCGTTATCGCGAATGGTTTTTCATTGAGTCCGAAGAAACTCGTGTACATGGCTAGGACAGACCGTGCGGGACTGCGCTCGATTCTACCTCATTCACGGTCGATCCAAGGTCCTGGCGCGAGTCACCGAGTCACCGCCGAAGCGGTCGCGAATCTCGTCCAGCGTGCGGTCGAAGTCCGCCGAAGGGCCGGTATCGCCGGCGCCGAACAGGTCCGGCTGCCCGGCCGGCGCCAGCGAGCTGCAGCCGATGCCCAGCAAGCGGATTTTCGCATCCGGGTTGCCGTTCAGCCAGGTGTCCAGCAGCTCGCGGGCAATCGCGTAGATCTGGTCGGTGCCGTTTCCGGGTGGCCTGAGGCGCTTCTGGCGGGTGAACGTCCTGAAGTCCGACTGCCGGATCTTGACCTGGACCGTGCCCGCGCACAGCGCCGCCTTTCGCAGGCGGCCGGCGGTGCGCTCGGTCAGCCGCAGAAGCTGCCGCTGCAGGTCTCGCCTGTCGCAAAGATCGGTATCGTAGGTTTGTTCGTTGCTGATGGACTTTTCGGCGCGCAAGGCGACGACCGGGCGGTCGTCGACGCCCGATGCGCGTTCACGCGTCTTTCGGGTGAAGCGCCCGAACACGGGCTCGAGGACGCGGTCGGGAGCGTTGCGCAACTCGGCAATGCTGTGCACGCCAAGCGCGTGCAGGCGCGCCAGCGTGCGCTTGCCGATGCCCGGAATGACGGAGACCGGCAGGGGATCCAGGACCTCGTGCACCCGGTCGTCGGCAACGACAACGAGGCCGTCCGGCTTGTCGAGGTCCGATGCGATCTTTGCGACCAGCTTGTTCGCGGCGACACCAACCGAGGCCGTCAGCCCCGTGCGCTCGCGAATCCTGTGCTTGATCGCGGCGGCGATGTTGCGACCGTTGCCGAACAGCCGTCGACTCGACGTCACGTCGAGAAACGCCTCGTCGAGCGACAACCCCTCGACGAGCGGCGTGAATTCGTTGAAGACGGTAAAGATCTCTCGAGACACGCCCTGGTAATGGGCCATGCGCGGCGCAATGCGAATGAGGTCGGGGCAGCGCCTGCGTGCTTCCGCCATCGGCATCGCGGAGCGGATGCCGAAAACCCGCGACTCGTAACTCGCGGCCGCCACGACACCGCGGTTCGCGCCGCCGACGACGACCGGTTTGCCGCGAAGTTCGGGATTGTCACGCTGCTCGATGGACGCATAAAACGCGTCCATGTCCACGTGCAGGATGACGCGTGCCGCCATTGCCTCAGTTGCCCCTGTCCACGATGAACCGCGCGAGCCAGTCCAGGGGGGCGGCACCGGGCAGTGCTTCCAGGTAGCCGAGCCCCTCCTCCAGCAGTTCGTCGCAGCGGCGCCGGGAGGCCTCGATGCCGAACAGCGCGGGATAGGTCGCTTTGTTCATGCGCTCGTCGGAGCCCGCCGGCTTGCCGATATCCTCGGTCTTGCCCTCGACGTCCAGCAGGTCGTCCCGAACCTGGAACGCGAGACCGATCGTGCGCGCGAACTCGTCGAGTGCCGCGGCATGTTCGGGCGGTACCGGGTCTGCGAGCACGCAGGCGGACATGACCGAGGCGTGTATTAGCGCCCCGGTCTTGAGTGCAAACATGTGCTCGAGTTCCGCCGCTTCCAGCGAGCGGCCTTCCGCGCCGAGGTCCATCGACTGACCGCCGGTCATGCCCGTGGACCCGCAGGCGTCCGCAACCAGTTTTACGAGCCTCGCACGCACGTCGCCGTCGACGCCGTCGATATCGGCGAGCACGGCGAACGCGAGCGGCTGCATGGCGTCAGCGGCGAGGATTGCCGTCGCCTCGTCGTATTTACGATGCAGCGTCGGCATGCCGCGGCGCAGGTCGTCGTCGTCCATCGCGGGAAGGTCATCGTGCACCAGCGAAAAAGCATGAATCAGTTCGATCGCGGCGGCGGGCGAGTCGAGCAACGCTTCCGCAACGCCGAGGCACTCGCCGGCAGCGTAGACGAGCAACGGGCGTACGCGCTTGCCGCCGTTGAAAATCGCATAGCGCATCGCCTCGTGCAGCCGGCCCGGGTTGACGTCGCTGCCCGGCAGCACCGTGTCGAGTTTTGCCTCGACGCGGCGGGTGTAGTGGGGGATGCGCTGTTCGAAGTTATTCGCCACCGGGACTCGCTGGTCACCAACCGGCCCTGTAGCCTACACGTTTTCCGATCGCGGAGCGCTCCCCCGTCTGGGCTATAATTCGCCGTCCTGTCCGCTTCGATCATGCCGGAATCCAGCATCATGAGGGCAACAGCGAAAGCCCAACCCAATATCGCCCTCATCAAGTACTGGGGGAAGCGCGACAGCAGGCGCAACCTCCCCGCCGTGGGCTCGATCTCGCTCACGCTCGCCGATTTGTACACGTCGATGGACGTCGAACTCGATGGTGCGCTCGATTCCGACGAGCTCTACGTCAACGGGCGCAGCGCAGAGACGATACTGCCGCGGGTTACGCGATGCCTCGACATGGTGCTCGGCGGCGACCGACTGTGCGCACGCGTGACGAGCAGAAGCAATTTTCCGATCGCGGCCGGCCTGGCCTCGTCGGCCTCGTCATTTGCGGCGCTGGTCGTCGCCGCATCCGCCGCCGGCGGCAGGGAGCGCACTACAGAACAGCTGGCCGGCCTTGCAGGCCGGGCATCCGGTTCCGCCGCGCGTTCCCTCTATGGCGGTTTTGTCGAGCTCCGCAACGACGGCGACGGGATCGCCGTGCGCGCGATCCTCGCCCCCGACGCGTGGCCGCTGTGCGTCGTCGCCGCGGTTACGTCCGAGTCACCGAAGCCCGTCAGCTCCGGCGAAGCCATGGAAATCAGCCGCAGGACCTCGCCGTTCTATTCGCGCTGGGTCGAGGAGCAGGACATGGATCTGTCGACGGCGAGGGATGCGATTACCGTCCGGGACTTCGGCAAGCTCGCCAGCATTGCCGAGCACAACTGCCTGAAAATGCATTCGGTCATGTGGGCGTCGCGGCCGCCCGTCGTCTACTGGAACGCTGCGACCCTCGCCTGCCTCGAAAGCGTTCGCGAACTCCAGGCGGCGGGCGTTGCCGCGTTCTTCACTATCGATGCCGGTCCGCAGGTCAAGGTGATATGCCCGCCCGGCGACCAGCCGCGAGTCGTCGATGCCCTCTCCAGTACCGGCGGCGTCGAAAAAGTCCTGGCCAGCGGCATCGGCGCGGGCGCGGCACTGGTGAACGGGGATTGATGCGTATCACGGCGAGCGCACCGGGCAAGTTCGTCCTGTCGGGAGAATACGCGGTACTGGACGGCGCCCCGGCGATTTGCGTGGCGGTCGACCGCCGTGCGGTCGTAACCATCGACACACACGACGGCGACGGCCACCTCGTGAAGGCGCCCGGGTTCACGGCGGCAACCGGCCGCTTCAGGGTGGAGTCGGGAGAGCTGGCCTGGCTGGATGGCGGCCGGGATTTCCGGTTGTTCGAAGCAGTCTGGAACGCATCCCGTCCCGCGCCCGCCACCCGGCGCCTGGCGATTTCGCTCGATACCGCGGTATTCCGCGACCCGGGCAGCGGCCGGAAGATCGGTCTGGGGTCGAGCGCGGCGCTGACCGTCGCGCTGGCTACCGCACTGCATGCGCTGGGCGGGGAGAATGCCGGCAATGTCGCGCATGCCGCCCACCGGCTGTTTCAGGGCGGCTCCGGTTCCGGCGTCGATATCGCCTGCAGCATGGCGGGCGGTATCGTCGAATACCGGATGGCGGGCCCGCAGTCGACGCCCACGGAGTGGCCGGCCGGGCTGCACTTCAGCGTATTCTGGAGCGGTGTTTCTGCCGATACCGGGGGGCGGCTCGCGCAGTTCGCCGACCAGCCGGGCAGTTCGTCGCGACGTGACCTGGGCGAGGCCTCCACATCGGTCGCGGCCGCTTTCGAGCGCGGACGGGCAACTGACGTCATCGCGGGTCTCGGAGCATACACCGAGGCCCTGCTGCATTTTGACGCGGCTCATGGTCTCGGCATTTTCGACGCGGGCCATAAAGCGCTTGCTGAACGTGCGGCGGAGGCGGGCATGGTGTACAAGCCCTGCGGGGCCGGGGGCGGCGATATCGGCATCGCGCTGGCGACGAGCAGGGCATCGCTGGCATCATTCGAGGAAACAGCGGCGCGCTCCGGTTTCATGCGGCTCGCATTGAGCATCGATCCTCGCGGCGCGCTGCTGCACGACAAAGACGAAATGTGAACGACTCCCTGATATCCGGGTTTTACCGGCTCGACATCCGACAGCGCATAGAGTGTCTCGAACAGCGCGGCGTGCTGTCTGCCGAGGATGCCGCCGCGCTGCGGGAAGGCCGCCATGTGCTGCTGCCTGCGGCGGCGGACAGGATCATCGAAAACGTCATCGGCGTGTTCAGCCTGCCCTTTGCGATTTCGCCCAACTTCATCGTCAACGGCAACGGCAGGCTGGCGCCGATGGTGGTCGAAGAGCCGTCGATCGTCGCCGGCCTGAGTTTTGCCGCAGCCCTGGCCGCGCGCAACGGCGGCTTCGAGGCGCGCTCTGACGAAGCGCTGCTGGCCGGGCAGGTTCACCTCACGAATATCGCCGACGCCGGCTCCGCGGCGGCGCGGATCGAGGCCGCCGCCGGCGAGCTGCTCGCGGCGGCAAACGCCGTTCACCCGCGCCTCGGCGAGAGAGGCGGCGGCGTTCGCGAGATCGAGGTCCGCCGCCTTGCATTGCCCGGCGGTGAGACGGCGCTCGTGGTGCACCTGCTCGTCGATACCCGGGACGCCATGGGCGCGAACCTGGTCAATACGATCTGTGAGGCGGTCGCGCCGCGCATTGCCACGATCGCCGGCGGCACGGTTGCGATGCGTATCCTCTCGAACCTCGCCGATCGCTCCGTCGTTACCGCGCGCGTCAGCTACCCGTGCAAACAGCTGGCCGTGGATGCTCTCGACGGAGAAACCGTCCGGGATGCGATCGTTGTGACGAGCGATATTGCGGCCGCGGACCCGTATCGTGCCGCCACGCACAACAAGGGCATCATGAACGGGATCGATGCTGTCGCGATTGCGACGGGCAACGACTGGCGGGCAATCGAGGCAGGCGCCCATGCCTATGCGGCCATGGACGGCCAGTACCGGCCGCTTTCGCGATGGAGCGTCGGCAGGGGCGGCGAGCTGGTGGGCGAGATCCGGGTTCCGTTGAAAGTCGGCGTGGTCGGCGGCACGGTGGCGGCGAATCCGGCAGCCGCGCTGGGATTGCGAATTGCGGGCGTCGATTCGGCCGCGGAACTCGCGGAATTGATGGCGGCGGTCGGACTCGCGCAGAATTTTGCGGCCCTGCGCGCGCTCGCCACCAGCGGCATCCAGAAAGGACACATGCGCCTGCACGCTCGCAGCCTGGTGGCCGCGAGCGGCGTTGCCGGCGACCGGTTCGACGAGGCCGTCGAGCAACTCGTCGCGAGCGGGGAGATTACCGAAACGCGCGCGCGGGACATCGCCGCACGGCTCGGGGTAAAGCGGCCGCAGGATGACGAGGCGATGGGCTCGGCTGCCGGCAAGGTCATCCTGCTGGGCGAGCACGCGGTCGTTTACGGCAAGCACGCGCTTGCGCTGCCGATTCCGGGTGCCGTCAGCGCCAGCGTGAAAGAGGCCGCGAAGCTCGTGCTCGAGGTGCCGGACTGGGGGTTGTCGCGCGAAATTTCACCAGAGGCGAACGGCGTCGATGCGGCCGTACGCCGGATTCTCGAAAACCTGGGTCTCGGCCGGCAGGGCTTCGCGATCCGCGTGCGTTCTGCATTGCCGCGCGCAATGGGCCTCGGTTCGTCCGCCGCGTTTGCGGTCGCGATCGTGCGTGCATTCGATCGCCTGCTCGACCTGTCGCTCGGTGACGAGCGTGTGAACGAGATTGCCTTCGACTGTGAGAAACTTGCCCACGGAAATCCGTCGGGCGTCGACAATACCCTGGCGACGTTTGCCCGGCCGATGCTCTTCCGCAGGGGCGAGCCGTTCCGCGTCGAGGAACTCGAGCCGGGACCGCAGCCGCCGATCGTGATCGCGTGCGGTCACCAACCGGGTGTCACGCACGACCAGGTGGCCGGGGTCCGCGCCCGTTTTGAAGTCCAGCCAGCGGCCTATGCAGCGATATTCGATCAGATCGATGAGCTGAGCGTCGCCGGCGCGAAAGCGCTCGTCGCGGGCGACTATGCGGAGCTCGGGCAGCTCATGAACATCTGCCACGGCCTTCTGAACGCACTCGGGGTGTCGACGCCGGAGCTGGAGCGGATGGTTGAAATCGCCCGGCGAGCGGGTGCGGCGGGCGCCAAGCTCACCGGTGCCGGGGGCGGCGGATCGATCGTCGCGGCATGCCCCGGCGCGGAGAACGAAGTCGTCGCGGCGTTGCGGTCGGCAGGCTATTCGACAATCGAACTGAATAATGACAGGGAAGCACATTGGAAAACGTAGACCGGGTGGTTTCATCGGAAGCCGAGGAACTGATACTCGTCGATAAAGACGACAGGGAGCAGGGTCACCTGTCGAAAGCTGCATGCCATGACGGCGCAGGAATTCTGCATCGTGCGTTTTCGGCGTTCCTGTTCAACGCCGCGGGCGAGCTGCTGCTGCAGCAACGCGCGGAGTCGAAGCGCCTGTGGCCGGGTTACTGGTCGAACAGCTGTTGCAGCCATCCGCGGCGAGGCGAATCGATGAGCACCGCTACCGGGCGCCGCCTCGAGGAAGAACTCAATCTCGCGGCGGACCTCCGGTTCGTCTACAAGTTTCGTTACCAGGCGCCGTATGGCGATCTCGGCTCCGAGCACGAACTCTGCCACGTCTTCCTCGGCCGAATCGGCGACGATATCCGGCCGAACGCGGAAGAGATCGCGGCCATTCGCTTCGTGAGCGCCGGGACGCTGGATGCGGAGCTATCGAAATACCCGGAGCGGTTTACGCCCTGGTTCAAGCTGGAGTGGGATGCCCTGACCGGCGAGCACGCCGACCTGCTCAGTGCTTACACGTGCCGTCGCGGCGCGCCATCTCAACCTACATACTTGTAATACTCGATCCCGAGATCACTGAAGTGGCGGTCGTCGGACTGGCCGACGTGATCGATGACGAACTCGTTGAGGGGCAGGTATTCGAGACCGGTCGCGCGGCGCCCGCCATGCAGGGCCTCGTACTGCTCGAACGTGATGTCGACGGCATGCTGCATGGCGTCGCTGAAGCGTATCGCCGCAGTCGCTTCGCGCCAGCCGTCGGCCATGAAAAACGGGATCACCTCGGCGGCGTCGCCGCTGCCGTAGCCGAGCGTCAGCACCTCTTCGCCAGCGCTGAGACGATCTTCGTCGAGCGCCTGCTCGAAACCGGCCGCCATCCAGGCCGGCAGCGCGGCCGTGTACAGGTTACCCAAGTCGAGCATCGTGTCGCTGCCCAGCGCGAGCTTGTCGAGAATTTCCCGGCGGTAATGGCGTGACGCGCGGAAAACCCTGAAGACGGCCATAGTCAGCGGATAGGCCTCGTATTGATGGCGTTCCGGCGCGGCAAGCGAAGCAACGTCCGGATTGGCCCCCATTTCCTCGAGCACGGCCTGCGGTTCGACGCCTGCTTCGTAGCAATACGACGCGAGTTCGGCGCGATCGTCAGTGCCCCCGTGGCTGAGCGCAAACAGGTAGGAAATCGCCCAGCCCGTTTCGGGCATGCGGCGATACGGCCTGTGCATGAACACCGTTTTCAACGTCCGCAAATACTCGCTCGGGTCCAGGCGGCGTTTCTCGTACATGTCCGCCAGTGCATGCAGCGTCTCGTCGACGTAGCACGTCGTCGAATACTTGCCGTTGAAAACGGGAAAGTCCTGTATGTGGTGTGATTCGGAACGGTCCTGCCCGCAGAAGCGCACCATGGGCTTGCGGAAATCCATGACGCGGTAATCCGAGGCGGAGCCGGAGCCGACGAGGTCGACGACGGCAAGTTTCGGATCTTCCTCCAGCAGCATTGCCACGGCGCCGGCGCCCTGCGTGGGTTCACCACTCGAGCCGCGCGCATACTCCGCGATGTCCGCACATACCACGATGGCCTGGCCGCCGGCGCCGTCGAGGGCCAGGTGCCGTATGGCGCCTTTCATGCCGTAAACGCCGCCCAGGCAGGCGTGCTTGAACTCGGGGACCTCGCAGCTGCGTGAAATCGGCGGCATGCCGCGCCCCTCGAGCGCCTTGTCGACCATCCCTTTAATGATGATCGCGCCGGCCGAATTGTCCGTGCTGGACTCGGTGCCGAGGCCCAGGAACTTGACCCGCGCGGGATCGATGTCGTACTGCTCGATCAGGCGCATGACGGCTGTCGCCGCCATCGTGTAAACGCTGTGGTTCGGTCCGCGAACGCGGAAGCTGCGCCCCACGACTTCGCGCACCTTCGGCCAATGACCGCCGGTCCACTCGCACCAGTCCTCGAGCCATACCCGATAGGGCGGCACGTAGGCGGCGAGGCCTGATATTCCGATGGGTTTCCTGGTGGAGTGATTCATAGCCTGGACTTTGGTTAGCCCGGGAATTTTAGTGTTCCCGGGCGTGCTGCTCAACTAAATTATTCACCCGGGATACCGATGGACCCGGACGCACCCCGCGATTTGTGCAGAACAGGGCGGATGCACGTCCCCCGGGAGCTGTTCATGTTTTCAGCGCTGTTGCCATAATAATAGGTGTTTCCGCGTTTTCGTCCACCCGGAGCGTCAAACCGAGAAGGCGGCCATGGTTACCGCGCCGATCATGGTAACTGTGAATCCCGCCAGGTACGACACGGCCAGGACGATGTATTTGAGCCCCGTGAGCAACCGACCCTGGCCGTAAACGCGGCGCATCGCGACAAAAAGGTACACCGGGACGTAAAACGACGCGGCGACGATGAGGAGGATGCCGATCGCTTCGGGTGTCGGCAATACGGCATTCAACCGCCCGATGACAACCTGCAGCGTCAAAATCAGGAACATGAAGGCGTGAAAGTGGACGAAGAACAGCAGGTGCTCGACGTAATAGCGCCGTGACAATGGATACAGGGCCTTCAGCACGAACGCCATGATCGGCAGCAGGACGATCAGCGCGATCGGGATATTGTCGAGGACGTTCCTCAGGAACTGGCGCCCGCTGTCTTTCTGGATCTGCTCGCAAATATGCCTAAGGCGCTCCGGCGTCAGCCGCCGCGTCAGCCATTCAGGGCCACCGATCGACTCGTCGTCATAGTCGCAATTGGCCGCCGTTGCGCCTTCTCCGTTGATTCGAATGTCGAGCCCGTCCGTCGTGTCGTCTTCCGCTTCGTCCGAGTCTGCCGGGGCGCCGATAATTATTCCTTCCCTGGCGAGTTCCCGGCGCACCTCGTCCGCCGTCTCGGAGGCCTCGCGCCGTTTTGCCTCATCGGCTTCCTCCAGGGTCTGGGGCTCGTAGAAAATGCCGAACGTCTCGCGCGGGTCGAAAAAGGCAACGAGAAAGAACAGCAGGCTCAGCACGAGATACATGCGAAAAGGCGGCATGTAGCGCGCGCGCCGGCCCTGCAGGTAATCGTACGTCAACCGGCCCGGCCGGATCACGAGCGGCACCAGCGTCCGCCACAGGCGCGAATCGAGTTCGAACAGATCGCCGAATGCGTCGCGCACCAGTTCCCACAGGCTGATGAGGCGGCTGCGCGCCCGCTGCCCGCAATTGCCGCAATACTGTCCCCTGAGATGCGCGCCGCAATTGAGGCATTCCGGCATTTCGCCGGCGGGCAGTTCGCGAAACTCGTCTTCCCGGAGGATGCGCTCCTGCCAGGAAATCCGGTCGCCGAACCGCTCGAGGGCCGCGGCCTCGATCTCGGTGGCCAGCCCGTCGACGAAGCGCTCGAGGGCTTCGTCATCCTCGAGCGTGAACTGGCATGCCCTGCCGGGACGGCCCTCGACGTCCGGAGCGACTTCGAAGGAGACGGCATCGATCACGCCAGCGGTGCGCCGGGCGCGATCCAGGTGCTCGCGGAACCAGGCATCGTAGTCGCCAACTGATTCCGGCTCTACGAAGACCAGGCTTTCATAGATGGGGCCGGAGCGAGCTGTCATCGGCCCTTATTCGGTGTCGGTCTTTTTCTTGCGGCCGGCCTTCTTTTTTTCGGCGACTTTCTGCCGCGGCGGCTGTTTGCGCTTCGCCGCTTTTTTCGCCGGTTTCGGTGAAGGCTTCTCAGCCTCCCTGCCGGACGTGCGCCGCAGGTCTTCGGGCGCGAAGTCGTCGACGGCGAGCAGCGAAAACACCTTTTCGTGGTAATCGCGCAGTTTCGAGGCCTCGTCCTTGTCGATGACTTCGGCAGTGGCCGCCTCGTCGATCTGCTGGCCGAGGTATTCGGAACGGATGAGCCCTTCCTTGTAGGCCTGGCGCAACCTGCGTTCCAGCGGAGCGAGCTCGATGCTCAGCTGCAGGGCCTGCTCCAGCAGCCCGACGGGGTTGCCGGGCTCCACGGTCGTGTAAGCCTGTTCGCTCAGCCGCTCGCGGGCCTCGCCCGGCGTGGTCACGAGCTCGACGACTTTATGGACCAGTTCGTCGGACGGCGCCGAGTACGTACGGCCCCGCGGGAATATGAAAATGCGCAGGAGCCTCGCAGCCCAGCGATTCGGCAGGTTCCTGAGGAAGGAATGCAGCGCTTCCTGGGCCCGGTACATCAGGGTGCGCACGGACCACTCGACGAGCGGCAGGTCCGTCGCACGCCGTCCCTGGTTTTCGAAATGCTTGAGCACGCAGGACGCGAGGTAAATGCAGCTCAGCACGTCACCGAGCCGTGCCGACAGCAGCTCGCGTTTCTTCAGGTCGCCGCCGAGCGTCAGCATTGCGAAGTCCGAGGCCAGCGCGAATGCGGCGCTGTAGCGATTGATGTTCTGGTAGTAGCGGCGCGTCGGCGTATTCAGAGGCACCTTGCTGAACTTCGCGTGCGTCAATGCCAGGAAGAACGAGCGAGCCATGTTGCTGATCGCGTAGCCGATGTGGCCGAAGAGTGCATCGTCGAACTCGATCAGTCCGCGATCGATGTCCTCGTCGCCGGCGGCGGCGAGTTCGCGCAGCACGAAGGGATGGCAGCGAATCGCGCCCTGACCGTAAATAATCAGGCTGCGCGTGAGGATGTTCGCGCCTTCCACGGTAATGGCAATCGGGGCGGCTATCCAGCCGCGGCCCAGGTAGTTTTTCGGCCCAAGGCATATGCCCTTGCCGCCGTGCACGTCCATCGCGTCGTTGCTGACCTTGCGGCCGAGTTCCGTGCAGTGGTATTTCAGTATGGCCGAGGGCACGGCCGGCTTCTCACCCTGGTCGATTGCGCCGGACGTTACCGATACGGCGGAGTTCATGATGTAGCTGTAGCCGGCGATGCGCGTCAGCGCCTCGCCGACGCCCTCGAAGTTGGCAATCGACGTATTGAACTGCTTGCGGATGACGGCGTAGGCGCCCGTGGCATAACTGGCCGCCTGTCCGCCGCCCGCCGCGGTCGATGGCAGAGTGATCGCCCGGCCGACGGACAACAGTTCGACGAGCATCTTCCAGCCTTTTCCAGCCATCTCCTGGCCGCCGATGATGAAGTCGAGCGGTACGAATACGTCCTCGCCCGACGTCGGACCGTTCTGGAAGCCGATGGTCAGCGGGTGATGCCGGCGCCCGACAGTCACGCCGGGCAAGTCGGTCGGGATGAGCGCAGCCGTGATGCCGTATTCGTCCTTGTCGCCGATCAGGTGATCCGGATCGTAGAGCTTGAAAGCGAGCCCGAGCACCGTTGCGATGGGCGCGAGCGTAATGTAGCGCTTGTCCCAGTTCAGGCGGATACCGACGATGGTCTCGCCTTCCCATTCGCCCTTGCACACGATACCGCTGTCGATGATCGACGCGGCATCGGATCCGGCTTGCGGCGATGTCAGCGCGAAACACGGGATTTCCGTGCCGGCCGCGAGGCCCGGCAGGTAGCGGTTCTTTTGTTCCTCGGTGCCGTAGTGCAGCAGCAGCTCTGCGGGGCCCAGCGAATTCGGCACGCCGATCGTCGAGGAGGCGGTGGCACTGCGGCTCGCGAGTTTCATGATGACGCAGGCATTCGCGTAGGCCGAAAATTCCAGCCCGCCGTACTGCCTGGGGATGATCATCGCAAAGAACTTGTGTTTGATGATGTAATCCCAGACTTCCCTGGGCATGTCTGCCTGTTCGTGGCAGATCTCCCAGTCGTCGATCATCCGGCACAGTTCCTCGCAGGGACCGTCGAGAAACGCCTGCTCCTCCTCGGAGAGCTGCGGCGCGGGATAGGACATCAACCGGTCCCATTCCGGCATACCGGAGAAGAGTTCGCCCTCCCACCAGACGTTGCCTGCCTCGAGTGCCTCGCGTTCCGTGTCCGACATCGACGGCAGCATCTTGCGGTAGATGTCGAGCAGCGGCTTGGTGATCTTCTCGCGCCGGAACTCGATCAGGTTGGGCACGATCATGGCGCCGAATGCCGCCCACAGGACCAGTTTCCACAGGAAGCTGCCTTCGCCGAATATCGTGTATGCGAGGACCGCCAGTCCCGCTGCGATCGTCGACGTGCGCAGGTCGATTCGCTGATAGGCAAGGTAGATGGCGCCGCCCACGAACAGCAGCAACCAGAAAAGGCTCACGATAAAACTGGACACGCGCGGTACTCCCGATTCAGGAAATTGCGGTTGCAACAAACACTAACATCGTGACGCAAACCGCGCCATCGAGTGCGTCACGTCAGAGCAGGGACTCGATAGCAGCGCGTTCCTCGCGCAGTTCGGCGTCCGTGGCGTCCATGCGCGAGCGGCTGAAGTCGTCTATATCGAGCCCCTGCACGATTTCGTACTTGCCGCCCTTGCAACGCACCGGGTACGAGTAAATCACGCCCGCCTCGATGCCGTAACTGCCGTCGGCGGGGATCGCCATGCTGACCCAGTCGTCGCCGTTGGTGCCGAGTGCCCAGTCGTGCATGTGATCGATGGCCGCCGAGGCCGCCGAGGCCGCCGACGAGGCACCGCGTGCCTTGATGATCGCGGCGCCGCGCTGCTGAACGACAGGAATGAACTCGTCCGCCAGCCATGCCTCGTCGACGAGGTCCCTGGCCGGCTTGCCGGCGACACTCGCGTGGTTGACGTCCGGGTATTGCGTCGCGGAATGGTTGCCCCAGATGATCATGTGCTGCACGTCGCTGACGTGGCTGTCCGTTTTCTGAGCCAGCTGTGCGATGGCGCGGTTGTGGTCCAGCCGCGTCATGGCCGTAATGTTGCCGGGGTCGATGTCGGGCGCGTTGCTGGCGGTGATCAGTGCGTTGGTGTTGGCAGGGTTGCCGACGACGAGTACGCGGATGTCGCGGCTCGCATGGTCGTTGATGGCCTTGCCCTGTACCGAGAAAATCGCGGCGTTGGCTTCCAGCAGGTCCTTGCGCTCCATGCCGGGGCCGCGCGGCCGCGCGCCGACCAGCAACGCATAGTCGCTGTCCTTGAAAGCGTCGTTCGGGTCGTCTGTCGCAACGACGCCCGCGAGCGTCCGGAATGCGCAATCGTCGAGCTCCATGACGACGCCCTTCAGGGCATCCAGGGCTTGCGGTATTTCGAGTAGCTGCAGGATCACGGGCTGGTCCTTGCCGAGCATCTGCCCGGAGGCGATGCGGAAGGCGAGTTGATAGCCGATCTGGCCGGCGGCACCGGTGATCGTTACGCGAACGGGTGATTTCATGATGTGATTCCCTGTTAGCCGGTCTGAATGGATGCTGCCGTCCCCCGGCCAGCCTGCAGCAAGACTTTGCAATCTCCGGGGCCGGCGATTCTAGCATCGCGCTCCCGCCGCGACATCGGGAAGAACCGAAACTAGGGGAGTTCCGGCGGCGGAAACGCCAGTGCCAGTCGCTCCCGCTCCAGTCGCGCCGCCTCGTGGAGGCCCTGGCGTTCCAGTTCGAGTATGCACTCGAGCCAGCTATCGGGGTCCGCGGTCGCCGTTTCGTCGCAATATCGCTCCGTGATGGCTTCCTCGAACCGCATTGCCGCCGGCGCATTGCTGAGGAACGATGCGGGTGCCTGCGCGTCGCTGTCCGCCTGCTGCCGGAGCGGACTCGCGGCTTCCGCGGCTCTGCCCCGATCCGGTTTTTGAATTTGCTGCGCGGCGCGCGGCTCGGCGCGTGTCTTTTCGACGCGGTCGTCCACGTTGTCCGCCGACGCAGGCGGTTTCATCGAGGCCGGCGGGAGACTGTCGAATTCGGCGGGTTCCGGGTCGGGCAGCAGTGATATCTCGACTACGATGGCAACGCACAGGCCGATGGTCGCGACCCATGCGGCCGGGCGCAACCACGCGCCGGCCTTGCGCCACCGCGGCTTTGCGGCGCCGCGTGCGGCATTGAGGATGACGTGATCGAGATGTTCGGGCGTACGTTCATCGGCCATCTCCCGATAGGCCGCAGATACGCGCGGGTCGCCCGGTTCGTCGGTTTTCGTGCGCTTGTCGCTCATGCTGTCTCCGGGGATTCGTCCAGTGCCTCACGCAACTTGCGGACGGCGTAGCGCAGCCGGCTCTTGGCGGTCTCCCGCTTGCAGTCGGTTATCGCGGCAATGTCGTCCAGGCTCAGGCCGGCTTCTTCGTAGAGCAGGAATACGTCGCGCTGTTCGTCCGGCAACGATCTCAGCGCGGTATCCAGCTTGCGCCGGGCCAGGCTTTTCTCGACGAGCGCCTCGGGGCAGTCGCCGTCATCGGGCTGCGAGTCGGGATCGATGTCCGCGGTGCCGCCGTGCCGCTTGTTGCGGCGTACGTGATCGATAAAGCAGTTGTGCGCCACGTGGTAGAGAAACGTCGTGAATTTTGCGCTGGGCCGGTAGTTGTCGCGCGACTTTATGATCTTGCCCCAGACCTCCTGGAACACGTCCTCCGCGGCGGCACGCTGCCGGCAATGCCTCAGCAAGTAGCGAAACAGCGCGTCCTTGTGACGGCGATACAGCGTCTCGAACGCGGCCACGTCGCCGTCGCAGTAGCGCAGCATCAGCGCGCTGTCTTCAGGCCTGTGCTCCATGCGCGGAGCATAGGCGAGGCACGCCGATTGGGAAAGCGTTCGAGGTGCCGGCTGCAGCATTCGTTCCGTCACGGCCATCGGCGGCAGGGCGCCACAGCGCCCCGGGTCCGGGTAAAACAGGTGCTGCAATCCACGGGTTCGAAGCTCTCCTGGCGATCCTCGCGTATATAAACGGCCCGCGGAGGCAGGCGGGGTTAAATTTTGCCGTTACGGGCTTGCAATCCGTCGAAATGGTGTTATAGTCAACTATAACACTAGCTCAGTTAGACCTGATTGCGGAGACCGGCGGTGAAAAAGCACCTGGCCCAATACCTGAACGAGATCGTGAGCATCACGATCATGCTGCTGATGACCATCGCGCTGATCGCGGGCCAGGCGGCACCCGTGTCGTTGGGGGCGGACGACGGAGCCGAGCGCCGGTCCTACCAGGCGGTGCGGGTAACTGGCGACGAATGACGCAATGATTTTTCCAGGAGGTTCATTTTCCGTCACCAAGGCGAGTAAAGTAGCGACGGAGTTGTTGCGCCGGCCCGCG